>JAEULH010000041.1 GCA_016793925.1 Rhodospirillales bacterium | reverse complement strand
CATAGCCGCGGTGCCTGCGCCGAGTTCCGCCCAGGAGCCGGAGCGGGTGACCCCAGAGACGCCGCTTTCGCCTCCGGAGGGCGCGGCGCCGGGGCCCCGCTACGATCTCTCCACCAACGTCAGCGGCGACTGGTTCGGCGCCCGGACCTGGCTCGCCGAGCAAGGCGTCACCGTCCGCGGCGGCTATGCCATGGAGTTCATGGCCAACCCCATCGGCGGCCGGCAGCAGGGCGAGAGCTACGTCCACAACGTCTCGCTGGAGGCCAACTTCGACCTCGATCGGCTGCTCGGCGTCCCGAAGACCACCTTTCGCATCGGCGGCTCGCAGCGCACCGGCAACAGCCTGAGCGCCTAGGACATCGGCAACGCCATCAGCGTGCAGCAGCTCTATGGCGGCGGCCAGCGCCTCCGGCTGGTGCAGGCCCAGTTCATCACCGCGCTGTTCGAAGACCGGCTCAACCTTGCCTATGGCCGGCTCGCCGCAACCGAAGACTTCCTCACCTCGCCCCTCTATTGCCAGTTCATCACCAACGGCATCTGCGGCCAGCCGCCGTCGCCGTTCTTCAACCTTCCCGATGGGATCACGGCCTACCCGACGGCGGTTTGGGGTGCCCGCGCCAAGGTGCGGCCGACCCAGGAAACGTACCTCCAGGTCGGCGTTTACGACGGCGACGTCAGCCAGAGCAACAACGCCGGCCAAGACAACAACAAGCACGGCACCAACTTCACCTTCGGCGACAACGGCGTCTTGATCCTGAGCGAATTCGGCTACACGCCGGAGCAGGGCCTGTTCGACCTGCCGGGCCACTACAAGCTCGGCGGCTACTACCATACCGGCGACTTCCGCAACGTCGCGGAGGACGTCGACGGCGGCAACCCGTTCGTCAGCGGCCTGCCCGGCGAAAAGTTCTCGGGCAACAGCGGCGTCTACCTGCTCTTCGACCAGATGGTCTACCGTGAGCCCAACAGGACCGAGCAGGGCCTGACGCTTTTCACCGCCTTCGTGATGAGCCCCGACGACAAGCACAACACGATCCCGTATTACGCTTCGGGCGGCGCGGTCTATACGGGTCTCATCAAGTCCCGGCCCTACGACAAGACCGCGTTCGGCGTTCACAACGCCTGGTTCAGCGACGCCTTGAGCGACGCCCGCCATGAGGCCGGCCTGGAGAGGCAGAAGACCGAGACGACGATCGAACTGAACCATCAGTTCCAGATCACGCCCGCTGTCTATTTCAGGCCTGCGGTCCAGTATGTCGTCACCCCGAACGGCGAGGACGACATCGACAACGCTCTTGTCGTCGGCTTCGAGGCAAGCCTGATCTTCTAGTCAACCGAACGAAAGGTGCTTCCGGGCGGAGCGCCGGCAGCGGCGACAAGGCAATAAAGAAGCCAGAAGAATGGGAGGAAGGACAGGATGCTTGCTCTCGATCCATCGGCGGTCGGTATCGGCGGCCGTCCGGCAGACAAGACCGAAGCGATCCGCCAGGTTGGCCAGCTTCTCGTCGACGGCGGCAACATCGAGCCTGGATACATCGCCAGCATGCTGGCTCGCGAGAAGATTGCGAACACCTTCCTCGGCAACGGCATCGCCATCCCGCACGGGATCCCGAAAGACCGCGGGTTGATCCGCAGGACCGGCGTCGCCGTGCTCCAGGTTCCCGGCGGCGTCGAGTGGAACCAGGGGGAAAAAGTCCATCTTGTCGTCGGCATAGCCGCGATGTCCGACGAACACCTCGAGATCCTAGCCAACCTCACCGATGTCCTGAGCGAGCCGGAGGAGGCCCAGCGGCTCGCGACGACAGCCGACGCGGGCGAAATCGCTTCCCGGCTGTCGGGCCGCGGCGCCGCCAAGGTGGCGGCCGCGCCGTCCGACGCGGCGGCGGAGGACCTCGGCCAGGGTTTCGATATCGCCATCGACAGTCCCCACGGCCTGCACGCCCGGCCGGCGACCGCCTTCGTCGACCTGGCGAAGTCGTTCCAGGCCTCCGTGCGGGTTCGCCACGCGGACAAGGTCGCAGACGGCAAGAGCCTGATCGCGCTGCTCAAGCTCGGCGCCGAAAAGGGCTCGATCCTGCGGGTAAGCGCCGAGGGAGCCGATGCCGCGGGGGCGCTGGCGACGCTGAAGGCGGCGATGGAGAAGGGCCTGGAGGACGAGGCGCAGGCGGCGGCGGACGCCGCGACGCCGGTGTTCGAGGCCCGCCAGACCATTCGCTACGACGCCCGCTCGGTGGCCGGCATCTCGGCCTCTCCGGGCCTCGCCATCGGCCCGATCCGCCAGTTCGTCAGGGCGAAGATCGTGGTCGAGGCGACCGCGCGCGACGCCGGGGGCGAGCTCAAAAAACTGGATGGGGCCATCGCCAGCGCCAAGCGCGAACTGCAGGAGCTGTTCGACGAGGTCTGGAAGAAGTCGGGACCGGCGAAGGCCGGCATCTTCAAGGCCCACGCCGAATTCCTCGACGATCCCGAAATGCTGGACGCGGCGCGGGCGCTGATCGGAGAGGGCCGCAGCGCCGGCTGGGCCTGGCAGAACGTCTACGAGGAACGCGCCGGCACCCTCGCGGCGATGAGGGACGCCGTGCTCGCGGCGCGGGCGGCGGACCTGCGCGATGTCGGCCGGCGCGTGCTCAAGCTCGTCGCCGAGACCATCGAGGACGACCCGCAACTCCCGGAGCATCCGGTCATCCTCGTCGCCGACGACCTGACGCCGTCGGACACCGCGCGCCTCGACCCGGCATTCGCTCTCGGCCTGTGCACGGCAGGCGGCGGGCCGACGTCGCACACCTCGATCATCGCCCGGTCGCTGGATATCCCGGCGGTCGTGAGCGCCGGCAACTCCGTGCTCGATCTCGAAGACGGAACGCCCGCCATCCTGGACGGCAACGCCGGCCTGCTGGTGGTCAAACCGACGGAGGCCGACATCGCCCAGGCCCGCCAGGCGCTGGTCGATCACCAGGCCCAACGCGAGGCCGAGCGCCGGGCCTGCTACAAGCCGGCGATCATGACCGACGGCCGGCGCATCGAGGTCGTCGCCAACATCAGCGACGTCGCCGAAGCCGGGCACGCCGTCGACGCCGGCGGCGAGGGTGTCGGGCTGCTGCGCACCGAGTTCCTGTTCCTCCAGCGCGACAACGCGCCGAGCGAGGATGAGCAGTTCGAAACCTACGCCGCGATGACCAGGGCGCTGAACGGCCTGCCGATCATCATCCGCACGCTGGACATCGGCGGCGACAAGGAGGTGCCGTACCTGCAGATGCCGGCGGAGATGAACCCGTTCCTCGGCGAGCGGGGCATTCGCCTGTGCCTGGCGCGCAAGGACCTGTTCCGCACGCAACTGCGCGCAATTTTCCGGGCGGCGGCAACGGGGCCGGTGCGGATCATGTATCCGATGATCGCGACCCTCGAGGAATTGCGGCAGGCGAAGGAGATCACCGAAGAGGTCCGGGCCTCGCTCGGCGCCGACCCGGTCGAGATCGGAATGATGATCGAGGTTCCGTCATCGGCGGTCATGGCCGATGTCTTCGCCGCGGAGGTCGACTTCTTCTCCGTCGGCACCAACGACCTGACCCAGTATGTCCTCGCCATGGACCGGCTGCATCCGCAACTCGCGCGGCAGGCGGACGGCCTGCACCCGGCGGTCCTGCGGATGATCGAGCAGACCGTGCGCGCAGCGGAGCAGGCGGGCAAATGGGTCGGCGCCTGCGGCGGCGTCGCCGGCGATCCCCTCGGCGTCGTCATTCTCACCGGCCTCGGCGTGAGCGAACTGAGCGTGAGCATCCCGAGCATCGCCGCCGTCAAGGCGCAGATCCGCAATCTGTCGCGGGACAAAGCGCGCGCGCTCGCCGGTCGCGCGCTCGCCTGCCGAACCGCTGCCGAGGTCCGGGCGCTCGCATGAGCGGACCCGGTCACCGGTGAGCAAGGGGAGCCGTGCCATGGCCGCTGCGCCGCGCATCGTCACCGTCAGTCTCAACGCCGCGATCGATCAGACCGCGAGCGTCCCCAACTTCACCGCCGGCGCGGTCAATCGCGTCGTCTGGGAGCAGTCCGACGCCGGCGGCAAGGGCGTCAACGTCGCCTCCTTTCTCGCCGGGTTCGGCCATGCCGTCGCCGTCACCGGCCTGCTCGGCGCCGGCAATGTCGAGCTGTTCGTCCGCCTGTTCGACGAGAAGAACTTGGCGGATCGCTTCGTCTGCGTACCGGGACAGACGCGGGTCAACGTCAAGATCGTCGACGACGTCTCCAACCGGGTGACCGACATCAACTTTCCGGGGGTTGCGGTCGGGCCCGACGATCTCGCCGCGGTGACCATGGCGATCGAGGATCTGATCGAGCAGGACGCCGAATGGTTCGTGCTTTCCGGGAGTCTCCCCTCGGGTTTGCCGCCGTCGAGCTACCGGGACCTGATCCGGCTTTTGAAATCGCGCGGCCGCAAGGTCGTCCTCGACACCAGCGGCGCTGCGTTTGTCGATGCGATCGATACCGGGCCCGACGTGATCAAGCCGAACATCGACGAGCTCACCGAACTGGTCGGCCGTCCGCTCGAGGGCGAACGGGCCGTGGTCGACGCGGCCCGCGACCTGCGGCGGCGCGGGATCGACCTGGTGGTCGTCTCGATGGGCGCAAAGGGCGCCATCTTCGTCGACGGCGCCCAGGCCGTTCATGCCGCGCCGCCGCCGGTCGCGGTCAAGAGCACCGTCGGCGCCGGCGATGCGATGGTCGCCGGCATCGTCGACGCCTGCCTGCGCAACCTGGCCCTCGAAGACTGCGCGCGACTGGCGACGGCCTTCTCCGTCGGCGCCCTCGGCGAGATCGGCCCGCGACTGCCGGCGCGCGCCGTGATCGAGGACATCTGCGGCCAGGTTGCGACGAAGCGAATAGAGGAATAACGCGGAGGAGGACACGAAGTTGGCAAACATCGTCGGCGTGACCGCCTGTCCCACCGGTATCGCACATTCCCTGATGGCCGCCGAAGCCATCCGCAACGTCGGGCGAATGATGGGCCATACCGTCAGGATCGAGTGCCAGGGCGCGGAGGGCACCAGCGATCCCCTTGACGACGAGACCATCGCCGCGGCGGATGTCGTGATCCTTGCCGCGGACATCCACGTCGAGCGGACCCGCTTCGAGGGCATGCCGGTTTTCGAGACCTCGACCAGCCGCGCGATCCGCGAAACCGAGCCGGTGATCCGGGAGGCGCTCGCCGAAGCCGGCGTCGCCGAGCGTCCGGCGGACTTGCCGGCGGCACCGGCGCCGGAGCGCGCGCAGCCGGCGGCGGCGGAGGAGAAGCCGGCGGCCGGCAAGCGCATCGTCGCGATCACAGCCTGCCCAACCGGCATCGCCCACACGTTCATGGCGGCCGAGGCTTTGAAGAAGACGGCGGCCGCCGCCAATCACACGATCAAGGTCGAGACCCAGGGCTCGGTCGGGGCAAAGAACCAGCTCAGCGAGGAGGACATCGCCAACGCCGACGTTGTGATCATCGCCGCCGACACGCACGTCGACCTGGATCGCTTCGCCGGCAAGCCACTGTACCAGACCTCGGTCGGCGCCGCGGTCAAGGAGGCGGGAACCGTCATCGAGGCCGCGCTGGCGAGCCCTGCGGCGTCGGCGGCCGCGCCCGCGGCCGCTTCCCGGCCAGCGAAGGCGAAACCGGCCGAAAAGGGAACCGGGCCGTACAAGCACCTGCTCACCGGCGTGTCCTACATGCTGCCGATCGTCGTCGCCGGCGGCCTGACGATCGCCTTGTCCTTCGTCTTCGGAATCGAGGCGTTCAAGCAGGAAGGCACGCTGGCGGCGGCGCTGATGTCGATCGGCGGCGGTGCCGCCTTCGCGATCATGGTTCCGGTCCTCTCCGGGTTCATCGCCTATTCCATCGCCGACCGGCCGGGTCTGGCGCCCGGCCTGATCGGCGGGATGCTCGCCATCAATCTGCAAGCGGGCTTCCTCGGCGGGATCATCTCGGGCTTCCTCGCCGGCTACGTCGCCAAGTGGATGCGCGACTACATCAGGCTGCCGGTCAATTTCGAGGGCCTCAAGCCGGTGCTGATCATCCCGTTGCTGTCGACCCTCGTGGTCGGCCTGGCCATGGTCTACGTCGTCGGCGGTCCGGTCCGCGCCATCATGGAAGGGCTGACCGCCTTCCTCCAGGGCATGGGCACGACCAACGCCGTCCTGCTCGGCCTGCTGCTCGGCGGGATGATGGCGGTGGACATGGGCGGGCCGGTCAACAAGGCGGCCTATGCCTTCTCGATCGGCCTGCTGACCAGCGACACGTTCGCGCCGATGGCCGCCGTGATGGCGGCGGGCATGACCCCGCCGCTCGGCATCTGCGTCGCCACGGTCATCGGCCGCAACCGCTTCACCCAGGCGGAACGCGAGGCCGGCAAGGCCGCCGGCGTCCTCGGCCTGTCCTTCATAACCGAAGGCGCCATCCCGTTCGCCGCCAAGGATCCGCTCCGCGTCATCCCGTCGATGGTCGCGGGGTCGGCCGTCGCCGGCGCGATGTCGATGTATTTCGGCTGCGGCCTGCGGGCGCCTCACGGCGGCGTCTTCGTTCTCGCCATTCCGAACGCGGTAAGCCACCTCGGCTGGTACGCGCTCGCCATCGTCACCGGTACGGTGGTGACGGCGATCGCGCTGGTGATCGTCAAGCGGCCGCTCGACGAGCCCCAGCCGACGGGCCGCCTCACCGCCGCGCGCGGCTCGGTGCAGTAGAGGAGGTCGGCCATGCAAGCACATCTGGCCACGGCGCTTGCCACGGCGCTTGCCTGCCTCTTCCTGAGCGCGGCGCCGGTTGCCGCGAAGGAGTTCGTCCTGGTCGACTCGGCGACCTCAATCCGGGACCAGGACCGCTCGATATCGAGCAAGGATCTGGGCGTCACCTCCGGCCAAGGCTTCAGTATCAGCACGCGGACCCTGCACGGCGGCAAGCAGGAGGGCGTCGAGGTCATCGAGGTCGACAACGGCAGGATGACCTTTTCCGTCATACCGACGCGCGGGATGAACGTCTTTCGTGTCCAGAGCGGGGACGTGACGCTGGGCTGGGACTCGCCGGTGGACGAGATCGTCAACCCCGCCTTCGTCAACCTCGACAGCCGCAACGGCCTCGGCTGGCTCGACGGCTTCAACGAGATGCTGGTCCGCTGCGGTTTCGAGTGGGCGGGCCATCCCGGCATGGACGACGGCAAACTCCTGACCCTGCATGGCCGCGCCGGAAACACGCCTGCCTCCAAGGTGGTGGTCGTCGTCGATGACGAAGCCCCGCACCGGATCCATGTCCGCGGCCGGGTCGACGACAAGGTCTTCAAGTTCGTCGACTACGAGGCCTGGACGGATGTGTCCACCGAGCCCGGGAGTTCGAGCCTGCGCATCAGCGACACGCTGACCAATCGCGCCGACTACGAGCGCGAGTTTCAGCTCATCTATCACGGCAACTTCGGGCCGCCGCTGCTGGAGGAGGGATCGCGCTTCGTCGCGGCGGTCAAGCAGGTCACGCCGTTCAACGACGACGCGGCGAAGGATCTGGCAACCTGGACGACCTATCGGGGTCCGACCAAAGGCTTCGGCGAGCAGGTCTACAACGTCGTCCCTTACGCGAAGGATGACGGATCGACGACGGTCATGCTTCGCAATCGGGCGGCCGATCGGGGCGTCGCAATCAGCTACGATGTCAACGCCTTGCCCTACTTCTCACTGTGGAAGAACACCGACACGCTGAAGGAGGGTTACGTCACCGGCCTCGAACCGGGAACGGGCTTCGCCTATCCCCGCCGCATCGAGCGCAGGTTCGGGCGCGTACCGAAACTGGCGCCCGGTGCATCACGGTCGTTCGTGCTGGACTACGCCATTCTCTTCGATCAGCAGAGCGTCGACGCGACGGCCAGGGATATCGCCGCAATTGAGGGCGAGCGGAAAACAACGACCGTGGCGAAGCCGGAGGTCGCTTCGGAAAGCGAGTGATCCCGCCGCCGGGGGCGAGGCGTCGCCGGGCGCCTTCGCCGGCTGGCTGGCACGAGCCTTGCTCAGCGGTCGCGGTCGGACGATGATTCCTTCGGACCGCTACGCGAGGTTGCAATGCTGTCACGCCTGAAGGCGGGCATCGAGCGGCGATTTCCCTACCGCGAGGTCACCTCCGAGGCGGACCTCAAGGCCGGCCTGCGGGTCATGGTCGAAGACGGGCTGGCGAGTCAGGCGATGGCGACGCTGACCACCGGGCCGTTTCTGGTCGCCTTCGCGCTGAGCGTCGGAGCCAACAATGTGGCGGTGGGCCTGCTTGCGGCCCTTCCTTTTCTGACCCAGTTCTTCCAGCTTCCCGCCGTTTTGCTGGTCGAAACGGTCCGCCGCCGGCGCGCCATCTGCATCGTCGGCGAGGCGCTGAGCCGGGCGTCGCTTTTCGTCATGGTCGCTGCCGCCTTCGTCTCCCGCAGCGACCTCGCGGTGGGGTTGCTCGTCGGCGGCCTGTTCCTCCACACCGGCTTCGGCGCCTTTGCCGGATGCAGCTGGAACTCCTGGATGCGGGACTTCGTGCCAGGAAACCGCCTCGGCGCCTTCTTCGCCAAGCGCTTGTTGATGGCCGGCGCGCTCAGCGCGCTCCTGAGCTTTTCGGGCGGCGCCCTCGTCGATGTCTGGCCGCGGCTGGTAACGCTGGACACCCGTTTCGCCTATGTCGTGCTGATCGTCATCGGCTTCGCCTTCGGGATGGTGGGGGTTGTCCGCCTCAACAAACTCCCCGAACCGTCGATGGACCCGGCGTCGCGCGCGTCGTTGACCTCGAGGCTGCGCCGACCGCTGTCCGACCCGAACTTCCGCAGGCTGATCGCCTTCCTCGGCACGTGGAACTTCGCGGTCAACCTCGCAGCGCCGTTCTTCACGGTGTTCATGTTGACGGCGCTTCACCTGGACATGATCACGATCATGACGATGAGCGTCGTTTCCCTTGTGCCCAACGTCCTTCTCTCGCAGCTCTGGGGCCGCACCATCGACCGCTTCAGCAACAAGGCGGTGCTCGCGATCTGCGGCCCGATGTTCATTCTCGCCATCTTCACCTGGACCTTCATCATGTTCCCGGAGAAGCACCGCTACTCCATGCATCTGCTTGTGGCCGCTCATTTCCTTATGGGGATAGCGACCGCCGGCGTGACGCTGGCGGCCGGGAACATCGGCCTGAAGCTGGCGCCGAAGGGCGAGGCGACGGCCTATCTGGCGGTGCTGAGCCTCGTCAACGCCCTTGCCGCCGGCGCCGCCCCGATCATCGGCGGCCTGTGCGCCGACTTTTTCGCCCAGCGCGAACTGGCGCTGGTCGTGGAGTGGCTCAGCCCGCAGGCCTCCGGCGTCGTGCCGATCCTCATCGTGCGGCACTGGGGCTTCTATTTCGTCCTGGCGTCGCTGATCGGCCTTTTCTCCCTCACCCGCTTGCGCCACGTGCGGGAGGAAGGCGAGGCCAGCGAGCGCGCGGTTCTGTCGGAACTGATCCTTGACGCCCGTCGCAGCGTCAACAACCTCTCGACGGTGAACGGGCTGTTGGCGCTGACGGCATTCCCGGTGGTCTTTTTGCGGCGGAAGCGGCGCAATCTGGAAGATGCGGCGCGCGCCTACCTGATCCCGAAGGTCGAGCCCTAAGTTGTGGCAGCACTCTCACGGGATGATCTGCCATTCTCGTAAGTAGCGCTCAACAAGCTCTCGGTCTTTTCGGCGGAAGTCCCTCGTGTTGGAATCTCCCAACTTAGAGAGCTCAACGTGCAGCGCGTCCACTTTCCACAGGCAGCGCTGCTCACCGTCCTGCGATTGCGTTCTTGCGCCAACGCCCTGGCGAGACGCCGGTGCCGCGCTTAAAGGCGCGACTGAACGACGCCTCGGACTCGTAGCCCACTTCGTCTGCCACCTGGCTCAACGGCATTGGTCCCGCGCTTAGCAGCGCCGCCGCGCGCTGCATCCGCCAATTGGCCAGGTAGGTCATCGGAGGCATGCCGAGCAACCTAGTGAATCGCTCGGCCAACACCGTTCTGGACACGCCGGCTTCGCGTGCAAGACCCGCCACCGTCCAGTCGCGGACCGGTTCGGCGTGCAGTAGCCGAAGGGCGCGGCCGACGCCGACATCCCGCAGGCCGGCGAGCCAACCCCCCGCGTCCGGTGGGAGCGCCTCCGCATAGCGACGGATCACTTCGATGAAGATGAGTTCGCTCAGCTTCGACAACACGCCGCCACTACCCACACCCTTGGCGTGCGTTTCGCGCACCGTGGCGCAGATCAGATGGCTCAGGAAGCCATCGCCGCTGCTACCGTATCCATTCGGAATGTGCATAACGCGTGGCAAGCTGGTGATCAAAGGATTGAACGGAGCCACGTCGCAACCTAAGAAGCCGCAGATTATTTGCGCGGACCGCGTTCCACCATCGCGGTAGTCCAGGTGAAACGGGAGCGATTCCGCCCGGGCAGCTTGGTCAAAGTTGCTGAGATCCGGCTCTGCGTTCAACTCGGGATGGCTGGCCAGGACGTGCGCGTCCCCATGTGGGAAGGCGACGATGCTGCCAGCAGACAGACGGATGGGTGGCCCGCTGCCGGGGATGGTGACTCGGGCCCAGCAAGTCCCTTCGACCAGAACGTGGTACTCAATCACGTGCTGGGCGCCCGGGATCACCAGCGAGGCGATGCTGCGGCTCGGTGGCGCGGCGGCAACCCACGGTGACGCCACGTCGACCTCGAAAAAGATCGCGCCAGACAGGCGGACGCTGCGGAGCACGTCGGAAAGGATATCCTGTTCCATAGCGCGCGACCCGACAGCAGACGCCGATCGACGCCAGACCCGCCGAGCCATCGGATGCAGGTCCGGACGATCGGACAGATTAAGCGAACGCCCGATCATTCACCATCCCCAGGCGTCTGGCTAGACTGTTGACATAAGCCAAGGCAGTCGAATGCGCATTCAGCCTCCCTCCGGCAACCAACAGCGCGGCGAACAGCGCCGCGAGGAGGACATGATGACGCAGATCAAGTTGCTATCCTTGGACGGACGGGAACTCACGCTGGAGCAGGAGGTCGAGGACCTGCGCGGCCGGCTGCGTGGCAGCCTTGTGGACCCGACTGCCCCCGAATACGAGAATGTCCGCCAAATCTGGAACGCCATGATCGACCGGCGGCCGGGGTTGTTCGTGCGCTGCGCCGGCGCGGCCGACGTGCTCCATGCTGTGCGCTTTGCTCGCCAGTACAGGCTGCTGACGGCGGTCCGCGGCGGCGGGCACAACATTGCCGGCAGTGCTCTTTGCAACGGCGGCCTCGTCATTGACGTCGCGCCGATGCGGTCGGTACGGATCGATCCCTGGGAGCGCATCGCCGAGGTGGAACCAGGGGCTACGCTCGGCGACTTCGACCGGGAGGCACAGGCGTTCGGGCTCGCAACGCCGCTCGGCATCAACTCCACTACCGGTGTTGCTGGGCTCACGCTGGGCGGCGGCTTCGGCTGGCTCAGTCGCAAGTACGGCATGACCATCGACAATCTGATTGGCGCCGACGTGGTCACGGCTGCAGGCGAATTGGAACGCGCGAACGAGCGCGAAAACCCGGACCTATTCTGGGGTATACGCGGTGGCGGCGGTAATCTCGGTGTGGTCACGTCCTTCAGGTTCCGCCTTCATGAGGTGGGCCCTGAGGTCTTCGCAGGCCTTGTCGTCCACCCTTACGAGCGTGCGGGCGAGCTCTTGCGACGGTATCGCGAGCTGGCCGCCGCCGCAGCGGACGACCTCGCGTTGTGGGTAATACTGCGCAAGGCACCGCCGCTGCCCTTCCTGCCGCCCGCGGTGCACGGCCGCGAGGTCGTCGTGTTTGCGCTCTGCCACGTTGGCAGGCCGGGCGGGGGCGAGCAGGCGGTCGCTTCGCTGCGAGCGCTGGGTGAGCCGCATGGTATCCACGCCGGGCCGATGCCGTTCGTGGAATGGCAGTCGGCTTTCGACCCGCTGCTCACGCCCGGAGCCCGCAACTACTGGAAATCCCACAACTTGACGAACCTCAGCGACCAGCTGATCGACCTGACGGTGCGCTATGCAGGGCAGTTGCCGACGCCGCAGTGCGAGATTTTCTTCGGCCAAGTAGGTGGTGCGATCAAACGCGTGCCGGCCGACGCCATGGCCTATCCGCACCGGAACGCCGACTTCGTGATGAACGTGCACACGCGCTGGGATGACCCGATTGAAGATGCGGGATGTGTCGCCTGGGCCCGGGAGTTCTTCGAGGCCACAGCACCGCACGCCACCGGCGGCGTCTACGTGAACTTCATTCCAGAAGACGAGGAGCGCGTGCGTGCGGCGTACGGTTCCAACTACGGACGCCTGACGGAACTCAAGCAGAGGTACGACCCGGAGAACCTGTTCCGGATCAACCAGAACATTGCCATAAAGGTCCTTGCCTGATCCGGCACCTCCCCGCCGCCGCACCCGCCTCGCGGCGGCCAGAAAGCTGCCAGAGTACCGAACGCTGAGGTGCACATGGCAGTTCGCCGCTGCCGACCGCTATCTCGGCAAGGCGTAGCCAACGGGCTCTGACATGTTGCGAGGCGACAACCCTTCAGCGGTTAGGGATCGACGGCCAGGCGTCTGTTAATCGAGACTGGCGTGTCCCGGGGTTCGATCGCTCGGGCGCCCCAACGAGAGAAGCAGGACGATGGCCAAGGAATCGAAGACCACCATTTTCGCGGCCCTCGGCGCCAACCTCGCGATCGCCGCCAGCAAGTTCGTCGCCGCCGCCTTCACCGGCAGTTCGGCCATGCTCTCGGAGGGCATCCACTCGATCGTCGACACCGGCAATCAGGGCCTGCTCCTGCTCGGGCTGCGGCGAAGTCGCAGGCCGGCCGACGCCGCTCATCCCTTCGGGTACGGGAAGGAGCTTTATTTCTGGACCCTGATCGTCGCGATCCTGATCTTTGCGGTCGGCGGCGGGATGTCGTTCTACGAAGGCATCGCCCATCTTCGTCACCCCAGGCCGATCACCGACCCGACCTGGAACTACGCCGTGCTCGGCGCCGCCATACTGTTCGAGGGGTTTTCCTGGACGGTGGCGCTGCGCGAACTGCTGGCGCAGCGTGGCGAAAAGAGCGTCTGGGAGGCCATCCATAGCAGCGAGGATCCGACGCTCTTTACGGTGCTGCTCGAAGACAGCGCGGCGCTTCTCGGTCTCCTTGTCGCCCTTGTCGGCATCTACCTCGGCCAGCGGCTCGACAACCCCTACCTCGACGGCAGCGCCTCCATCGTGATCGGCGTCATCCTCGGGGTGGTCGCCATCTTCCTCGCCTATGAGAGCAAAGGCCTTCTCATCGGGGAGGGCGCCGACCCAGTTGTTCAGGCCGACATCCGCGCGCTCGTCGCGGCCGACCGCGATGTCGAGGAGGCTCTGCCGCCGCTGACGATGCATTTCGGCCCGCACGAGATCATGCTTGCGCTCAACGTCCGCTTCCGTCCCGATCTTTCAGCCAATGCGGTGGCAACGGCCGTCGACCGGCTCGAAGCCCGTATTCGCGAGGCGCATCCCGACATCCGGCGCATTTTCGTCGAGGCGAAGGCGGTCAGCGGCGGCACCCGCCAGTCGCCGGAGGAAGCGTCGGCGCCCTGATGCGCGTCCGCGCCTAATGCTCGCCGCCGCCGGCTTCCGTGCCCCACACCGCCTCCAGCCGGGCGTCGCGACCGCAGTTGTAGCGGTAGAACCGGTAGCGGAGCGGGTTCTTCTTGTAATAGTCCTGGTGATACGTCTCCGCCCGATAGAACGGGCCGGCCGGGCGGATGTCGGTCGCGATCGGCTGGCCGAAGCGCTGTTGCAGCGCGCGCTTCGACGCTTCCGCCGCCGCGCGTTGCTCGTCGTTGGCGACAAAGATGGCCGATCGGTACGATGCGCCGCGGTCGCAGAATTGGCCGCCGCTGTCGAACGGATCGATGTTGCGCCAGTAGACGTCGAGCAGGGTCTGATAGCCGACCTTCGCAGGATCGAAGACGACCTCGACCGACTCGAGGTGACCGGTGCCGCCGGCGGAGACCTGCTCGTAGGTCGGGTTGGCGAGGGTGCCGCCGGTATAGCCGGACGTTACGGACTTCACGCCCTCGATCTCGTCGAACGGGTGGACCATGCACCAGAAGCAGCCGCCCGCGAAGACGGCCCGTTCCAGGCCGGCCTGCGGCGGCGGTTGCAGGTCCTGAGCTTTCGGCGAGGGAGAAGCCGGCGCCACAAGCAGCGCCAGGAAAAGCATCGCGCCGATGACGCCACGAACCGCCTCTCTAAGGGCGCCACGCACCGCGCCGGGCGCCCCGGCCTTAGCGCCTGCCCCGGCTTCGGCTCTCTCAATCCGCATTGTCGCCTCCGTCTCAAAATTCTCAGGATTTCCGGACGCCAGGCCGTGAAAGAGTCGGCGGGGCTACTTCAACTACAGCCGCCGCCTTAACCCAGGTTCATCTGGCATAGCACGCACACTGGTAGAAGGTGTCTTGGGCCGCTCGTCGCCAGAGCAGGCGGTAGTGCCTCGCGGAGTTGTGATTGGCGCAGATATTTTCTCCCGGCGCCGATATCTGGTTGCGGATCGCAATGATCGCCGCGGCGGCCAGCGTCGTCGGCCTGCTGGTCGTTGGCGGCGGTGTCGTCCGCTCCGACTACATGACCAGGCAGGATGTCGTGCGCGAGCAGCCGGTGCCGTTCAGTCACCAGCACCACGTGGCCGGCCTCGGGCTGGACTGCCGCTACTGTCACACCAGCGTCGAGGAAAGTGCGACCGCCGGCTTTCCGCCGACCCATACCTGCATGACCTGCCATTCTCAGATCTGGACCGACGCGCCGTTGCTGGAGCCGGTCCGCAAGAGCCTCGCGACCGGTACGCCGTTGCGCTGGACCTGGGTCAACAAGCTGCCGCAGTTCGTCTATTTCAACCACAGCATCCATGTCGCCAAGGGCGTCGGCTGCGTGACCTGCCACGGCCGGGTCGACACGATGCCGCTGATGCGTCGCGCCCAACCGTTGTTGATGCAGTGGTGCCTGGACTGTCACCGCAATCCGGCGCCGAACCTGCGGCCGCGCGAGGCGGTGTTCGACATGACCTGGACGCCGCCGGCGGACGCCGAGGCTTTCGGCAAGACGCTGGTCGAGCGCTACCATATCGACGTCGGCAATCTCACCCACTGCTACATCTGTCACCGGTAGGCGCGCGATGACCTCCTTCCCGCCGGCCGACCGTCCGCCGCCGAACGACCCGACGACGGGGACCGCGCCGGATCTGGCCGCACTTCGCCGGCGCCTGGAGTCGGGCGGCGGCCGGCGGTTCTGGCGCAGTCTCGAGGACCTCGCCGAGACGGACGATTTCCGCCGGTTCGTCGAGGCCGAGTTCCCGGCCGTCCTCGAGCTTTCGGAGACCAGCCGGCGCACCTTCCTGCGGCTGATGGCGGCGCCGATGATGCTGGGCGGCCTCGCCGCCTGCGGCGACATGCCCGACGAGAAAGCGCTGCCTTACGTCAACCAGCCCGAGATGCTGGTTCCCGGCAAGCCGCTCTACTTCGCCACGGCGGCGCTTTTTGAAGGATACGCCCAGCCCGTCCTGGCGGAGACCCATGTCGGCCGGCCGACCAGGCTGGAGGGCAATCCGGATCATCCCATGATCGGCGCCGGAAGCACGGACGCGTTCGCGCAGGCGTCGATCCTCGAGCTCTACGATCCGGACCGGTCGCGCGCGATCACCTTCCTCGGCCGGATCGCCACCTGGGACGCCTTTCAGGGCGTAGTGGTGGCGCTGCGCGAGCGCCTCGGCGAGAACAGCGGCGGCGACTTCAGGATCCTGACCGAGACGGTGACGTCGCCGACGCTGCGCCGTCAGCTTGATGACCTGCAAAGAGCGTTCCCGCGCGCCCGGGTGCACTCTTTCGAGCCCGTAGGGGTGGCCCTGCGCCATCAGGGCACCCGGCGCGCCTTCGGCCGGCCGCTCGACGTGCATTACCGCCTCGAGAACGCGGCGGTCGTCGTCAGCCTCGAGGACGACATTTTCGGGCCGGGACCGAGCCAGGTCCGCCACGCCGCCCAGTGGTCGCAGCGCCGCCGCGACCATCAGCAGGCCGGCAATCTGACCCGCCTGCATGTCGCCGAGAGCACGCCGACCCTGACCGGCGCCCTCGCCGGAGCGACGCTGAGCGTCGCCTCGCAGCGGCTGCCGGTCCTGCTCGCGGCCCTTGCCGGCAAGCTCGGCGAGGCGGGGGAAGGCACGCCGGCCGCCGCGCTGACGCCGCGCGAACTGAGCTGGGTTTCGACCGCCGCCGACGAGCTTGCCGCGCACCGGGGCAGCGGCCTTCTCGCCGTCGGCGCGCATCTGCCGGCCGAGGCGCAGGCCCGCGCCCACGCGATCAACCATGCGCTCGGCAACGCCGGCGCCACCGTCGTCTACTCGGACCCTGTCGGTCTCGCCGCGACCGATGACGCCGGCGCGCTGCCGGCGCTCGCCGAGGCGATGGCTGCGGGGGAGGTCGAGACGCTGGTCATCCTCGGCGCCAACCCCGTCTATACGGCGCCGGCGGACCTTGACTTCGCGAACCGCCTGGATCGCGTCGGCCTGCGCATTCACGCCGGGATCTACTACGACGAAACCGCGTCGAACTGTCATTGGCATATCCCGCTGACCCACCCGCTCGAGAGCTGGAGCGACGCCCGTGCCGTCGACGGGACGGCGAGCATCCTGCAGCCGACGGTAAAACCCCTGTTCGGCGGGACGTCGGTTCACGAACTGCTTGCGACTCTGCTCGGGCGTTTGAATGCGACAGCCTACGAGCTGGTGCGCGAGACGTGGGATGCGCGCCTGGGCGGCGAGGAGGCCGGCTGGCGTCAGGTCCTGAGCGACGGCTTCGTCGCCAACAGCGCGGTCGCGACCGAGACGCCTGCGCCCCAGGTTGCGGCTGAACCTCCGGCGACCGACGCGACCGACGCGACCGACGCCGGCGCGGCGTCGGGGCTCGAGGCGGTCTTCCGCCCCGACCCGTGCGTCTGGGACGGCCGCCTGGGCAACGTCGCCTGGCTGCAGGAATTGCCGAAGCCGCTCACCAAACTTACCTGGGAAAATGTCCTCGCCGTCAGCGCCAGGCTTGCCGAGGAGCTGGGTCTCGGCACCGGCGACGAGGCGGAACTGACGGTGAACGATCGCTCGGTCCGGGGCCCGGTGTGGATCATGCCGGGACAGGCCGAGCGCACCGTCACGGTCTTCCTGGGCTACGGACGGTCCCGCGCCGGGCGGGTCGGCAACGACGCCGGCTACAACGCCTACGCCGTGCGCACCGCCGCGGAGCCGTGGACGGTGCAGGACGCGGCGTTGCGCCGGACGGGTGAGAGGTTGCGGCTCGCCACCACCCAGAACCACGCGACCATGGCCGGCGGGGACTTCGTCCGCACCGTGTCCGTCGCCGAGGCGCGCACCGCTCATCCGGACGAGCCCCCGCTGCCGACGTTCTACCCGCAATGGGACGACCCGAAGTACGCCTGGGCGATGTCCATCGATCTGGACCTGTGCATCGGCTGCAACGCCTGCGTCCTCGCCTGCCAGGCGGAGAACAACATTCCCGTGGTCGGCAAGGAGCAGGTCGAGGCGGGACGGGAGATGCATTGGATCCGCGTCGACCGCTACTACGAGGGCGGCCTGGACCAGCCGGACCGGACCCTGTTCCAGCCGTTGCCGTGCATGCACTGCGAGAAGGCGCCGTGCGAGGTCGGCTGCCCGGTCAACGCCACGGTGCATGGCCCCGAAGGCCTCAACGAGATGGTCTACAACCGCTGCGTCGGCACCCGCACCTGCGCCAGCTATTGCCCGTACAAGGTCCGCCGTTTCAACTTTTTCGAGTTCGGCGCCACCGACTCGCCGTCGATCCAGGCGCAGCGCAATCCGAACGTGACGGTACGCGCGCGCGGGGTCATGGAGAAGTGCACCTACTGCGTGCAGCGGATCAGCGCCGCCCGGATCGAGGCGCAGAAGCAGGGCCGGGCGATCCGCGACGGCGAGGTCGTCACCGCCTGCCAGAGCGCCTGCCCCACCCAGGCGATCGTCTTCGGCAACCAGGCGGACCCGGACAGCGCCGTCAGCCGGCGCCAGCAGAGCCCGCGCCGGTACGCCTTGCTCCGCGAACTCAACACCCGCCCGCGTACGACCTACCAGGCGCGCATCCTCAACGACGCCTCGGACGAGGAGGCCTGAGGCGATGGCGGACGAGCGATCGGTCAATCCGCAGGCCCCCACCGAGACCCTGCCGCTGCAGCCTTACGGCTCGGTGAGCGACCAGATCGCGATGATCCCGCTGCACTACCCGCTGCGCCGGCGCTGGCTCATCGGGCTCGCGGCCAGCGCCCTGTTCACACTCCTTCTCGTCGTCGCCATCGGCTACCTCTTCTATGCCGGCGTCGGGATCTGGGGCATCAACTCGCCCGTCTTCTGGGGTCTCGCCATCGCCAACTACGTCTGGTGGATCGGGCTCGGCAACGCCGGCACGTTGATTTCCGCGCTGTTGCTGCTGCTGAGCCAGCAATGGCGCAACTCGCTCAACCGGTTCGCCGAAGCGATGACCCTGTTCGCCGTGTTCTGCGCCGCGATGTTCCCGATCATCCACCTCGGTCGACCGTGGTTCTTCTACTGGCTTCTGCCCTATCCCAACGTCATGGCGCTGTGGCCCCAGTTCCGCAGCCCTCTGGTCTGGGACGTGTTCGCCAACGTCATCTACCTGCTCGTCTCGATCATCTTTTTCTACATCGGCCTGATCCCGGATCTGGCGACCGTCCGCGACAAGGCTCGCGGCCGCCTCGGCCAGGTGTTCTTCGGCGTGCTGTCGCTGGGGTGGCGGGGCTCCGCAGCTCACTGGCAGCGCTGGCGACGTACCTACCGGATCTGCGCGGCGCTGGCCGTGCCCCTCGTCGTATCGGTCCACAGCGGCGTCGCCATGCTGTTCTCGGTCGGGCAGCTTGCCGGCTGGCAGACGACCATCTTCCCGCCCTACTTCGTCATGGGCGCGATGTTCTCCGGCTTCGGCGTCGTCGCCATGATCGCGGTCGTCCTCCGCCACACCTTCCGCCTCGACAGCCTGGTCACGACCCGTCACCTCGACCTGCTCGCCAAGGTGCTGCTCGCCAGCGGGCTGATAACGTCCTACGGCTACATCATGGACGCCTTCACCGCGTGGTACTCCGGCGATCCCTTCGAACGCTCGACCCTCATCGACCGCTTCACCGGCGCCTACGCCTGGAGCTACTGGTCGGCGGTGATCCTGAACTTCGTCGTCCTTCAGGGACTGTGGTTCGAAGCGGTGCGCCGCAACCCGGTGTTGCTGTTTCTCATCGGCGCCTCGGTCACGACCGGCATGTGGTTCGAGCGCTACATGCTGGTCGTAACGACGCTCTACCACGACTTCCTGCCGTCCTCGTGGGGCTGGTACGTCGCCACGTTCTGGGACTGGTCGCTGCTTGCCGGCACGATCGGCCTGTTCTTCTTCCTGTTTTTCCTTTTCGTCCGCTTCCTGCCGATGATCTCGATGTTCGAGGTCAAGGAGGTGCTGCGCGAGGAGCGGGTGGAGGCGCGCAATGCCCGAAGCCAATAACCCGCGCGCGCTCCTTTTGGAGTTCGCGAACGGCGACGACCTTCTCGCCGCCGCAGGGCGCGTCCGCGAGGCCGGCTATCGTCAGCTCGACGCCTTCACGCCGTTCCCGCTCGAGGGCCTGGCCCAGACGATCGGCGACAGGGCCACGCGCATCCCGTGGTTTGCGCTGATCGGCGGCGCAGCCGGCGCGTTCGGCGGGCTGTTCATGCAGTGGTACGCGAACGTCGTCTCCTATCCGATCAACGTCGGCGGCCGGCCGCTGGCCGCCTGGCCGGCGTTCATCCTGCCGGCCTTCGAGCTGGCGGTGCTGGGAGCCGTCCTCGCCGCCGTCGTCGGCATGCTCGTCGAAAACGGGCTGCCGCGCCTGCATCACCCGGTTTTCGAGGCGGAGCGCTTCGGCTGCGCCAGCGACGACCGGTTTTTCCTGTGGGTCGCGCCCACGGAGCCGCATCTCAGCTACCCCGCCGGCCGCGCCGTGCTCGACGAGTTGGGCGCCGTCGCCATTCACGAGGTGCCGGCATGACGGGTCGGGCGGCGGTTCTCGGCGCACTGGGCGCGCTTCTCCTGATCGCCGCGTGCGACCAGCGGATGATCAAGCAGGACAAGGACATCGTCTGGGGCGAAAGCAAGCTGTTCGAAGACGGCAAGGTGGTCCAGGCGCCGCCGCCCGGCACCGTTGCGCGCGGTGAACTCGCCTACGAGGCAACGCTCGGCGAGCGGCCGGCGATGAGCGCGGCGCTCCTCGCGCGCGGCCAGGAGCGCTTCGACATCTTCTGCTCTCCCTGTCACAGCCGGCTCGGCGACGGCGAAGGAATGATCGTCCAGCGCGGCATGCCGCATCCGCCAAGCTTCCACAGCCAGCGCCTGCGCGAGGCGCCCGACGAGCACTTCCTCCAGGTCATCGCCAACGGCTATGGCGCCATGTATTCGTACGCCTCGCGCGTGCCGCCGACGGATCGCTGGGCCATCGTCGCCTACATCCGCGCCCTGCAACTCAGCCAGAACGTCGAAGTCGCGGCTCTTCCCGCCGATGCGCGTGAGCGCCTGGAGGGGGCGGGCCGATGAGGGCGTTCGGTCGCCGCCGCGCCGGGAACGCGGCTCTTGCGGCGGCGGTGCTCGGGGCGGGCGCGCTCGTCGTCGCCGTAGCCATCGCGGCGCTGGCCGGAGCCGATGTCATGGCGCCCTACCTGGTCGCGCTCCTTTGCTGGGCGACGATCCCGATCGGCGCTCTCGGCATGCTGATCACCTATCAGTTGATCGGCGGCGCGTGGGGGCTCGTCCTCGGCGACGTCGCCGCGGCGGCGAGCCGGACGCTGCCGCTGATCGCGCTCCTGGTCCTCCCGATCTTCATCTTCCAGGCCGACCTCTACCCATGGCATAGGCCGGAGGTCATGGCGGAAGCCAGGGTCGCGGCCAAGGCCGGCTATCTCGACGCGACCTTCTTCACCATCCGCGGGGTCGGCTACCTGATCGTCTGGGTGGGCCTGGGCGTGCTTCTGGCGTGGGGCGAGGGAGCGCTCGTACGCCGGCCGCGGCTGCGGGCGATCGCCGCCATCGGCGCCATTCTTTACGTGTTGAGCGTCACCTTCGCAGCCGTCGACTGGGCGATGTCGCTGGAGCCGAAGTTCGCCTCTTCTGCCTACGGTTGGATCTTCCTCACAGACGCCCTCATCGCCGGCCTCGCGTTCTCGATCTGCGCCGTGGCCCTGCTCGGGCGCGATGCGGAGGGGCGAAATCCGTTCGGGGAGGGCGAGACCAGGGTGCTGAGCGGCGCCCTTCTCGGCTGCATCCTGTTCTGGACCTACATCGTGTTCATGCAATACCTGGTCATCTGGTCGGGCGATCTGCCCGACTCGGTCGCCTGGTATCAGGCGCGCGTCGGCGGCGGCTGGACGCCGGTCGTCTGGGCGATCGGCCTTCTCCATGCGGCGCTGCCGTTCCTCGTCCTGCTTTCGCCGCGGGCGCGGGCGAACTGGCGCATCCTGACCGCGCTGGCAGCGGTCGTCCTGGCCATGCGCTTCGTCCATATCGTCTGGCTCGTGCTTCCCGCTTTCGGCGAGCAGGGTTGGATCCAGGTGCCGCTCGCCGTCTGCGCGCTGATCGGCATCGGCGGGCTGTGGCTGGGTCTGTTCCTGTGGACGCTGCCGGCGAGCCGGGACCGGGTGATGGTCGGCGCGGAGAGGCTGCGCCATGGCTGAGGGCGGCAGGAAGGTTTCCCGCAAGGCGCTCGTCCACGGCTACGAGCCCAGCGACGCGCGCGTTGACCGCATCGTCTGGGTCGCGCCGGGCCTGGTCCTCCTTATCGTCGTTTTCGGCGCCGGGATCTGGGGCATGATCCAGATCCTGCAAAGCCTGAAGCCGCCGGAGCGCGCGACCGCGATCGAGACCAGCAGCGCGCCCATTCCCGGACCGAAGCTGCAGGTCAATCCGCAAGCCGACCTTGCGGCGTTGCGCGAGCACGAGAGCCAGATCCTGACGAATTACGGCTGGGTCGACCGCGGTCGAGGGATCGCCCGGATCCCGATCGACCGCGCCATGGCGCTACTTGCAGAGCACGGTTGGCCGCAAACGCCGCCGGCGCCTGGAGGCGCGCCCGCCGATGCACCGCCTGCTCGAGAGGGGAGGCAGCCTTGAAGGGGTTTGGCGTCCTCTTCGCCACGGCGCTCCTCATGGCGATCGCACCCCTGCCCGGCCGCGCGCAGCAGACGTTCGATCCCTTCGCCGCGGCAAAGATCGAACAGCGGCCGGGCGCGGCGGTCCCTGCGGGCGCCATGTTCGTTGACGACGAGGGCCAGCCGGTGCGTCTCGGCGACTATTTCGGGCGCAAGCCGGTGCTTCTGGCGCCGGTCTACTACACCTGTCCGAACCTGTGCGGGGTCACCCTCTCGGGCCTCTTCACCGGGCTCAGGAGCCTCGGCTGGACGCCCGGCGAGGCCTTCGAGGTCGTTGCAATCAGCATCGATCCAGGCGAGACGCCCGCCGACGCGGCCAAGGCAAAGTCCGAGGCGCTCCGCATCCTGGGCCGGGACGGGGCCGGCAACGGGGTCCATTTCCTGACCGGCGACAAGGCGGCCATCGCCGCGGTCACCGACGCGATCGGCTTCCGGTTCGCCTGGGACGATCGCATCCAGCAGTTCGCCCACGTCGCGGCCGTCGCGGTCGTCGCGCCCAACGGCATCCTGGCCCGCTGGCTCTACGGCGTTCAGTATCAGCCGACCGACCTGCGCCTCGCCCTGACCGACGCCGGTCAGGGCAAGGTCGGGTCGCTGAGCGACCAGCTCCTTCTCCTCTGCTACCACTACGATCCGGTGACAGGGCGCTACGGCTCGATCATCCAGGGCTCCCTGCGCGCCGGCGGGCTCGCCACCTTCGCTGCCCTCGCCGGGTTCATCGTCGTCGCCCTGCGCCGGGAGCGCCGGGAGCGTCGCGATCGTCGTGAACACGGCGCCGGTGCGCAGGGAGGCGCATGATGGAGCCGACGAAAGGCGTCGAGCTGTGGCCGGTGCAGCTTTCCCAGCACGCCCAGCAGGTCGACTGGGTCATCCTGGCGTTCACGGCGCTGCTGGTCGTTCTGGTTCTGCCGGTCTTCGCCGCCATGATCTACTTCGCCGTGAAATACCGGCGCGGCTCGATGGCCGACCGCAGCCCGAGCGCCAGCCGCAACGTCTGGCTTGAAGCCTCGTGGTCGGTCATCCCCTTCCTCCTGGCCGGCGTGTTCTTCGCCTGGGCGGCGAGCCTTTACTTCGACCTGTTCCACCCGCCGGCGGACAGCCTCGGCATCGACGTCGTCGCCAAGCAGTGGATGTGGAAGTTCGAGCACCCGGGCGGTCAGCGCGAGATCGACACCCTGCACGTTCCCGTGAACACGCCGGTCGAGCTCACGATGATCTCCGAGGATGTGATCCATAGCCTCTATTTCCCGGCGCTGCGCATCAAGCAGGACGTGCTGCCGGGTCGCTACACCCGGCTCTGGTTCAAGGCCGACAAGGTCGGCGAGTACCACCTCCATTGCGCCGAGTTCTGCGGCACCGATCACGCGCGCATGGGCGGCTCGCTCATTGTCCTGGATCCGGAAGGCTACCAGCGCTGGCTCGGCCAGGCCGGGGCCGACACGTCGCTGGCGGCCGCCGGCGAGGCGCTCTTTCGCAAGTACGGTTGCAGCGGCTGTCACGGCGCCAACTCCTCCGTTCGCGCGCCGAACCTGGCCGGGGTTTACGGCTCGCCGGTGCCGCTCGACGGCGGCGGAACGGTCATCGCCGACGAACGCTACATTCGCGACAGCGTTCTGTTTCCGAAAAAGCAGGTCGCGGCCGGCTACAAGCCGATCATGCCGACCTTCCAGGGGCAGGTGAGCGAGGAAGACCTCTTGAAGCTCATCGCCTACATCAAATCGCTGAGCTGAAGAAGGGACGCGGATGACATCGATCGCCGCCGAAGCCGCAGCCGAGCCGAGCTATCTCAAGGCCGGCTACACCTTGCGCTCGTGGTTGCTGACGACCGACCACAAACGCATCGCCGTCCTCTACATGATCTCGGTAACGGCGTTCTTCTTCCTCGGCGGAGCGGCGGCGGCGGCGGTGCGGATCAACCTGATCACCCCCGAAGGCGCGATCCTGACCGCCGACGGCTACAACAAGGCGTTCACCATCCACGGCGTGATCATGGTCTGGTTCTTCCTGATCCCGTCGATCCCGGCCACCTTCGGCAATTTCCTTATCCCGCTGATGATCGGCGCGCGCGACCTCGCCTTTCCCAGGCTGAACCTCGCGAGCTGGTACATCCTCATGTTCGGGGCGTCGTTCACCATGTATGCCCTGGTCGCGGGCGGGGTCGACACCGGCTGGACCTTCTACACGCCCTACAGCTCGATGTTCTCGAACAGCCACGTCATCGCCGCGATCATCGGCGTGTTCATCTCGGGCTTCTCATCGATCGCCACCGGGCTGAATTTCATCGTCACCATCCACAAGCTGCGGGCGCCGGGCATGACCTGGTTCCGCCTGCCGATCTTCGTCTGGACGCACTACGCCACCTCCCTGATCCTCGTCCTGGCGACGCCGGTGCTTGCGATCTCGCTGATCCTGATCGCGGCCGAGCGGCTGCTCGGGATCGGCGTGTTCGATCCGGCGCTGGGGGGCGATCCGCTTCTGTTCCAGCACCTGTTCTGGTTCTACAGCCACCCCGCCGTTTACATCATGATCCTGCCGGCGATGGGGGTCGTCACCGAGCTCGTCACGGCCTTTTCGCGCCGGCGGATCTTCGGCTACTCGTTCGTCGCCTTTTCCAGCCTCGCCATCGCCACGCTCGGCTTCATGGTCTGGGGCCACCACATGTTCGTCTCCGGCCAGTCGATGTACGCCGGCATGGTCTTCTCCATCCTCAGCTTTCTTATTGCCGTGCCGTCGGCGATCAAGGTCTACAACTGGACGGCGACGCTCTATAAGGGGCAGATCGCGCTCGACACGCCTATGCTCTACGCCATGGGCTTCATCGGGCTGTTCGTCGTCGGCGGAATCACCGGGCTGTTCGTGGCCAGTCTCGCCGTCGATGTGCACGTCACCGACACGTACTTCGTCGTCGCGCATTTCCATTACATCATGGTCGGCGCGACGGTGATGGGCTATCTCGGCGCGTTGCACTACTGGTGGCCGAAAATCACCGGCCGGATGTATCCGGAGTGGTGGGGGCGCATCTCCGCGGCTTTCGTCTTCTTCGGCTTCAATCTGACGTTTTTCCCGCAGTTCATCCTCGGCTACCTCGGGATGCCGCGCCGATACTTCACCTATCCGCCGGAGTTTCAGGTTCTCAACGTCATGTCCAGCGCCGGCGCCAGCATCCTTGCCGTCGCCTACCTGTTCCCGTTCTTCTATCTCCTCTGGTCGCTGCGCTATGGCAAAATCGCCGGCCCGAACCCGTGGGGCGCCGCGGGGCTCGAATGGACCACGAGTTCGCCGCCGCCAAAGCACAATTTCCCCGAGATCCCGGTCGTTACCGCGGAGGCCTATGCCTACCCGGTCGCAGCCGACGGCGGAGCGACGCACCATGGCTGAAACCCAGCTCGTCCTGCACGAGCCGTTCCGCGATCGCGCCCAGCAGCGCGAGGCCGATGCGCTCGGCATGTGGGTGTTTCTCGGCACCGAGGCGATGATGTTCGGCGGGCTGTTCTTCGCGCTGATCGTTATTCGCGTCATCCATCCGCAGGGCGCGCAGGAGGCGACGGACAAGCTCGACATGTGGCTGGGCGGATTGAACTCGGCCCTGCTGCTGACATCGAGCCTGACCACGACGCTCGCCGTGACCGCCGCCCGCAAGGGCGCGAGAAGCATCACCACCGGCTGCCTCCTCGCCAGCGCGGCGCTGGGAATGGCCTTTCTCTGCGTAAAGGGCTACGAGTATTACGTCGATTACGGCAAGGGACTGATGCCTGGGGTGGGCAAGCCGTTCCCGATCGAGACGACCGGGGCGGAGTTGTTCATCAACGGCTACTTCGTCTCGACCGGCCTCCACGCCATCCACCTCTTCATCGGCGTCTGCCTCGTCGTCGGTCTGGCCGGGGCGGTCTGGTTGCGTCGGGTGCCGGTGCCGGGGCGAAGCATCGTCGTCGAGATGGCCGGCCGCTACTGGCACTTCGTCGACATGATCTGGATCTTTCTCTATCCGGTCCTCTACCTCATGGACCGGGGGGGCTGAGGCAATGGCGAAAGTCATCAGGACCGGCGACCTGATCGTGTTCGCGGTGCTCATCGGCCTGCTGGCGTTGAACATGGCGCAGGCCCGGTGGCTCGATCTCGGCGTCGTCTCCCGGGTCGTCACGATCGCTCTCGCCGCGGGCCAGGCCCTTGTCCTGCTGTGGTACTTTCTGGAACTGCGCTCGGCGACACTGCTCATCCGCCTCGTCGCGGCGGCGGGGTTCTTCTGGCTGGCGGTGCTGTTCGGGCTCGGCTTGAACGACTGGCTGACCCGTTGAGCCGGTGAACAGTCCCTATTTTCCGACGAGGTTTCGCTGGCGCGCGCCTTTCCACCCGGAGCGCGCGGGACGCCCCGCGTCGGAGCAGGCCGAGGGAGGAGGGGAACGGACATGAGCGAGTGGTGGCGCGGCGCGGTGATCTACCAGATCTATCCGCGCAGCTTTCGCGATACGAACGGCAATGGCATCGGCGATCTGCCCGGCATCGCCAGCCGCCTCGACTACGTTGCGAGCCTCGGCGTCGACGGGATCTGGCTGTCGCCGTTCTTCACCTCGCCGATGAAGGATTTCGGCTACGACATCGCCGACTACCGAGACGTCGATCCGCGGTTCGGCACGCTTGCAGACTTCGACGCGCTCCTCGCCAAAGCCCACCGGCTCGGGCTCAAGGTCATTATCGATCAGGTCTATTCGCACTCGTCGAACCGTCATCCCTGGTTCGAGGAAAGTCGCCAGGACCGGACGAACCCCAAAGCCGACTGGTACGTCTGGGTCGATCCGAAGCCGGACGGCGGTCCGCCCAACAACTGGCTCGCCGTGTTCGGCGGGCCGGCCTGGGACTGGGAGCCGCGGCGCCATCAGTATTATCTCCACAACTTTCTTAAGGAGCAGCCTGACCTGAACCTGCACAACCCGCAGGTCCAGCAGGCGGTTCTCGACGTCGCCGCGTTCTGGCTCGACCGCGGCGTCGACGGTTTCCGGCTCGATGTCGCCAACTTTTTCATGCATGACCCGCAGTTGCGGGACAATCCGCCGCGGCCGCATCCGGCGCCGGACAAGCCATCCTACCTGCAGCGGCAGATCTACAATCGCACCCGCCCGGAGACGCTGGCTTTCGTCCCGAAGCTGCGCGCGCTCCTGGACCGCTACGGCGAGTGCATGGCCGTCGCCGAAATCGCCGCCGAGGACCAGCTCGCGACCATGGTCGCCTACACCGACGGACCGGAGCGCTACCACACGGCCTACAGCTTCGTTTTCCTCGGCAACGAGTTCGGCGCGCGCTTCATCCGTGACAGCGTCGAGCGGATGCGGGCGATGTCCGACAGCGCCTGGCCCTCGTGGGCCTTCAGCAACCACGATGTAGTTCGGGTGGCGACGCGCTGGGGGCGCAGTGCCGCGGATCCTGGGGCCTTCGCCAAGCTGATGCTGGCGCTGCTGACAAGCCTGCGCGGGACCGTTTTCCTGTATCAGGGCGAGGAGTTGGGCCTGCCGCACGCCGAGGTGCCGTTCGACCGGCTCCAGGACCCGGAGGGCAAGACCTTCTGGCCGCGGCACAAGGGCCGCGACGGCGCCCGCACGCCGATGCCCTGGCTGGCCGATGCGCCGCACGCCGGCTTCTCCTCGAGCGAACCGTGGCTGCCGATCGACCCGCGCCATCCGCCGCTCGCGGTCGACGCCCAGGAGGCCGATCCCGATTCCGTGCTCGCCTTCGCTCGGCACTTCCTGGCCTGGCGCAACAGGCAGGCCGCGCTCATCGGCGGCGACATCCGTTTCCTCGATACGGCCGAGCCGGTCCTGGCCTTCGTCCGCGGCGAGGCCGAGGCGGCGACCCTCTGCGTCTTCAATCTTGGCGACGCTGACGTTCGAGCGGAATTGCCGGCCGCCGACAGCGCGACGCCGCTTGCCGGGCACGGTCTTCCCGGCGCGTTCGAGGGACGCGTCGCGCGCTTGCCCGCCTACGGCGCGGCCTTCGCCCGCCTCGTCGGCGGAGGTGACGGGGCGTCCTGATGCGGTTTCATCCGTCGAGACAGTCGCGGAGGGACCTGGCCAGCCTGCGCATCAGGGTGAAGTACGCGTCCGGTCCGGGTGCGACGTCCGTGCCCAGCGGGTCGATGACGGCGACCCGCACCGGCATGCCGGCCGCCACCGTAGACACGATCTGCGGCTCGAACTGCGGCTCGCGGAAGATGCAGACGGCGCCGGTCGCGGAGATGGCGTTGCGGATCTCGGCCAGGGTGCGTGCGCCCGGGGCGCGATCCGGGCTGATGGTGATCGCGCCCGCCGGCCTCAGGCCGTAGCGCGCTTCGAAATAGTGGTAGGCGTCGTGAAAGACGATGTACGGCCGGTCCGCGACCGGGGCGAGGCTCGTCCGCAGCTCCGCGTCCAGCGCCTCGAGACGCTGGTGCAGGTCCGCGGCGTTGGCGGCGTAAACCGCCGCGCGGGCCGGATCGACCTGGGCGAGATTGACGGCGATGGCGTCTGTCATGGCCATGGCATTGCCCGGATCGAGCCAGATGTGCATGTCGTGTTCGCCATGTTCGTGGTCGTCATGCCCTTCGTGGTCGTCATGGTCGTCGGCGTCGTGGTCGGGCAGGGCGCCCGCAGCCTGCCCGTTCCACGCGCCGCTCGTGCGGGAGGGAAGGAGCGTGACGCCCGGGGCGTCGACCAGCGGCACCGTTCGGGCGCGGGCGGGCAGGGTGCGCAGCGGCCTGGTCAGGAACGTCTCCATCTCGGGGCCGATCCAGAAGACGACGTCCGCTTCCTGCAGCGCCGCCGCATCGGAGGGGCGCAATGTCGCCGTATGCGGCGAGCCGCCGCCTTTGAGCAGCAGCGCCGGCTCGGCCACGCCCTTCATCACAGCGGCGACGAGTGCGTGGACGGGAAAGATGCTGGCGACGACGGCCGGCGGCGGTGGCGCTGCGGCGGCGGCGCCGCGCCAGAGGCTCAGGCACAGCGCGAGGACGACGGCGAGCCTGTTCATGGCGTGCTCCGGCGGCAATGGAATGACGGTACGCGCGATGTTATAGGCTCTGATCGGGTTCTGGGCGCGCTTTCTGGACCATGGCGCTGAAAGCGCGCGCGCATCAACGGGTGAGCAACAGGTTGCGACACAAGGTGGCGGACCGTCTCGACGAAGGGCATGACGAAGATGCCGCGACCGCCACGGGCATCCTGATCTCGGCCCGGGACATCTCCCTGAGGCTCGGCCGGGTCCAGATCCTCGAAAACGTCGCGATCCGCGTGCGCGACGGCGAGATCCTGTCGCTCATCGGCCCGAACGGCGCGGGCAAGACCAGCCTGGTGCGCGTTCTCCTCGGCCTCCTGCCGCCGACGAGCGGCGAGATCGAGCGTCGTCCCCGGCTGCGCGTCGGCTATGTACCGCAGCGGCTTGCCATCGACCCGGTGCTGCCGCTCAGCGTCAAGCGGCTGATGACGCTGACCGCCCGTCGCCCGCTCGCCGCGGTGCGCGCCGCGCTGGCCGAAACGGGTGTCGCCGCGCTCCTCGAAGCGCCGGTGCAGGCCCTCTCCGGGGGCGAGTTCCAGCGCGTTCTGCTGGCGCGCGCCCTGCTCCGCGAGCCGCAGCTTCTGGTCCTCGACGAGCCGGTCCAGGGCGTCGATTTCGCCGGAGAGGCCGCGCTATACGAACTGATCGGCGCGATCCGGGAGCGGCGCCGCTGCGGCGTCCTGATGGTCTCCCACGACCTGCACACGGTCATGGCGGCGACCGACAGGGTGATCTGCCTCAACCGCCATGTCTGTTGCGCCGGCGGTCCGGCTTCGGTCGGTCGCGACCCGGAGTTCGTCCGGCTGTTCGGGCCGCGCGCGGCGGCGGCGCTGGGCGTCTATGCGCATCATCACAATCATGCCCACGATCTTGCCGGCGCGGTCGTCGAACCGACCGATGACGCCGGGGAGAGGGGGGCGGGCGCTGACGTCGCGCCTCGGCCGGAGGGCGACGGTGGATCTTGACCATTTCGCGGTCCGGGCGCTGGTTGCCGGGCTCGGCGTCGCCGTCGTCGCCGGGCCGCTCGGCTGTTTCATCGTCTGGCGGCGCATGGCCTACTTCGGCGACACCATGGCCCACTCGGCGCTGCTGGGCGTCGCCCTCGGCTTTCTTCTCTCCATCGACCTGACGCTCGCCATTCTCGGCGTTACCGTCGCCATCGCCTGCCTGCTCCTTTTGCTCCAACGGCGTCGGCCGTGGCTGACGCCGGATACCTTGCTCGGGATCCTGTCGCACGCCAGCTTGTCGCTGGGCCTGGTGGCGATCGGGGCGATGGCCTGGCTCCGCGTCGACCTTCTCGGCTATCTGTTCGGGGACGTCCTCGCGGTCAGCAGGGCCGATATCGCGATCATTTATGTCGGCGGGGCGTTGGCGCTGGCCGGGCTGGCCTTTTTCTGGCGGCCGCTACTCGCCGTGACCGTTCATGAAGACCTTGCCCGCGCCGAAGGCGTCGCCGCGGCGCCGGCGCAGTTCGCGTTCATGATTCTCGTCGCGATGGTGATCGCGCTGGCGATGAAGGTCGTCGGTATCCTGCTGATCACCTCGCTGCTGATCATACCCGCCGCCGCCGCCCGCCGTTACGCGACGACGCCCGAGGCCATGGCCGCTCTCGCCGCGATCCTCGCCTGCCTCGCCGTTGTCCTCGGGCTGGGCGCCTCGTTGCGCTTCGACACGCCCTCGGGCCCGTCCATCGTCCTCGCCGCGGCCGGCATTTTCGCCGTCGGCCTGTTGCCGCTCTCACGCTGGCGGGCGCTGTCGGCTTCGTTATTCCGCAATGGGAACTCCTCATGACGGTACACAAACGCCGTCGCCGCTGTATTGTCCGCACCGGTACGACCTTTCTGATCCTGACGGTGCACCCATGCCGATCCTCTACGTTACCGCGCTCTACGCCGCGATCCTTGCCCTGATCCTGCTTGTCCTTTCCATGCGCGTTATCGCGGTTCGCCGGCGAAGCCGCGTCGCCATCGGAGACGGCGGCGACGACACGCTGGCGCGGCGGATCCGCGCCCAAGGCAACTTCACGGAGTACGTCCCCATCGCGCTCATCCTGATGCTGGCCGCGGAGCAGGCGGGACCGCCCGCGTGGATGCTGCACGCGCTCGGCGTGGCTCTCGTCGTCGGTCGTATCACGCACGCGTGGTCGCTGTCGGCGCACAGCATTCCCGGGCGCACCATCGGCATGTCGCTGACCTTCCTCGTGCTCATTGCCGGCGCCGCCCTGGCCATCGCTGCCGCCGTTGGCACGTTCGCCGACTGACATCCGGACCGCAGGTTGACAGTTTAACCCAAACAGGGTATCTAGTGGCGCCTTTGCACGAACTTCGGCTCGTGGCTGAAGTGAGGGACGCCGCTTGGTCAAAATCAGCCCGCTCGAACAGAGCGTAAGGTCCGGTTGCCTGCCGCGGCTTCTCATCCTTGGCGCGCTGCCGCCGGGCGATTGGCACCCCTTGTCCTGGCGTCTGGTGCTGGATCCCGACGCCGAGTTCGATGCGATCGTTCTCGGCGAGGGCACCGGCGCCGACGAGGCGCGGACCATCGTCGAGCGCTCCCGTGTGCCGCTTGCGCCGATCGTCGATGTCTCGCCGACACCGGTCGCGCATGCCGAGGTCCGGGTGGGCGTCGCCGGCCTGGCTTCGGTTGGCGACGTCCTGGCCGAGGCCGCCGAGATCGTCCGACGGGTCGAGGCGTTGCCGGAGCCGGTCCGGCGGGCGAGCGATCCGGCGCTCCTGCTGCTGGCCCGCTGCGCGACGCGGAAGACCGGGCTCGCCGCCGTATTGAGCGCTGCCGTGCCGGATCTCGTCCATTACCCGGCGGCGGGCCACATCACCGCGCCGCGGCGTCACGCCGAGCGGCTGGCCGACGCCGGTCTTCTCGCGCGAACGTTCTTCGACCGCCTCCATGTCTGTCCGCGGTGCCGCTCGGCGCGCCTTTGCGTGCGCGAGGAATGCTCCGCATGCCGCGGCGCCGACATCGACGAGGAGCCAACGGTCCACCATTTCGCCTGCGCCCACATGGCCCTCGAACGGGCCTTCCGCTCCGGCGACCTCCTGGTCTGCCCGAAGTGCCGGCGGTCCCTCCGCCACTTCGGGGTCGACTACGCCAAGCCGGGAATGGCGACGGTCTGCAACGGCTGCGGCCACGTCGACGGCGAGCCGGTGATCGGCTTTCGCTGCGTCGACTGCGGCGCCCACCATGACGCCCGCGCCGTATCCACCTGCGACTGGTATTCGTATGCGCTGACCGCCGCCGGCGAGGACGCCATCGCCCGTGGCGCGCTCGATCCCGCCATTGCGCCGCCGCCGCCCGCTCGCGAGACGCTCCTTTTTCTGCTTCGCCAAGGACTTGCGCTCGAAGGCCACGGCCGCCGCGGTCCGGCCCTGATCGAGCTCGCCTTGCAGGCGCTGCCGGCGGTCGCGGCAGGCCAGGGCGCGCGTTTCGCCGAGCGCGCCCGCGCGCTCGCCGTGGAGGCCGTTCGCGGCGAGCTCCGCGAGATCGACCTCGTCGTCGGCCGCGACAACGGGGCGATCATCTATCTGCCGGAAACAGCGGCCGACGCGGCGAAAGCCGCCGCCGAGCGGATCGTCCGGCGGGTGAGGGCGGTCGTCGCGGTCGAACTCGACCCGGACGCCCGGCTGGTCGATCCGCGGGTCTTGCTCGGCGACCTCGAGGCGGCCAGGTGACGCCTTCGGATCCGCTCTACTACCTGCTGAGCATGGACGCGGCGGCTCTTCTCGCCGCCTTCTCGTTTTCGATCATTCTCGACCTGCCGCGCTACACCTTCGGCTTTCTCGCCGTCCTTCTCGTCGAGCTGGGTTCGCGTCGACGCGGGAAAGGTGCCGTTCGCCTACCCACCGTCAGCATCATTATCGCCGGCCACAACGAGGCTGCGAGCATTCGCCGCTGCGTCATCTCCCTGCGCGAGCAAACCGTTCGCGACCTGGAAATCATCTGCGTCGACGACGGCTCGACCGACGGCATGGCCGACGAACTCTACCGCCTCCGCGCGGAAAACCTGATCGACGTCGCGCTCGTCTGCAGAGTGCGCTGCGGCAAGTCGAGCGCCTGCAACCTCGCCCTGTCGCGAGCGCGCGGCGAGGCCGTGGTCAATGTCGACGTCGACTGCACCTTCGACCGCGACGCCATCGAGAATATCGTTTGCCCGCTGGCCAACCCGGAAGTCGGCGCCGTCTGCGGCAACATCGCCGTGCGCAACGCCGGCGCCTCGTTCATCGCCCGGATGCAGGTCGTCGAGTACGTCATCGGCATCTCGCTCGGAAAGCGCGCGCTCGACTTTTTCAACGTCGTCGCCTGCGCATCGGGCGCGTTCAGCGCCTTCCGTCGCGTCGCGCTCGAAGGGGTCGGCGGCATGGACGTTGGGCCGGGGGAGGATCTCGACCTGACCCTGCGTCTGCGCCAGGCCGGCTGGCGGATCCGCTTCGCCCACAACGCCTGGTGCCTGACCGACGTGCCGGCCACGGTCCCCGCCTTCGTTCGCCAGCGGCTGCGCTGGGAGCGCGACGCCCTGCGCATCCGCCTGCGCAAGCACCGGCGCATCCTCGATCCCCGCGACCGCGGCGCGACCGCGACCGACCTGGTCCACCAGTTCGACTACATCGTCACCAACCTGCTGGTGACGCTGGTTTTCCCTGTCTACCTCGGCTGGCTGCTGGTCACCTACGGGGACGCCGCGTGGATGATTCTCGGCAGCGTGACGCTGGGCTACGTCGTCCTCGACCTGATCTCGTTTCTCGCCGCGCTGGTCGTCGTCGATCGCCCCGGCCTTGGCCGGGCCCTGCCGTACGCGCTTCTGTTCGGCGCCTTCAACGCCTATTTCGTGCGCGCCATCCGGCTCGTCGCCTACGCCCAGGAATGGATCTTCCGCCGGTCGTTCCATGACGCGTACGTGCCTGCGCGGGTTCGCAAGCAGGCGCCCCTCTATTGATCCGTCGCCTGCGCCGCGCTCCCGTCGTCGATACCTTCGGCAACGACGCCCGCGCGGCGAAGGGGCGCTTCGGCCAATGGGTCTATCTCGCCCTGATCGCCGCCTTCTTTCTCTGGGTCGGCGACCTCTTCGTCGGCTCGCTGCTACGCCTGCGCGCCGACGGCCTCGTCGTCGCCGAGCATGTCTCCGTGGCAGTTCCGTTCGCCGCCCAGGTGATCCAGACAGAGACCTCGCCCGGAGCGGTGGTCGAAGCCGGATCCGTCGTCGCCCGGGTCAGCTCGGTCGCATTGGCCCAGGACATCGCACTCCTGACCGCGCGCAACGCCGATCTGCTCGTGCGCAGGCTGGAGCTCGAACGGGAAACACGCGTCGCCGAGGCCGTTCTTCCGGTCGCGCGCCACCGCGCCGGCGAGGCTGAGACGGCGCTGAGGAAGATCGAGAGCTACCGCGGCGCCGGCGACATCGGCCTGACGCTGTGGATGCAGACCCTGCGCGACCGCTTCGAGACCAGGGAACGGGTCGCCGAACTCAGCGCCTCGCTCGCGAGCGCCGGCGACGCCCTCGGCGTTGTCGGCGGGGCGATCGGCGACGCCACCACGGCCCTGGACGATCTGCGCGGCGCCTACGGCGACGGCCTCATTCGCGCGCCGGTCGCCGGCACCGTCGGCCTGCGGATGGCGCGCCCGGGAGAGGTCGTCAGTCCGGGCGAGCCGCTGCTGGTGCTCTACCGCCCGGAGCGCTTCGTCCTCGCCTACCTCGAAACCGGCGGTCTGTACACCGTGCAACCGGGCGACCCGGTGGAGTTGTCGAGCGGTTTCGTCCAGGCTTCGGGCGTGGTGAGCGATGTCCTGCCGGTCGCCGACCAGCTCCCGCCGGAATTCCAGAAGACGTTTCAGCCGCGCCAGCGCGGCCAGGTCGTGCGCATCACGCTCGCCGATCCGGACCGGCTGCCCCTGTTCGCCAAGGTGACGGTTTCCGGGCGCGGCTGGCTGTCGGACCTGGTTTCGAGCGCCGTCGCCGCAGCGGCTACGTTCCGCTGAAGCGGGGTTTGCGCTTTTCGCGGAACGCGGCGAGGCCTTCGGCGTAGTCGTTGCTGTCATAGACGATGCGGCGCAGGCCCTGCATCCGCTCGAACAGCTCCGGGGTGATCGCGTGCGCGCTGGCCAACAGCCGCAGTTCCTCCTTCATGACGGCGATGCTGAGCGGTGCGTTGGTCACAATCTGCTGGGCGATCGTATAGACGAAGGCTTCGATCTCGTCGGCCGGTTTGACGTAGTTGATGATCCCGAGATTGAGCGCCTGGCTTGCGGGGATCGGCTGGGCGGTGAACAGCATTTCCTTGGCGACCGGCAGCGGCACCGCGTTCAGCATCGTCAGGAGGCCGCCGAGGTTGTAGGGCAGGCCGAGCTTCGCCGGCGTGATGGCGAAGGTGGCGTCGGCGGTTGCGACAAGGATGTCGCAGGCCATCGCGACCTCGCAGCCGCCGCCCCAGACGCCGCCCTCGATCAGGGCAATGATCGGCGCCGGGAACTCTTGCAGCGCGCGAACGACAACCCGGAGCGGATCGGCCCAGCCGAGCGGGTCGCGGCCCCGATTGGGGATCTCGCCGACATCGTGCCCGGCGGACCAGACCTTGGCCTGCGGCGGCGCTCGCAGCACGACGACGCGCGCGTTCTGCTCGCGGAAAGCCTCCAGCGCCGTCGTGATTTCGCAGATAAGCGCTTCGCTCAGAGCGTTGCGCTTTTCGATGTGGGTCATGACGATGGTTGCAATCGCGTCCTCGCACTCTGTGCGGATCAAGGACATCGGGGACTCCGTTCAAACGTCTATCCTGCGAGGCCGGCGGCGCCGGCGTCGTGACGATAGATTGCCGCCCACCCGTCGCCAAGACATCCCTTGTCGCGCCAAGCCAGCGCCGGCAGAGCGGCTGCGGGGACGCAGCGCCTTGTGCGCATGCGCACCGCCGGCGATCGTGCTATAGCTCCGCCGCAAGCGGGGCGAGGCAAAGGGATCGAGGCACTCCCATGGGGCAAATAACGAAGCGGATACAGGATTTGCTGCCGACCGGAGCGAAACGCGGTCTGCAGGCGCTTCGCTACTACGCGAGCGACCGGAAGGCCCTGAAAGCGGCGCGGAGCGTGCCGCTGCCGGAGGGGGTCGCCAGGGTCTACCACCACCACATCCGCCGCACCGGCGGAACCAGCCTGAACGCAGCGTTCTACGCGACCGGCGGCGCCGACTTCGCCGACAAGGAACCGTTGCTGGCGAGCCAGGGGTGGATGGTCCACGGCGGGCGCGTTTTTGTCGCCCATAACAAGTTTCTGATCGATCGAGGCGCGTACTTCTTCGCCCGCTCGCATTCGCCAGCCCACGAGTTGCGCCTGCCGCCGCGCACCTTCACCGTGACCATCCTGCGCGACCCGGTGGAACGGGTGATTTCGCATTACAACGTCCTGGCGGAATGGGAACGCAGCGACGTCAGTCATCCTTCGCGGGCGACCGAAGGGCCATGGCTGGGTGCGTCGTTTTCGGAATTCCTCACCCGGATCCCGCGCGAGCACCTGCTCCGCCAGCTGTACACATTTTCTGCCGGCTTTTCGGTTGACGAGGCGCACGCGGCATTGTCGCGCCTCGACGCCGTGCTGATGACCGAGGACTACGCCGCCGGTCTGGGCGCGCTGTCCGCCCGTCTGGGTCTCGACCTCGCGATGTTCAGGGAAAAGGCGAGCGTCGCCGGAGCGCCGATCGGGGCCGGCGACTTGGCCAGGCTGCGCGAACTGCTGGAGCCGGAGTACGCCCTGATCGCCCGCGTCAAGAAGGGCGGCAACGTCTATTCGCGCCCCGCCGCCGCAACCGGCGCGGGCCGAGCGCCGGCGACGGAATAGGGAGCGGCCTCGCGTCGGAATGGACGCGAACGCCGAATGCAAAATGAGGGACCGGCGAACCGGTCCCTCAGTTCTGATCTAAACGGGAGTCCGTGGGGGACCCGATCGCAGAGACGCGGTGCGATCAGCAAAGCCATGAAAACATTAACTTTCCCTCGCGCCGCGGCGGTACTTTCGCCAAGACGCGCATGCGAATCAAGATAAAAATCACCGTAACGGAGAAAGTGGGGGAGGAACGGCCTCGAGAAGGGGCTACCTAGGCATTGGTCTCGCACCCGAGGCTGCCGGTGACGCCGAAATCCGACTGAATCAGCGCGCTGAGTGCGCTGCTGCGCCTTCCTTCCGGGAGATCGCGAAAAGCGGCGACAAGCTTCTGTTCCGCCGGGCTCAGCCGTTCCCAGCCGTCTTCGATAAGATCCATCGGCGCGCAATCGAGCGCCCGGGCGATCTTCATCAACCAGTCCCAGGTCAGCCGCCGCTCGTCGCGCTCGAGGCGAGCGATCTGCTGGTACGACGCGGGCGGATCGACGCGCGCGGAGAGCTGCTGGAGCGTCAGGCCTCGGCGCACGCGCATCAGGCGTATACGATTCATGCTGTTTTTCGCTGCTCAAAAAGTGGGCGGATATGGCGGGGTACGTATCGGATGCCGAAACGGTTTACACAGGATACACCGAAATGAGCAATTATCCTAACCCAAAAGGGTTAAAGACGGCACGGACGGCCGCTGCCCTATCCTATCGGTTGATATGCGGTTTTTGGGATTATCGCTTGAAGGTGTCCGCGATGCCGACCATCTCGCGCAGCCGGCGATCGTTCGCCGTCCTGATTTCCGTGTAGTACCAAGTTCCGCCGGCCTTTTGCAGCCGCAGCACCATGAACTGGCGCAGCGGCCCGACCTGGAACGTGCAATACATTTCCCGCAGCGACCCTGCGGCGTTGTAGGCCGTCTGCACCGGATCGCAGAGTTCCGCGCCGATCTTGCCGAGCCCGCGGAGGCTTTCGAAAAGCTGCGGCACGGCCTTGCGAAGCACGTCGAAGGCCGGGTCGGCGAACGGGCTGTCGGGACTGTCGAGGACTTCGGACACCTCCGCGTTGCCGGGCACGTCGATCGTTAGCCGTTGCTTCAGCCAGGCGTCAGGATCGGCGACATCGCCGCTCACTTCGCGCAGGGAAAGCGACGTCAGCTCCGAGAACGGGTTGTTCTCCGGGTGCACCGTCAGAATCGGCCGCCAGTCCGGGGAGTTGGCCGGACCCGGTTCGGTCACGACGACGAAGCCCGGCGGGATGTTGAATCCAGCCGCGGCGGCCGGTGTCGATACGGACAGCGTCGCCGCGAACGCAAGCCAGGCGAAGGCCCCGGCCAGCCATCCGAGGCGATGTCCAATCGGCAGTTCGCGCCTCACGAGCCTGGTCATCGTCCCAGCCCACCGTTATCCGCCGCCGTCTCGTCCGGGTCGCCATCGCCCCGGGTGACAGGGACGCATCGCGCATTGCACATTTCAAAATCGCAGTTCGGCTTGCACAGAGACGATGTCAATCGAGGTTTCCGCCTTGCCGCTGAAATTGCCGCGGAACGTCTCGCCGGGCGCGGCCGCGGACAGGTCGATATCCGCGTCGCGAACAAAGATGTGCGTGTACCCGATCGCGAGCAAGAGGTTCGGCAGCGGCCGATAGCTCGCGCCGAGTGCCAACCAGTGGCGGTCGTTGTCGGGGATGCGCGGCGATCGGGTCTTGTTGGGCACCGGGCTCTGGTCGTAGGCGTAGCCGGCGCGCAACGTCCACGCGTCGGTGGGGCGGTAGGTCACGCCAACGGCGAAAAACCAAGTGTCGTTCCAATCGTCGTCGGTAAAGCTGTCGGGTTGCGCCGGATTGGCGAACTTGATCGTCAGGTCCTTGAACTGGCTCCACCGGGTCCACTGCGCCTCGCCGCTGAGCGCCCAGCGAGCGCCGAGGGCCTGGTAGACGCCGAGGTTAACCGATTCCGGCGTCGTAATCGTGGCCTGGGCGTCGGTATTGGTGAAAGCGCCGGTTGCGCCAGACAACGCCGCGCCGACCCCGGCGTCGTCGAGCCGGAACGAGGCCCGCCCGCGCAGCGTATGCTCGATCTTCGAGCGGTAACCGACGCCGACGCGGGTTCCCGACCATGGCTCGACCAGGGCGCCAAGGGTAAAGCCGTAGCTCCAGTCGTCGCCGGTGACGCGGGCGCGACCATCCTGCAGGCCCGGGGCGGCGCCGGGAATGCCGCTCACGGCGCCGATGGTGCCGAAATCGACGGCGTTGGTCAGCTTCGCGTCGGCATACTGAAGCTGCAAGCCCGCGCCCAGCGATAGTCCCGGAACGGGTTGGAAGGCGATCGTCGGATTGACGTTGATCGTCGAAAGCTTGGTTTGGAGGGCGTGATAGCGGCCGACCCAGCCGTCGTTGTAATCGGTCTCCAGGCCGAACGGGGTGTTGACGCCAAGGGCGAAGCGCAGCTTGTAGCCGACGTTGAAGGTTCGATCGAGATCCCACAGGGCGTAGAAGGCCGGGAGCACGACGTCGTCGGCGACATCGCTGCCGCCGTTGCCGCCGGTGATCGGGCTGCCGGTGATCGTACTTCCCGAGGCGCCGCGGATCTTGGACTGCGGCGCGATCACGCTGATCGCGGTCGCGACGCTGTTGCCCGAGGTCCGGGTCGTGACCGCCGGGTTGAAGAACATCGCGCTGATGTCGTCGCCGCCAGCGGACATGCCGGCGAAGGCGCCGCCGAGGCCGCTGGCGCTCTGCTCCCTCAGCGCGAAGCCGGCCGCCTCGGCCGGCTGGACGCCGGCAACGCTCGCCGCGGCGGCGGCAACCGCAATCACGCGCCAACGCATTCAGAGCCCCCCTTCGACGGCATCGGCTGCTTCGCGAACCGGCCGCCCGCGAGCAGCAAATCAAATGCCGGTGTCACCCTTGCGGGGTAATATGATCGGGTAGTAACAACAAATTGTAAAGTTAACAGCCAGTCGTGGGGGAATTTGAGCGTATGGGGAGCATGCTGGTTCGCGCCGGCCGATGGCAGTGTTGCGGACCGGCGATCGCGGGGCGCGGCATGAACGATGTCCCGCTTGCTCCACCCTTTCGGGTTGTGGAACCGTGGCTGCGCCGGCTACCCTGAACGACGTGATGTCCGACGTCGGCCGCTTCCGCACCCACGCGTTCCACCGCTCGTTGCGGACCTCTCTGCCCGTCGCCGTTCGCGGCGACGGGGTGTACATCATCGATGCGCAGGGGCGGCGCTACCTCGACGCGTCCGGCGGCGCGGCGGTGTCCTGCCTCGGCCATAGCGATGCGGACGTGCGCGCCGCCATTGTCGCCCAGGTCGACCGGCTGGCGTTCGCCCACACCGGGTTTTTCACCTCGGAACCGGCGGAGGCGCTGGCTGATCATCTCGCCGCCCACGCGCCTGGCGACCTCCGGCACGTCTATTTCACGTCGGGCGGGTCGGAGGCCATGGAGGCCGCGCTGAAGATGGCGCGCCAATACTGGATCGAGGCCGGCCAACCCGATCGACGGCGCTTCATCGCCCGTCGGCAGAGCTACCACGGCAGCACCCTGGGGGCGCTCGCGGTCGGTGGCCATGTGGAGCGTCGCGCCCCCTACGAACCGCTGCTCGCCGACGCCGGCCACATAGCGCCGTGCTACGCCTACCGCGGTCAACGGGACGGCGAGGAGCCGGAGGCCTACGGTCGGCGCGTCGCCGATGAACTCGAGCAGACGATCGCCGCCGTGGGTGGCGAAACCGTGATCGCCTTCGTTGCCGAGACCGTCGTCGGGGCGACCCTCGGCGCCGTCCCTCCGGTCCCGGGATACTTCCGGCGCATCCGCGAGATCTGCGATCGCCATGGCATCCTGCTGATCCTCGACGAGGTGATGTGCGGCATGGGTCGGACCGGGACGCTGCACGCCTGCGAGCAGGAGGCGATTGCCCCCGATCTGCTCTGCCTGGCGAAAGGGCTCGGCGCCGGCTACCAGCCGATCGGGGCCGTGCTCGTCGGCGAGCGGGTCTACGGAGCGTTCGCCGGCGGCAGCGGCGCCTTCCGCCACGGCCATACCTACATGGGCCACGCAACCGCTTGTGCGGCGGCGCTCGCCGTGCAGCGGGCCATTGCCGATCGCGATCTTCTCGCCAACGTCCGCAGCGGCGGCGAAGCGCTCGCCGCCGCCCTCAAGGACCGCTTTGCGGCGCATCCCCACGTTGGCGATATCCGCGGCCGCGGCCTCTTTCGTGGCCTCGAACTGGTTGCCGACCGGGCGAGCAAGGCCCCCTTCGATCCGGCGCTCAGGCTCCACGCCCGGGTCAAGTCGGAGGCCATGGCCAGCGGCCTGATCTGCTATCCGGCCGGAGGGACCGCCGACGGCGTTCGCGGCGACCACGTCCTCCTCGCTCCGCCGTTCATCGTTACGAACGACGACATCGCCCTTATCGTCGAGCGGCTTGCCGCCGCGCTGGATGCGGCGATCGCGTCCGCAGCCTAGTTTCGCCCGCGGGTTGAGCGGTCGGCGAGCGGGTGGACCCGGGACGTCCAGCCTTGCCGTAAAGCGATTAGCGGTAGCGCGCGCTTGTTTCCAGCAACGAAAACGCGTATTATGCGCATATCGAGTGTCAACGAAGCCTGTCGGCTGACGCTCGCGGGAATTTGGCCCGATCGTCGGTCTATTCGACGCGGGCAGGCACATGCAGGGCCTGTCCGATGAAGATCAATAACAGTCGAATTGCCTGATTTCGGCGCCCCCCAGGCGCCGGACAAAAACAATTGGCGGCAGAGCGCGGACGATCGGGTCCTTGTCCGGGCGACTGCTGTCGGTCTGCAACGGAAGAGGAGGAAAACCCATGAAGATGAAAGGTCTGGGCAAAGGACCGGCGGCTCTTTTCGCTGCCGTTGTGGCCGTGGGCGCCGTGATCGCCATGCTGCCGGGAGCGCCGGCTTCGGCGCAGGACAAGCGGGTGTTCATCACCATCGGCACCGGCGGCCCGACCGGCGTCTATTTCGCCGCCGGCAATGCCATCTGCCGCCTCATCCACAAAGAGGCCGCCGAGGGGCGCAAGGAGGGCCGTCAGCACGGCATCCGCTGCTCCGCGCCGTCGACGGGCGGATCGACCTACAACATCGGCCAGATCAAGGAGGGCGAACTCGATTTCGGCGTCGCCCAGTCGGACTGGCAGTACCACGCCTGGAAGGGCGACACGCCGGACGCGGTCCCGCCGTTCCCCGGGCTTCGCGCGGTCTTCTCGCTGCATCCCGAACCGTTCCAGCTCATCGTCGGCAAGGATTCCGGCATCAATTCGTTCAAGGACCTGAAGGGCAAGCGGGTCAACATCGGCAACCCCGGATCCGGCCAAAGGGGCACGATGGAGGTGCTGATGGACGCCTACGGCATGAGCAACTCCGACTTCCAGATCGCCACGGAGTTGACCTCGACCGAACAGGCCAACGCCCTTTGCGACGGCAAGATCGACGCGTTCGGTTATTCGGTCGGCGTGCCCAATGCCGGCGTCGCGGTCGCGACCGACGGGTGCGACGCCCGGATCGTCTCGCTGGACGGCGACGTCGAGAAGAAGCTCGTTGCCGAGCATCCGTATTACGCGTTCGCGACGATCCCCGCCGGCACCTACAAGACGACCGACAAGGATGTGACGACTTTCGGCGTGCTGGCGACGCTGGTGACCGGCGAAAAGGTGGACGAGCAGACCGTCTACGAGGTGACGCGCGCGGTCATGGACAACATCGAAGACTTCCGCGAACTGCATCCCGCTTTCGCCAAGCTCGATCCGAAGAAGATGGTCACGGACGGCCTCACGGCGCCGATCCATCCGGGCGCGATGCGCTACTACAAAGAGAAAGGCCTCATGTAGGACCGGCGGAAGCCGGCGTTCTCTTCGCCCGAGGAGGCGCCGGCCCAGCCCTGCCACAGCCACACCTTTGGGACGAGAGGTGCCAACATGGCGGAAACACCGGGGCGCGGCGTACCTGAAGACGAACCGGGCCGCAGGCCGCTCCCGGGAGCGGCCGGCACCGAGGCGAGCGGCAGCGACGCGGACGAGGATGCCGCGTCCCTGAACCGCAAGCTCGAGGATATCGAGTACACCGGGCACAAGCACGGCCCGCGGCTGGCGTTCGCGATCAGCCTGGTCGCGTTCGTGTGGTCCCTGTTCCAGATGTGGATCGCTTCGCCGTTTCCCTTCATGCTGAACATCGGGATCATCACCGATGTGCCGGCGCGGGCCATCCACCTCGCGTTCGCCTTGCTGCTCTGCTACCTGACCTTTCCCGCCGCGCGCCGTTTCGCCTCCAACCGGGTGCCGTGGTACGACCTCATTTTGGCGGCGGTGGCGTGCGCGACGACCCTTTATCTGTACGTGAACTGGGACGGCCTCGTCAGCCGCCAGGGCATCCTGCTGACCGTCGAGATGCTCGGGGTGAAGGTGCCCATCGAGGCGATCATCGGCGGCGTGGGCATCGTTCTCCTGCTTGAAGCGACCCGTCGCGCCATCGGCCTGCCGCTGGTCATCGTCGCGATCGTGTTTCTGATCTATTCCGTCTTCGGCCAGTCGATGCCGACCATCATTTCGCACAAGGGCCTCTCGCTGAACCGCCTGATCGGCTACCAGTGGTTCAGCGGCGAGGCCATCTTCGGCATTCCCATCGATGTGTCGGTCAGCTTCGTGTTCCTCTTTGTGATGTTCGGCGCGCTGCTGGACAAGGCCGGCGCCGGCAAGTACTTCCTCGACCTCTCGTTCGCGATGGTCGGCCGCTACCGCGGCGGCCCGGCCAAGGCGGCGATCCTCGCCTCCGGGATGACCGGCATGATTTCCGGTTCGTCGATCGCCAACGTGGTGACGACCGGAACCTTCACCATTCCGGTCATGGTCCGCACCGGGCTGCCGGCGGTCAAGGCCGGCGCCATCGAGGTCGCCGCGTCGACCAACGGCCAGATGATGCCGCCGATCATGGGCGCGGCCGCCTTCATCATGGCCGAACTGCTCGGCATCTCCTACTTCGAGGTGGTGAAGGCGGCCTTCATTCCGGCGATCCTCGCCTACCTCGCGCTTCTCTACATCTCCCATCTGGAGGCGCTGAAGCTCGGCCTGAGGGGCCTGACCCGAGCCGAGATCCCGCGGCTGTTCAGCACCCTGCTCAGCGGTATCCACTATCTCATTCCGATGGCGGTGCTGGTCTATCTGCTCATGATCGAGCAGTGGACCGCAGGCAGCGCAGTCTTCTACTCCATCGTCGTGCTGTTGGCGTTGATGATCATCGAGCCGGTCTTCGTCGCCATGCGCGATCGCTCGGCCAGCATCGGCGCCGCACTCGGCGTCGGCCTTGCCAACATCTACGCCGGCATGGTCGCGGGCGCGCGCAACATGGTCGGCATCGCCGTCGCCGTCGCGGTCGCGGGCATCATCGTCGGCGCCGTGGCCTCGACCGGACTCAACAACGCCCTGGTGGGGGTCGTCGAGGCGCTGTCCGGCGGCAACGTCTATATCCTTCTCGTCCTGACCGCGGTGCTGTGCCTGATCCTCGGCATGGGCCTGCCGACGACGGCCAACTACCTCGTCGTCGCCTCGCTGATGGCCGGCGTTCTGGTGGAGCTCGGCAGCGCCGCCGGCATCGTCCTGCCGCTGATCGCGGTGCACCTGTTCGTGTTCTATTACGGCCTTCTGGCCGACTCGACGCCGCCGGTTTGCCTGGCGGCGTTCGCGGCTTCGGCCATATCGCGAGCCGACCCGCTGCGCACCGGCGTGCAGGCCTTTCTCTACGACATCCGAACCGGGCTGCTGCCGTTCATCTTTATCTTCAATCCCGAGCTGCTGCTGATCGGGGTGACGTCGTGGCTGCACGGCATCGCCATCTTCTTCGTTTCGCTGATCGCGATCTTCTGCTTCAGCTCGGCGACGCAGGGCTGGCTTCTGGTCAAGGTGCGGTTCTACGAAGCGATCATGCTGCTCATCGTCGCCCTCGCGCTGTTTCGTCCGGGCGCTATCATGGACCGCATCTTTCCTCCGTTCGCCCCGGTCGAGCTGGACCGCTTCGTTTCGGGCGAACTGGCGGTGGAGCCGGGTCGCGAGGTTCGCCTGCATGTGACCCGCGAGACCCGCTACGGCGACCGCTACAAGCTGTTCCTGCTGAAGGCGCCCGAGAGCTCGGCGGCGACGCCCAACGAGCCCTACGGCCTGACGCTGGAGCGCGAGCCCGACGGGCGCTACTACGTCTCCGACATGGCCATCAACAGCCCGGCGGAGAAGGTCGGTGTCGATTTCGGCGACTACGTGACCGCGTTTGACGTGAGGCAGCTCGATCTCCCGGCCAAGGAGTGGGTATGGCCGTTCGCGTTCGCGCTGCTCGGGTTCGTCATCTTCCTGCAGTGGCTGCGCTGGCGCCGCGAACCGCACCCGCAGGCGGTCGCGCAGCCGGCCCGCTAGGGCGACGCCCTCGCGGGCCGAGCGAACGAGAACGAGGAGAAGAACGAGGGGAGGGCGGGCGTGTACCGAGACATTTTGTTGGCCGTCGATATGAACGAAGACAGCTCGTGGCGCCGAGCGCTGCCCACGGCGGTCGAATACTGCCGCGCATTCCAATCGACGCTGCATGTCGTGACGATCGCGCCGGACTTCTCGATGCCGTTCGTCGGCCAGTTCTTCCCGGCCGACTACGCCAGGAATGTCGCCGACGCCCTGCTCGCGACCTTGCACAGCTTCGTTCGCAAGCACGTCCCCGACGATGTGAGGGTCCAGCATATCGTCAGCGAGGGCACGGTCTATCAGGAGATCCTCAGGGTCGCCGACGACATCGGCGCCGACCTCATCGTCATGGCTTCGCACCGGCCGGCGCTCAAGGATTACCTTCTCGGCCCCAACGCCGCCCGGGTCGTCCGTCATGCCGCGTGCTCGGTGCTCGTTGTCCGCGGCTGACGCGACTTCGCAAAATTCTCGGCAATGCGTGCGCTACGCGGCCTACTTCAGGGTCTTGAGATAGGCGATCACGTCGGCGCGGGCCTGCGCGTCGGGGAGCTTCACCGACATCGCTGTGTCCCCGCCGGCAAAAGCCCTGGGATCGGCGAGCCATGCGTCCAGCGTCTGCTCGTCCCAGACGACATCGAGACCGCGCAGCGCGCGATAATGGGCGAAGAACGGGACCGAGCCTGCGCGCCGACCGTAGACGCCGGCCAACGACGGACCTTCCTTGTGCAGGCCCGCGATCGGGCTGTGGCAAACGGCGCACGAATGGTCGAAAACCTGGGCCCCGCGCGCAGCGTCACCCGGCCGTACATCATCCTGAGCGGCGCCGGCTGCGGGCGAGCCGGCGCCGATAACGGGCATCGCGACGATGAGAGCGAGAGCGAGCGCGCGCGCCTTCACCGTCCCGAACGGACCGCGCGACGCGTGCAGCGCCGCACCTAGTTGCTCAGGGTCTTGAGATAGGCAATGACATCGGCGCGATCCTGCGCGTCCGGAAGCTTGTAGGCCATGCCGCTACGTGGGTTGCTCGTCTTGCTCTTGATGAAGGCCGTCGGGTCGGGCAGGTACTCGAAGATGTTCTCTTCGGTCCAGACAAAGTCGGCGCCCTTGAGCCCGACGTATCGCGAGAAATCGGTCGACCCTGCCTTGCGGCCGACGACCCCGTACAACGAGGGTCCAACCTTGTGCTTTCCGGGCTCAGCCGAGTGGCAGGCGCTGCATTTCTTGAAGACCTGCTCACCCCTGGCCGCGTCGCCGGCCGGCATCTGCGCCCGCGCCGTGGCGGCCGACATGACCACCGCTGCAGCCAGAACGGCAATCCTGAGGCCTTTTCTCTCCATCTGCTTTTCTCCCCGCGCGTCAATGATGCGCCATGCCGCCGACTTCGGCGGATCGCGCTCAGCTCATCATTATCGGCGAGCCTGTTCGCGCACGCAACAACGCCCTCCGCCGGACCGCCGTCGGATCCGCGCCGGGTCGCAAACGGGCGCAATGTCGGCAGAATTCGTCGCGTAAGGACCGGGTTCGGCCGCCTTCCCCTGGCTCCTGCGCGCAAGGCCCTTGATCCCGACGCCGCGTAGCGGGTAACACCAGCACCTCTCCCGAATTTGACGAAGGTGGCGGCAGCAATGGCGGCTTACCAGTACGTGTATGTCATGAAGGGCCTGACCAGGACCTTCCCCGGCGGTCGCGAGGTTCTCAAGGGCGTGACGTTGTCGTTCCTGCCGGGCGCCAAGATCGGCGTGATCGGGATCAACGGCGCCGGAAAATCGACGCTGCTGAAGATCATGGCTGGCCTCGACACCGGCTTTTCGGGAGAGGCCTGGGCCGCGGACGGCGTAAGCGTCGGCTACCTGCCGCAGGAACCCCTGCTCGACCCCGACAAGACCGTCCTTGAAAACGTCATGGAGGCGGTCGCCGGCACCCTCGCCGTACTGGATCGGTTCAACGCCATCAGCGCCCGTTTCGCCGAGCCGCTCGAGGACGACGAGATGGCGGCGCTTCTCGAAGAGCAGGGGGAGTTGCAGGAGAAGATCGACGCGGCCGGCGGCTGGGAGCTCGAGCGGACCATCGACATCGCCATGGACGCGTTGCGCTGCCCGCCCGGCGATGCCAACGTCGCCACCCTTTCTGGCGGCGAGCGTCGCCGCGTCGCGCTGTGCCGGTTGCTGCTCGAGCATCCGGACATGCTTCTCCTCGACGAACCGACCAACCATCTCGACGCCGAGTCCGTGGCCTGGCTCGAGCGCTTCCTCCGCGACTACAGCGGCACCGTGATGGTCATCACCCACGACCGCTACTTCCTCGACAACGTCACCGGTTGGATCCTCGAACTCGACCGCGGGCGCGGCATCCCCTACGAGGGCAACTATTCGTCCTGGCTGGAGCAAAAACAGAAGCGCCTCAGCGTCGAGGAGAAGCAGGAGTCGGCGCGACAGCGCACCCTTGCGCACGAACTGGAGTGGATTCGCGCCTCGCCGCGGGCTCGGCAGGCGAAATCGAAGGCGCGCGTCGCTGCCTACGAGACGATGCTGGCGGAAGCACGCGATCGGCCCATCGGCAGCGCCCAGATCGTCATTCCGCCCGGACCGCGCCTCGGTGCCAACGTGATCGAGGCCGAGTCACTGCGCAAGGTCATGGGCGGCAGGCTGCTCATAGAGGATCTCAGCTTCCGCCTGCCGCCGGGCGGCATTGTCGGCGTGATCGGGCCGAACGGCGCCGGCAAGACGACGCTGTTCCGCATGATCAGCAACGAGGAAAAACCGGACGACGGGACCCTCAAGGTCGGTGAGACCGTCGTTCTCGGGTATGTCGACCAGTCGCGTGAAGGACTGAAAGGCGCGCATTCCGTGTGGCAGGAGATCTCCGGCGGCCTCGACGAGATCGAGCTCGGCAAGTCCAGGATCGCGAGCCGCGCCTATGTCGGCCAGTTCAACTTCAAAGGTCCGGACCAGCAGAAACCGGTGGGCCAGCTATCCGGCGGCGAGCGCAACCGCGTCCATCTGGCCAAGGTGCTGAAGTCGGGCGCCAACGTCCTGCTGCTGGACGAACCGACCAACGATCTCGATGTCGAAACGCTGCGAGCGCTGGAAGACGCGCTGATCGATTTCGCCGGCTGCGCCGTCGTCATCAGCCACGATCGATGGTTTCTCGACCGCATCGCCACGCACATCCTCGCCTTCGAGGGCGACAGTCAGGTCGTCTGGTTCGAAGGCAACTATCAGGATTACGAAGCCGACCGTCACCGCCGTCTTGGCGCCGACGCGGATCAGCCGCACCGCATCAAATATCGTCCGCTGACGCGCGGCTAGTCCAGGCGCTGCGACCCCGCCGCCGGTTCACGGCGCGCCGAACATCCGCTTCAGGTTGTCGAGCCCGTCGCGATAAATCCGGCGAATGATGTCGCTTGCCTCTTCCTCGCTGGTCCCGTGCGCTTCGAAATCGCTCGACCACTCGACGGCCGCTGCGGCGGAACCCTCGTCGCGAACGGAAACCGTCGCCTTGTAGTTGGAGACGGTTAAAGGCCCGGACACGATCTCGTAGGTGTATGTTCGCCGCCGCTCGTCGGCCTGTTCGAGGCGCTCTTCAAGGACGCCTCCGCCAGCCAGGGTGAGCCGTCGAATCTGCCCGTCTTCGCTGAGTTCGCTCTTGAGAACGGCGGGATGCCACTCCGGAAGCGTGTTCCAGCGGCCAATCAGGTCCCAGACCTCCCCGGCCGGAACGTTGAGCAGCGTCGACATGTGGACCTTGGTCAAGAGTCGTCCCTCCCGTTTTCTTTGTTAACGAAGGGGCATGGCCGGCGCCGTGCTAGGCGTGGCCGACACGGCTCGCGACCGCCCATGCCCTTGGCGCCGCGCCGATGCGCGCCTTGCCCATGACCATTTCGAAGGCGTCCCGCTCCGCAATGATATCCGACGGTTCGTCATTCCAGTCCCCTCGCCGAGGATCTGCCCGAGCCACGGTTACGGCGACGGAAGGCCTCCAAATGCTGCGGTAACTCCACATGACGGCGTGGTCGAGCATGTCTGCGTGTCCTTTTTCGATCGGGCGGCTTCTGCCGGTACACGGAAAACCGCCGATTCGCGCAAGCTTAGCGCGCGCCCATCGCCGTCACAGTTATCCGGCTCACAGTAGCTGAAATACAGTCGTCACGCCGATGCCGGAAATTGCGGGCGGACGGTGAGGGGGGGTCTCAACCGTCCGCCGCGCGGTGGCGAATCGCCCCGACAGGAAGAGGCTGTCGCCGCGTCACCATGGCAGGGGGAGTGTCATGGTATGTCCGGCTTACGCGTCCGCCGCCGTCGTGGATCATCAGCGGGATCATCTTTTACGGACAACCATCGCAGGGCGACGACCTTCGGCCCACCTCCTCAAGTGATTCTGGATCAGGCCGCTGCGCGCGGCGTCGAATCTGCCGCATTCGCATTGACCTCGAACTGAGCCCGCTCTGTACGACCCGCCGCGCGGCACGGCTTGCCGTCCCGCGCTATTCGTCGGGTCCGCTGCCTCTCGCTACTTCCGCAGCGAGCGTTGGAACATGCGATCGGAGCGTTCGGCGGCGGCATTGGCCGCCTGCGCCGCGCTGCGGGCCTCCGCGGCTGCGGCCTCGGCCGCGGCTGCGGCTTCACGCGACTGTTTCGCGGCCGTTGCCGATTCCTGCTTTACCTGGGCCATTTCGTTGCGCATGGCAGCCACTTCCGATTCCAGGTTATCGACGCTGCTCGACGACGCGCACGCGCCAAGCGAAAGAGCACCGGCGACCATCATCAACGACATGGTCTTACGAAAAGACAAGCTCATGTTCCCCTCCGCTTGTTCAAAGCTGCACAACAATGCGCCAAGGGCGCGATAAGAACCGCGCCCGTTTGATCTTTGTACCCAATGTTCCGCATAAATCAAGAGCGTCGCGCCTCGGCCCACCGGCCGACGTCTTGCCCCGGTCGATGACAATGAGCGTCTCGAGTCGGTACTATCCACAACTGAGCCGCTCGCTCAGCCGGCAAACCCCGGTGACTACACATGTGCCCGTCTCACCGGCAAGTCTCTCGCAGCGCGAGAGTAGAATTGAATGCGCTATTCAGCGAAAGGTTCGGTTGCGATCATGAAACGGCTTTCAGCGCCCTGGATGTCGATCGGCGCGCTTGTCGTCCTTTGCGCCCTGGTTATCGGCAGAGATGCAATGCCCGCGCAGGCGCAGGCGCAGGCGCAGGCGCAGGCGCAGGCGACAACGAGTCCGGCGGCAAGTCAGGAAGACGGCACGGCCAACCAGCGCAGGCCGGCGCCGCAACCCGTCGCGGGCCAGGCGCCTCGTCCCGAGGCGCCGGTATCGGATCGGGATGAAACGTTCGACGACGTGGTCGACCAGCATCAACGGGTTCCCCCCGCGAGCATGTTCTTCGGCCTTCAGGAGGCCATGTACATCCTGAGAAACCGGTTTCGAGAGATGATCTCGGCGCTTCCCGAACTGCCGTCGATCGGCCCGTTCATGGTGGCGCGGATCACGAAAGGCTATGAACCGAGCCACATCTGGGCAATCGGCGGCTACCTGCTTGTGATCTTCGTCGGCGCCTTTGCCGGCGAAGCGGCCCTGAGGCGGATGTTTCGGCCGCTCGAGCGGCAGCTTTCTCGGCCGCAGGCACGGTCCGACTTCAGAAAGCTCGGCATCTTGCTGCTACGCGCATTCATCAGCCTCCTTGCCGTCGCCGCCTTTGCAGCCACTGCCATTATCGTCTTCTTTTTTGTCTTCAAAGGACATGAAGTTGCACGCATCGCCTTCTGGTCGATCTTCGCGTTCTTCATTCTGGTCCGCGTCATCGCGGTCGCGTTGGAGGTTATCCTTTCGGTGCGCCAGCCGGCGCTGCGCCTGCCCAACCTTGATGACGCGGCGGCCCGTCGTCTGTACGTCGGCCTCCTCTCGCTGATCGGCCTGGCCGTCGGCTCGGCAATCTTCGGCAATTTCCTGACGCACATCGGGGTCGCCCCGGGCCAGATGCTCGCCGTCAACGAGGGCCTGCTGCTTGCGAATGTCGTCGTGCAGGTTCTCGTGATCTGGGCGCAGCGAGCGGACATCAACCGGCTGCTGGCCGACGGTTCAGCCGAGACGGCGAGCGACGCGAAGGACTTCGAAGGGCTCTTCTCGCGGTACTGGCACATGTTCGCCGTGACGTTGCTCATCCTCATCGCCGTGGTTTCGACGGTCCACCGGCTGCTGACCGGAGAAACGCAAAGCGCGCGCGTGTTCCCGACCCTCGCCGTTCTGATCGCGGTTCCCATGGTCGACGGCCTGCTCCGAATGATCTGCCGTCAGTACTTCGCCGCCCCGGGAAACGGCCTGGAGACGCGCGTCGATGCGCCTCGCATGGACGACAGCGACAGCCCGGTCGACCGGCAAGGCGAATCCCCCTCTTCGGAGGCGGTGGACGCACCAATGAGCCGCGACGGCGGGACCGACCGGGGCACCGACTACGGCCGCGTCGTCCTGCGCAACGGCCGCATCCTGCTCGCGCTGGTCAGCGTCATCGTTCTTGCCGAGATCTGGGACGTCCATTTGCAGGCCATGGCGACCCAGGGGATCGGTGCTCGCGTGGCGGGATCCCTATTCGACATCATTGTCACGCTCACGTTGGCCTCCGCGGCATGGGGCATCGTCAAGACCGCGATCAATCGACAACTTCCGCATGAAGGTCTCGACGCTTTGGCGCTGGCCGAGGGCGAAATCGGCGGAACCGGCCTGTCCCGCCTCGAGACGCTGCTGCCGCTGCTGCGAAAGTTCCTTTACATCACCCTGCTCGTCATCGTCGGGATGATCGTCATCTCGTCGTTGGGCATCAACATCGGGCCGCTGCTTGCCGGCGCCGGCGTCGTCGGCATCGCCGTCGGGTTCGGCGCGCAAACGCTGGTTCGCGACGTCATTTCCGGCGTTTTCTTTCTCATCGACGATGCCTTTCGCGTCGGCGAGTACATCGACGTCGGCGAGGGGAAGGGGACCGTCGAGCGGATGTCGGTCCGCTCGCTGATGCTTCGCCATCACCTGGGCCAGATCAACACGATACCGTTCGGCGCGATCAGACGGGTCACGAACTACAGCCGCGATTGGGCCATCATGAAGCTGGAAATGCGGGTGCCGTTCGACACCGACCTGGAGAAACTTCGAAAGATCGTCAAACGCGTCGGGGCCGAGATGATGGCGGACCCGATGTACGGTCCGAACTTCATCCAGCCGGTCAAATCCCAGGGCGTGCACCACATGGACGACTCGTCGTTCATCATTCGGGTGAAGTTCATGGCCAAGCCCGGCGAACAGTTCGTGTTGCGCCGCGAGGTCTTTCGCCGATTGCAGGAGGCATTTCAGGCCAACGACATCAGGTTCGCCCCGCGTCGGGTCATCGTCGACTCGACCCTGGCGCCCGAAGCCGCCGCTGCCGCCGTCGCTGCTGCCGACGAGCAGGGACGCGCCTCGTCCGGGTCCTGAGGTTTCGCATCTCGCCGCGCGGGCGCCCGACGTGCCGGGCCTGTGCGGTCAACGTGCGGTGACCACCGGGGTCAGGGCACGATTTCGATCGGCGTGCCGTTGTCGACGGCGGCCCAGATTTCGTCCATTGCCCAGTTCTCGACCGCGATGCAGCCGTCGGTCCAGCTCGTCGGGGACTGGGCGATGCGCTTGAGCGCGCTCACGTTGTCGGTCGATGGCTGGCCGTGGAGCATGATGTCGCCGCCGGGAGGGCCGCCGTATTTTCGCGCCCGTTGCCGGTCGGCAGGATTGGGATAGGAAATTTTGATCGAGCGATAGAAGCGGCTGTGGTCGTTCTTGCCGTCGAGGCGGTAGACACCTTCCGGCGTCCTCCCGTCGCCCTGGAAGAATTTGTGGCCCAGCGGGTTCTGCCCGAGCGAGACGCGGTAGGTGGCAATGACGGCGCCGTCGCGCAGCAGGTACAGCCGCCGCTCGCTCTTGACGACAAGGACGGAATCGGCCTTTTCGGTTGCCGGTGACGCGGCGGCCGCCGGCTGCGAGGCGACGAGCGGCGCGCCGGTCGTCAGCGCGGCGGCAAGTACGAGAAAAGCGGCAAGCAGGATCGGCACGCAGCGTGACCTCATAGTTGATGGCGTGCACAAGTTACAGCCGGAGCGTCTTCACAAAAAGCTGAAGTGCGATCTGGAAGGATTCGCCGGCCAGCGCGGTTCGAAGCGCGTCGCCAGCGCGGTCGCGGCCGCTCGGCGAACAGGATCGGTCGGCGCTCTAGACGGCGACGGCGACCATGTCGTGCGATCGGCGGAGGCCGGCTTCCAGGTAGTCGATGCACCCGGCCAACGTCGAAAGCTTCGGATAGTCGCCGTCCGGGATCCGGACGCCGGTTTCGGCCTCGAGCGCCAGAACGAAATTCAGGTAGTCGACGGAGTCCATGTCGAGCTGGTCGCGAAAGCTGTGCCCCGGATTCAGCCGCTCGACATCGGCCCGTGGCGCAATGTCCTTGAGGATCCGGCGCACGCGCGCAGCCAGGTGCTCGTCATTGATCATTCTGTTCCGTCTCCGAACGGATGGTCTCGGTGGGGCCTGTGGCGGCTGAGCCGCTGCTTTCGATCGGCCGCGGGTCGTCGCGGTCATCCGCCGTTCTGGGAAAGCACAGCGGCTATCTGCCCGAAACTAGCATACTGCGGCGCAACATTCCACGCCCTTGCTGCGGTGCAGCGATCGGGGCCGGCCGAGGCAACGAAGGTGCGAAGAAAGCTGCTTCCGCTGAATGACGTGGCCTAGAAGCGTTCGAGCCAAGGCCTGATCTCGATCTCCCAGGTCCAGGCGCTTCGGTCCTGACCGAGCAGGTGCAGACAGGTCCGGGCGATCTCGTCCGGATCGAGCATGCTGTCGGGCGCGTCGGCCGGCTCGGTGAGCCCCGGATTGCGGATGGCGCCGTCAACGATGACGTGAATGACGTGAATCGCCTGCGGCGCAAGTTCACGCGCAATGCTCTGGGCGAGGCCGCGCAGGGCGAATTTGCCCATGGCGAATGCGGCCGACCTCGGGTAGCCCTTGACGCTGGCCGAAGCCCCGGTGAGCAGAATGGCGCCCTTGCCGCGGCGCACCATGCCCCGCGCTGCGGCCTGGCTGACGAGGAAGCCGCCGTACGCCGTCACCGCGATGGCGTCGGCCACCGCCGCAGGATCGAGATCGACGAGCGGACCGGGCAGGCGCCGGCTCGGATTGTAGACGACGACGTCCGGCGTTGCGCCGAAATGACGGGTTACACGATCGAACAGTTTCGTGACCTGATCCGGATGAGAGGCGTCGCAGGCGAAGGTCGGCGCACCGAGCTCGTCGGCCAGGCGAGCGATCTTTTCGGGATTTCGCGAAGCGAGCGCAATTTTCAGGCCGCCGTCGTCGGAAAGCGCACGCGCCAACGAGGCACTGAACCCCGTGCCGGCGCCGACGATCAAAGCCGTCTCGTAGTCAGGTTTCATCGGCGGATCCCCTCATGTCCCGTTGCGGCGGCATCGCTTCTGACCGAAGATGGGGATGGTCCTGCCTCGTCGGCGAATGCCCGTGGCGTCAGGGCTTGGCGGCCGATAAGCACGCGCGCGTGTTTCCTCACGTGGCGTTCCAACCGTCTCCAGGCCTCTCCCGGCCCCACCCGGCCCCCTGCACGTTGACTTGAACACACGCGGGCGGCATTGTGCATGTGCACCGCGTCTCGCGAACCTGCGAGCGGGGAAGTTGCGCCTCAGAGGAAACCGCCTTTGGATAGCACCGCGTCTTCGCGCTTCGAGCAGCCGGAACGGCGGTTCGAACTCCCGTTCGGCGTCGAGCCGGTACAATGTGTCGCCGTCGCCTACGCCGCGTGGCTGTTTGGGCTGAGCTTCGTCTTCCACCTGGCGCCCGATAACAAGATCCTGCTCGAGATCGCCCTGATCGCCGGCATGATTCCGGCCATGCTCCACTGCCTGCTCCTGCCGATCGATACCCGCGGGAACGGCCCCGGCATGTGGTTCCTCTGGGCTTTTATGGTCATCTTCCTTCTCAGCTACCTGGTCAATAGCTTCGACTGGGAGGATCTGGCCAACCTGGCGAACGTGATGTTCGTCTTCATGCTGGGCATTCTGATCGCCAGCACGACCGACACGTCGTTGATCATGCGGATCGTCGGCGTCTACGCCCTGATGATGATTCCCTTTCTGGTCTACATCAACATGACGGGTGAGCGCGTTTGGGGTCGACTGCATGCCGGCGCGCAGCCCAACGTCTGGGGCCTGTTCTCGCTCAACGTCGCCATCGGCGCGTTCGCCCTGAAGAACAGGATTCTTCAGGGCATCTGCATGGTCGTGGTGATGATGACCATGTACAACGCGCAGACCCGCGGCAGCATGGTCGCGCTGATGCCGACCCTTGTCATTTTTGCCCACCAGTTTTACGCCTACGACAAGAAGCTCGACATCACCTGGAAGATGATCGCGACGTACGCGGCAGTAATGGTTGTGTTCGGCTTTGTCGCGTTCCACTCGGATGTCCTTATAAACGATGTGCTGCGTCTGCACGACCCTCAACGCGGACTGGACAGCGGCGCGACCGGGCGGGACCAGACCTGGCGCGAGGCGCTGCACATCTGGTTCCGCTCGCCTCTGCTGGGCGTGGGCTTTCGCAAGCACGAAGAGTTCATGGTCTACACCGAGATGTCCGCGCACAACGCCTATATCGCCATGCTGGCGGACACCGGCTTTGTCGGCTTCATTGCCTACATGTGTTTCCTGATCGGCTCGCTGGTGCGCGCGTTCAGCGTCAAAGAGGACAAGCTCCGCCTGTTCCTCATCGGCTTGATAATCTCCTACGCCCTTGCCGGTTTGTTCGAACGCCGGGCGATCAACGTCGGCAACTCCTTCTCGATCTCGTACATCTTCTGCTGCCTCATCGCGCTTCGTTTGTCGCGGCTGCAACAGTTGGAACGGAAGGTTTCGGCGGATCCGCCGGGCGTTCCGGCATTGGGTCCCTAGAGGGCCCGGATGAGCGTCCGGCGCATCGCAGGCGACCGGGGCGGATCTGCCCGATAACGTGAATTCGACCCTTATCTCCCGGCCATAGCCTGAGGAACCTTGGACGCATGGCGACTCTCATATCGAGACAGCGGAAATTCATCTTCATCCATGTCTACAAGGTCGCCGGCACCAGCATCAGCGAGGCACTGGAAAAATACGAAGAGGCTTACCGCCTGAAGAAGGCCGCCCGCTTCCTCTGGCGGTTCACCTTCTTGCGCGCCCGCCGGTTGCGGGAGGGGCTGGGCCTGAAGAATCAGTACCCGCTGCTCGACCATGCGCTCGCCCGGGACATCAAGCCGCTGGTGCCGGATTTCGACACGTATTTCAAGTTCTGCTTCGTGAGAAATCCGTGGGACTGGCAGGTGTCCCTGTATCACTTTACCACTCAGCGATGGTATACGCGCACCCACAAGATAGCGGCGGGGATGGATTTTCAGAAATTCATCGAGTGGAGATGCGAGGGCAATTATAAACTGCAGCGGGACTTCATCGTCGACTATGACGGAACGAGTCTCGTCGATTTCATCGGCAAGCTGGAAAACATCGAGGCCGACTTCGCGACGGTCTGCGATCGCATCGGCATCCAGAACACGCTGCCCCATCTCAACAAGAGCGACCACACCGACTACCGCTCCTATTACAACGAGCATACGAAGTCGCTCGTTGCGCGCACCTTCCGCGACGATATCGAGATGTTCGGCTACTCGTTCTGAGGCGTATCCGTTGGCCCGCGCCTACCGTATCCTCGACGTCTTCACCGACAGGGCGCTCGCCGGCAACCCCCTCGCTGTCGTTCTTGACGCCGGCGGCCTGACAGACGCGACGATGCAGGCGGTCGCCGCCGAGTTCAACCTTTCGGAAACCGTGTTCGTCCTTCCGCCTGCCGACCCCGAACACCGGGCGCGCCTGCGCATCTTTACCCCGAGCCGCGAGCTTCCGTTCGCGGGCCATCCCACGGTCGGGTCGGCCGTCTGCCTGGCCGCGCTCGACCGTCTCGGCGAAGCCGGCGAGGCGGTGGTCACGCTTGAGGAGCAAGTGGGGGCGGTCCGTTGCCGGGTGAGCGTCACATCGGTGCGGACGGGGATTGCCTCGTGCCGATTGCCGGCGCTCTCGCAGCGCGTTGCGTCCGCCCCGGCACCGGAGGTTGTCGCCGGCGGCCTTGGCCTTTCGCCCGCCGACATCGGCTTCGATGGCCACGGGGTGGGGGTGTGGTCGGCGGGTGTGCCATTTCTTCTGGTCCCGGTCGGAGGTCGCGACGCCGTGCGCCGCGCCCGGGTCGTGCCCGAGGCCTGGGCGCGTCTTCGCGGTGCGACCCAAGCGTCCGGAGTTTTTGTCTACTCAAGCGATTGCGAAGATCCTGCCCACCAGTTCCACGCCCGCATGTTCGCCCCGGACCTGGGCGTTGCCGAGGATCCGGCGACGGGAGCCGCCGTGGCGGCGCTCGCCGGGCAGATCGTGGAGGCCGAGACCCCGCGCGACGGATCGCGAGCCTATGTCGTGGAGCAAGGCTTCGAAATGGGCCGACCGTCGCTGATCCGCCTGGAACTGACGGTGGAGGCGGGATCACTGCGCCGCGCTGCGCTGGCCGGCGCCGCCGTCGTCGTCGCCGAAGGCCAGTTGCACATCTGACGGGTGCGCGCGGACCGGTTCGCGGGCGCCGTCGCCAGCACCGCCCACATCGGCTCTGCCTCGGGCCGCGCAAATGGCGAGCAGTTCGTCGACCCGGTGGGCGCAGGTGTGGCGGGTACGGATCGTCTCCAGCCCGCTTGCCGCGAGCGCCGCCGCCGCCGCCGGCTCGGCGAGCAACGCGCGCAGCTTGCCGGCCATGGCGTCGCCGTCCGCGGCGAACAGGAAATCCTGCCCCGCGCGGAACAGGCCCTCGCAGTCGTCCCATGGCGCCGAGACCAAGGGGATGCCGCAGGCGAGCGCTTCGAAGACGCGGATCGTCGGAATGCCGGGCAAGGTCCGGGCGTATGGCCCGCGCGGCACATGCACCGTCAGGCGATGGGCGGCGAAAGCCTCCGGCACGCGGTCGTTGGCGAGCCAGTCTCCGTAGACGATCCCCGCCCGCGCCAGAGCTGCCAGCGCTTCCGCCGGGTAGCGGACGCCGTGGACGCGCGCACTGAGGTGCAGGCGGCGGACGGGTTCGAGCAAAAACGCATCCAGTTCGGCGCTGCGTTCGCCGTCGCCCCAGTTCCCGACCCAGATCAGGTCTGCGATCGGCGCGATCTCCGGATGCGGGCGAAACAGCGCCGTGTCCGCCGCTTCGTGCCAGGTCCTGACCTCCCGCGCCCAGCCGCGCTTCCTGTAGATCTCGCTGACGACGTCGCCGAAGGCGAGAACGCCGTCGTAGCCGTCGAGGTCGAAGGCGTCGAGCTCGTCCGGCGCGGTCGCCGCCCGGTGGTGGGTATCGTGGAACATCAACAGGAACCGACCGCCGCGAGACCGATAGCGGCCGATCGCCGCGACCAGCCATGGCTCGTTCCATTCATGGACGACGACGACGTCCGCGCCCTCGAGCATCGCATCGAGGTCGGTGTTTTCGCGGGTGTACGTCGCCGAATGCATGCCCGGGAAACGCCGGGCGAACCGGGTCACGGCCGCCTCGCCGTGGGCGGCGACGAGGTTGGCGCGGCTCCAGCCGTTCTCCGGCTCGAACAGCCGTGTCTGATGGCCGCGCGCCTGCAGCTCGCGGACGACGCCGCGGAGGAAGTGGGCGTTGCCGTGGTTCCAGTCGGAGACGAGCGAATGGGTGAAGTAGACAAAGCGCATCAGCGCAACCGCTTCACCGCCTCGCCCCGGCCCCGCCCGCGGCGCGCGGCTCGACCGGATGCAGCGCCGACGGCCGCTCCAGACGCGCGTCGGCCCGGCCGATCGTGCCGCAAACGCCATCGCTGCGACCGCCGTCATGTCCGGCCGTCGCCCGCCCCTTGTCCTGCAGAACCGCGCGGAAGTAATCGACGGTCGCGGCCAGCCCCTCCTCCAGCGAAACGACGGGTTCCCAGCCCAGCGCCCGCCTCGCGCATCCGATGTCCGGCCGCCGGCGGCTCGGATCATCCGGCGGCAGCGGCTTGAAGACGATCGACGCGGAGGCGCCGGTCATGGCGATGATCCGGTCGGCCAAATAGATGACCGGCACTTCGTGCGGGTTGCCGAGGTTCATCGGGCCGGTGAGATCGTCGGGCGCGTCCATCAGCCGGATCAGCGCGTCGACCATGTCGCGGACGTAACAGAACGACCGCGTCTGCCGGCCGTCGCCATAGACGGTGAGCGGCCGATCGCGCAGCGCCTGTACGATAAAGTTCGAGACGATCCGGCCGTCGTCGGCCTGCATCCGCGGCCCGTAGGTGTTGAAGATGCGGGCAATCCTGATGGCCACGCCGCGGCTGCGGTGATAGTCGAAGAACAGCGACTCGGCGCAGCGTTTGCCCTCGTCGTAGCAGGCGCGCGCCCCGATGGGGTTGACGTGGCCCCAGTAGGTCTCGCGCTGCGGGTGAACCTCCGGTTCGCCGTAGATCTCGCTGGTCGATGCCTGGAGAACCCTGGCGCCGCAGCGATGGGCCAGATCGAGCACGTTCAGCGCACCGAGGACGCAAGTTCGTGTCGTGCGGATCGGGTCGGCCTGGTAATGCGCCGGCGAGGCGGGGCAGGCGAGGTTATAGATCTCGTCGACGTGGAGCGGCAGCGGCTGGATGATATCGCGGTCGATCAAGCGGAACCGCTTGCTGGCCATGATGGCGCCGACATTGTCCAACGAGCCGGTCGAGTTGTTATCCAGGCACCAGACGATGTCACCACGTTCGAGAAGACGTTCGCAAAGGTGCGAGCCGATAAAACCGGCACCGCCGGTGACCAGAATGGTCCGGCGCGAGGCTGCTGCCTTGTCAAGGTGCACGCTCATGTTGCCCCTGTCGTTCCGCGTCGTTTCCTGTTCTCTCGGTCGCGCGCGCCGGGATCGGCCGCCTCCTTGCCGGTGCCACCTTCCCTGTTTCTTCGCGCAACTGCGCGACGTAGTCCTCGAGCTGTCGCGCCCGTGCTGCGGCGCTGTGCTCGGCGAGCACCTTGCGACGCGCTGCGGCGCCGATCGCGCGCCGGCGATCCTCGTCGATTTCTTCCAGGTAACGGCGAACGTCGTCCGCGTTGCGCGCGATCAGGATCTCTTCGCCGGGGGCAAGGAGGCTGTCCAGACCTTCCCAGTCGTCGGAGATGACCGGCACGCCGCAACCCGCCGCCTCGAACAGGCGCACGCTCGGCGACCAGCCGGCGGCGACCATATCGCCCCGCGTGACGTTGAGCGTGAATGCCTGGGCGTTGTAGAAGGCGCGGTGCGCGCTTGGCGGGACGTGGTCGATGCGCTCCACGTTGTCCGGCCATTCGATCCCGGCCGGGTACTGCGGCCCGGCAACGACGAAGCGACGGGTGTCAAGGCTGCGGGCCGGATCGATGAGCAGCGCGGTCAACGTCGGCTGTCTGTCGTCGCTGTAGGTGCCGAGGTAGCCGAGGCGCCAGCGGATTTCCGCCGCCTCCGGGAAATAGAGCTCCGGATCGAACGAGCAGTAGAGGATCCCCGTCCGACGCGCGCCGAACTGCCTACGGATGCGCTCCAGGAGCGGTCCTGCCGAGAACGACAGGTAGAGGTCGAACCGGGGCACCAGGTCGGGGGAGAGGTAGTCCATCTCGCCGCGCGCCAGCTTGGCGAGCGTTACCGGCGCGTCGATGTCGTAGAAGGCGGTCAACCCCCGCGCAATCGATAGCGCCCAGCGACAGACCGCGACGCCTTCGGGAACGTAGGAGCCGATGATCACCAGATCGGCGGCAGCCACGGTCCGCGCAAAGCGGGCGCGCAGTTCGGCCAGATCCCGGTAAAGGTGAACGCGGCCGAATGGCGGGATGGGCATGTCCCGGTGTTCTCCGGCGTACCACGGCACATCGCGCTCGAGGAAGGTGACCTCGTGACCGCGCCGGCAGAGCTCCTTGATCAGCCCGCGGTAGGTCGTCGCGTGGCCGTTGCCCCACGACGAGGTCAACGACAGCCCGAGAATGACGATGCGCAAGGGTGCGCTCATCTCCGGATCCCGACCGGCGCCGGCTTCGCGCCGCGCAGAACGCCGTCAACCAGCGCGGCCCGGTGCGCGTAGGTGTGGTGCGCAAGGATGCGCGCGCGGGCCTTTTCGCCGATGCGGTGCGCGGCCTCTTTCGACAGGCCGGCCAGAATCTCCGCGACCCCGCCGCCGCCCGCCGCGGTCAGAACCTCCTCACCGGGTGTCAGGAAGGCCTCGATGCCCTCCCAGGCGTCGGTAATCAGGCAGGCGCCAGCCCCGACGGCCTCGAAAACCCGCGTCGGCGGCGAGAAGCCGACCCGGGCCATGCTGTCGCGATTGATGTTGAGGACGGCGAGGGCGGAGCTGTTGATGGCGTTGTGGTCACCGGTATAGACGTGCCCAAGCGCAGTGACGTTGGCCGGCATGTCGCGGCTTTCCCAGCCGCTCCCGCCGATCAGAAAGCGCTGCTGCGGCAGGCGTGCGGCGGCGCCGAAGAAGAAATCGGCGACGCGCAACTCCCGGTCGGGGAGACGGTTGCCGATGAAGGTCAGGTCGCTGCAAAAGCGCGCCTCCGCCGGCACGGGATAGTGCGTCGTCGGGTCGAGCGCGTTGTAAATCGGTATGCAGGCCCTGGCGCCATGCGCGCGATACGCGGCGATGACCGGCGGCCCACCGCCGTAGGTGAAGATCGTGTCGTACTCGGGGATAAGACGACGAAAGGGGTCGGACGGATCGACTTCGAGCCGCTCGAGGGTTGCGGGCGCATCGACGTCCCAGAACGCGACGAATGCATCCGGCCGGCGTGACCGAAGGACGGCTTCTTCCAGGTAGGCGTCGAAGACGCCGACCCCGCTTGCCTTGACGACCACGTCCGCCTGGGCAGCATGGCGCAGGCAGCGATCGAGCGCGCCCTCGTTTGCCGCGTACACGACGACACGGGCCCATGGCGGATCGTCCATGTCCCGGTGCGCCTGGCGGTCCAGGGCATCGGGCTCGTAGAAGGTGATCTCGTGACCGCGCTCGGCCAACGCCCGGAGCAGGCCGCGGTAGTAGGTCGCGGCCCCGTTCCAGTAGGCGGACACGAGGCTCGAGCCAAAGAAGGCGATCCTCACGGCCCGGCTTCCACAGCGGCCGCGGCGGGTCGAGGGATGGTGCGACCGGACGATGCGGACGAGCGTCCGCGCAGGGTGGCGGCCGCGCTGTAGGCCTCCAGGGTGCCGCCGATCATCGCGTCCACTCCGTACTGGCGCGCCCGCTCCGCGGCCCGACCGCCGAGCCACCGCGCCGCGTCGGGATCGTCGGCAAGCTCGTTCAGCGTCCTGGCCAACGCCCGGTCGTCGCGTGGCGGGACGAAGACGGCGGCACCGTCCCACAGCTCGCGGAAGGTCGGAATGTCGGCAAGGACCAGCGCGCAGCGGCTTTGCGCCGCCTCCAGGACCGCCAGTCCGAACGGCTCGTAGAGCGCCGGCGAGACGAAGATCTGGGCGCGATCGAACCATCCGCGAAGGCCGGCGTCGCCGAGCGGGCCGAGCGGGCGAACGTTCGTAAAGCCGTTGACGCCGCCACCCTCCGGCCTTGTCCTCCGCCCGGCGACGTAAACCGGCCAGGGCACCTCGCCGGCGGCGGCGTCAAGCGTGGCCACGTTTTTCGCCTCGTCCCACAGCCGCGCCGCGCACAGGATGACAGGCTGCTTGCCGGCCTTTCCGCCTGCCACGGCCGGCTCGCGGCGACCGTTGGTGACGACCCGCTTCGCCTCCAGCCAGCCGTGCGCCTCGACCAGGGCCGCGAGAAACGCCCTGGTCGGCGCTATCACCAGATCGGCGGCATTGAGACCGCTGCGCACGCGCCCGTTATACTCCTCCCACTCCGGGGGCGGATCCTCGCCATGAACCGCACGCCACCAGGTGCGGACGCACGAGTGCGCGGCGACGACGACCGGCGCCGGCCAGGGCTGCGCGGCATGGGCATAACCGTTGAGGTGGATCAGGTCCGGCCCATAATCTCGCGCCAGCGCCTGCAGCCAGCGTCCGGCCTCGTCGATTTCGGCCGCCGCGCCGGCCGTCCACTCCAGTGCGAACGCCGCCGCCTCCACCTGCAAGCGGGGGATGGCCATGGCCGCGGCCTTCTGGTCCGGGCTCGGAGGCTCGCCCATGACCGCGAGCAGCGTTTCGATGCCGCGCCGGGCAAAGCCGTGGGCGAGATCCAGCGCGTAGGGCCAGACCCCTCCGACGGCGTCCGCGGTCATCAGCACGCGCCGAGGCCATGACTGCGCGTGATCAAGCGCGAGCTGAGGCGCGGGGGCGGTCGGGGGGCTCATGACGCGCAACATCTTTCGAGCTCGGCCAGGGCCGCCGGTCGCTCGGATTGGAGGTCTGAAAACCGGTCGAAGGTTTCGAGGTATGCCGCGTGCGACCGTTCCCAGGCTTCGTCGTCGGGCAGGCCCCAGCGCAGGCGGTAGTCGGGTGAGCCCGGATAGGGGTACATCGGCACCGGATCGTTGGCCCAAACGCCGTTGTCGCGGAGCTCGCTGCGCCATGCCGCAATCGCCTCCGGATCGTCGTCGGCCGTGGCGATCAGGTTGCCCTGGACGAAGGGGACGTGCTGTTTGGCGAATATCAACCGCTCGGTCAATGCCGCGGTGTCGATCCGACAGTTCTTTGCCAGCCGCTCGCGCCCATTCGCGGTCAGGCTTTCCACGCCGGCCTCGATCGACACGCATCCGGCGCGCCCCAGCAGGGCTAGCATGTCCGGCTTCCACAGGTCGATCCGGGTCTGCACGCCGAAGCGCAGGCTTCGCGCGGCGAGCGCTTCGAGCAGACCCCGGTCAGGCAGGAAGATTTCGTCGATGAAATAGACATACTCGACCCCTTGGGACAGCAAGCCGTCGATTTCGGCCAGCAGAAGCGGCAGTGCGCGGCGGCGGTATGCGTCGCGGAAGGTCTCTTTGGCGCAGAAGGTGCACCGATAGGGGCAACCGCGCGAGGCCTCGACCTCGGCGCCCGGTCCTGACGGCTTTCCGGCATCGACCAGGTCGAAGCGGTGATGATGATGGTGGTGGAGGGCGATGGCCCGCTCATCCCAGGCCAGGGCCGCGCTGTCGACAAAGCGGGCTGCCTGCGGCCCGCCATTCACGCGCACCGCATCGCCGTCGGCGTAGGCGATGCCGGGAAGCCCCTGACGTTCGCCGGTCGCAAGCCGCGTCAGCGTCTCTTCACACTCGCCCATGACGGCCACATCGCAGCCGAGCTTGCGCACCGCGGTGCGCGGCGTCGTCGATGGGTGCGGACCGACCGCGACCTTCAGCCCGCCGATGCCGGCCAGGGCCTGCAGGGTCTCGCGCGGAACCCGCAGCTCAGGAGGGGCGCAGCGCCAGAACAGGTAGCTGGGCGCGGTCGTCACCACCGTCATCTCCGCGCCGAAGTCCGCGACCTGCCGGGGGATCTCGTCGGTCGACACGTCGAACAGATGCGCGTCGACGAGAAGGCTCCGGTGGCCGGCCTGAGCGAGCAGGGCCCGGGCGTAGCCGAACTCCAAGGGCAGATGCGGCGCGCTGCAGCCGAAGTAGATGCTGCCGTCAAAGCTCCAGCGCGGATTGACCAGCGCGACTCTCACGACCGGCCTCCCTGCGCGGCGACGCCGACGACTACGGCGGCGATGTCATTGCCTGCGGCGGCAGGCTCCCCGCCGAAGCGATTCTCCAGCCAGTCCAGCAGCCGGCGCACGCCGGTTGCGACGCCGGTCCGCGGCGACCAGCCGGTCGCGGCGGCGAACCTGCCGATGTCGGATACGTAGAGCCGTTGATCGCCCGGACGCGGTGGTGCGAAGGCGGTTTTCGGCCGCGTCCCTGTGATGCGCTCGATCAGTTGGACCAGTTCGAGCAGGCTGACGGTGTTTGCGGGACCGCCGCCGATATTGAATGCCTGCCCGCGCACGAGCGCCATCCGCTTCTGCGCCAGCAGGAAGGCGTCGACGACGTTGTCGACATAGAGGATGTCACGGACCTGGCGGCCGTCGCCGTAGATGGTGATGACCTTGTCGGCAATGGCGGAACGCAGGAAGTGGGCGACCCAGCCCTGGTCCTCCGTCCCGAACTGCCGCGGGCCGTAGATGCAGCTCATCCGCAGCACCGCGGCCGGCAACCCGTAGATGCGGGCGTAGTCGAGGACGTACTGGTCGGACGCACCCTTTGAGCAACCGTACGGGCTGTAGAAATCGAGGGGCAGCGTCTCGTCGAAGCCGTCTGCGAAACGGGCGCCGGCCGTGGTGCGCAGCGCCTCGGCTCGCAGCTCCGCGATCGTATCGAGGCGGCCGTAAACCTTGTTCGTCGACGCGAACACCAGTGGCGGCGGCGTCGGGCGCCGGCGGATCGCCTCCAGCACGTTGAGCGTCCCGCCGGCGTTGATCTCGAAATCCCTGCGCGGGTCGAGGAGGCTGGTCGTGACCGCAACCTGGGCCGCGAGGTGAAAGACCTGCTTCGCCCGGCACACGACGTCTGTGACCGCATGGGGGTCGCGAACGTCGCCGCAGACAAAGCTCACCCGGGGGCCATGGCGCTTCGATAGCCACGCGACGTTCTCCTCGACGTGATCGCGAGCGAGCGCGTCGAAAATGATGACGTTTTCGCCGCTGCCGGCGAGCCGGTCGGCGATGTTGGCGCCGATGAAGCCGGCGCCGCCGGTGACGAGAACGGACGGTCGCTCCCGGCGCACGTGCGGCGCCGCCATCGAGCCGACAATATCGGCGGCCGCTTCCACTCCGCCGCGGGCCAGGGCGCGGTGAAGGAGCTTGCCGCTCCCGTCGGCGCGGACCATGCCGAGGTGGTAGTGCCGCTCGTCGAAGTGAAAGCCTTCCTCGCTTTCGAGCGCGGGGTCGAGATCCTGGTACGCGTACCAGTAGACGCGCTCCGCCTCCGAGCCCAGGGCGGCGAGGAACTGGCGGAGTTGCTCGCCTTCGTCATGACGCCAGGTCGAAAAGCCGGCCTCCGTGATCCAGAACTGCGGCCGGTAGCCTTCCGCGCCGACGACATCGCGGGCCGCGGCGAGGGCGGCGTTCCCGCCGGGCCAGGCCGCGTCCCAGGTCCCGGGAAAGCCATGAACGGCGACGGCGTCGATGTGGTCCATCACGCCGCGCCGGCACATCAGGCGAAGCCAGTTCGGGTCGGTGGGGCAGGTGCCGCCGAGCACCGTCTTCTTGCCCAGCGTCCGCAGCCAGTAGGCGGCGCCGCCGATCATGACGGAGTAGGCCCGCCATTCGGAATCGAGCTGCCAGTCCCAGTTGTTCAGATTGTTGGGCTCGTTCCACAGCTCGACCCAGTCGAAGCCGCGTCCGTGACGGGCGACGATCACGTCGAGAAAGTCGGCGTAGGCCTTGGAATCGCGCGGCGGCGAGGATGACTTGCTTTCGACCCCGAGCGACGGCGGCGTGTAGGTGAAGCACGGCAGCACCTCGATCTCGCGGGCGAGGCGTGGCAGCAGCCAGTCGTACCACGAGGCGCCATCGTCGCGATGAAAGTCGGCCCACGAGACGCCGATGCGCAGGCGCCGGACGCCGATAGTGGAAAGCCCATCCAGAACCTTCTCGACACGCTCGTGTTCGCCGGGCCTGAACCATTCGACGACGCCGACGCGGCCGTACGCCGCGGCCAGGATGGCACCCTCGTCGCGGCTTGGCGTTGGGCTCGGAGCCGGCGTCGGCGTCGGCCTCATGCCACCAGCCCCCGACGAAGGAGTTCGTCCTGCGCTGCCTCGACACGGTCCACCGCGGCTTCGCTGGCGAGCCAGGCGACGAGTTCGGCAAAGCCGTCGGTCGCCGCGACTTCCGCTTCGAAGTTGAGCGCCCGCCGGGCCAGCGATGGGTCGGCAAAGCAGTGGCGGATGTCGCCGACCCTGTAGCGGCCGGTCGTTATCGGTTCGACCGTGACGCCCAGGGCCGCGGCCAGACGTTCGCCGACGGCGCGGATGGTCACGCTCTCGCCGCTGGCGATGTTGACGGCATGCCCGACGGCGGCCTCGGCCTCCAGCGCGAGGCGGAAGGCGCGGGCGACATCGCGGACGTGGACGAAATCGCGCCGCTGCAGGCCGTCTTCGAAGATGCGCGGCGGCTTGCCGTTGAGAAGGCGCGAGGCGAAGATGGCCAGAACCCCGGTGTAGGGGTTCGACAGGGCCTGGCGGGTGCCGTAGACGTTGAAGAGGCGAAGAGCCACGGTCTCGACTCCGTACGCCCTTCCGACAACGAGGCACATCCGCTCCTGCGCGTACTTGCCGAGCGCGTAGACCGAGTTGAGGGCCGGTCGCTTGCTCTCCGGCGTCGGCAGCGGCCGGAGCGGGGCGCCGCTCGGGCCTTCGATCTCCCACCGGCCGCGACGGAGCTGTTCACCGCTGCGTTCGACCTGATCGTGAACCCGTCCCTCGTCGTCGATCATGAGGCCTTCGCCGTAGATGCTCATGGACGACGCGACGACGAGTCGGGCCAGCGGCGAAGCGGCCGAGCGCTCGCTTAACGCCTGGAGCAGGACCGCGGTCCCGTAGTCGTTCACCCCCGTGTAGCGGCCGATCTCGTACATGCTCTGGCCGACGCCGACGCAGGCGGCCAGATGGATGACGGCGTCGATCCCGCGCAGCGCCGCTTCCACCGAGCCGCGATCGCGCACGTCGCCGACGACGAGTTCGGCGTCAGCGGCGAGATACGCCGGTCGCCCGCTCTGCTCATGGACCTGCTCGTCGAGGTTATCGAGCACCCGCACGCGACGGCCGCGACCCAGAAGCTCGTCGCAAACGTGGGATCCGATGAAGCCGGCACCGCCGGTTATCAGCACATGCACGCGGACACCCTCTTCTTGCTCCCGGCAACTAACGACGACCTGAAGACGAAGGTTCCGACAAAAGTTTTGCCGGGCCGCACGTCGATGGCTTCTCCTTGCGGGGGCCCGTACCGCGGCGGAGCCGTTCCTCCGCGGAGCCCTTCCCTCCGGACCGGTGATTCTTGGCCGCGCTTCCGAACTGGCCCCTGTTGCGCCAAATTCGGCGTACGGTGTTGCCAAACGAGCACGCCAGGGGCGGCGCGCAACCGCGGCGCAGTCGTGGCGCGGTTAAAAATTGAATCCTGTCGGCGATGTCGGTACGAATGGATACCCGGGATCGGGTTGCCCGAATTTCGCTGTCATCGCGTGAAGGAATTGCGCCGGTGGGGGTGATTGTGGCCATCCGCGCCGATGCCTCGACGGCCATTTTCAAGTGACGCCGCCCTGAGCGATCGGTGTTGTCCACGCGCTGCTGGCTTGGCGCGTGTATTTGTGTTACAAGGATGCGCGCCTTACGGGAATCTCCCGCAGCACATCCGGGATTACGGATCATGCCGAATGCAGACACGGCGCTGCGAGAGCTCTCTGAAACCTCTGAAGAGCGAGTTCATCCCATAGAAACGTTCGTTCAGCCGCCGCTCGAAGACGAAAAAGAGAGCGATGCGCCGGCCGCCAAGCGTCGTTTTTCGGTGTCCGAGAGCGTTGTGTCCGGCATGCTTCGGCTCGTCGACGCGCTCGCCATCGCCGCCGCCGGCCTCGTCGCCTATCATTTTCTGATCGGTTGGGGTTCGACCTCGTTGCAGGTCTACCTGAACGTGATCGCGGTCAGTATCGTCCTCACCGTCAGTTTTTTCCACTACGCCGGATTGTACGACTTCAACACGCTGGTCGCCTGGCCCACGCGCATGCGGCAGATGGTCCTGCTGAGCGCCCTGGTCGTCTTCGTGCTGGCGGTCGTGCTCAAAATATCGAATCAGTATCGCAGCGCCTGGTTTCTGGCCACCTTCGTCGGCTCGACGGTCCTCATTTTCGGCTTTCGCGGATTGGCGAGGCTCTACATCGGCCGGCTGGCGCGAACCGGAACGATGGTGCGCAACATCGCCATCGTCGGGGCCAGCGGCCAGGCGAAACACCTGGTCGAGCGGCTGCGCCGGGAACACGCGCCGTGGAAGCGCATCATCGGCATTTTCGATGATCGGCGGACCCGCATCACCGACGAGATCGACGGCTTCCCCGTCCTGGGCAACCTCGATGACCTGGTCACGTACGTGCGCCAGGGGCGCATCCAGGATGTCGTTATCACCCTGCCGTGGAGCGCGGACGGGCGGCTCATCGATATCATCAGCAAGCTGCGGGCGCTGCCCGTGCACATCTATCTCGGCTCGGACCTGATCGGCTACCACTTCCAGCAGCACCGCGAGCAGCAGCTCGCCGGGATGTCGGTCCTTGAGATCGCGTCGGCGCCGCTGACCGGATGGAACGGTATCGTCAAGCAGGTCGAGGACCGGATCATCAGCACCATCGCCCTGCTGATGCTGTCGCCGCTGATGTTGCTGATCACCATCGCCATCCGGATCGACAGTCCCGGACCGGTGCTGTTTCGGCAGAAGCGTTACGGCTTCAACAACGAGGTGATCGTCGTCTACAAATTCCGGTCGATGTACCACAATCGCCCGCCGGAAGCCGACGTTCCGCAGGCGACGCGCGACGATCCGCGGGTCACGCGGGTGGGGCGCATTCTCAGACGCACCAGCCTGGATGAGTTGCCGCAGCTCTTCAATGTCATCCGCGGCGAGATGTCCCTGATCGGTCCTCGGCCGCATGCGGTGGAGCACAACAAGAAGTACGCTGTCCTCATCGGCGACTACCACTGGCGACACAAGGTCAAGCCGGGCATTACCGGTTGGGCGCAAGTCAGCGGCTTCCGCGGCGAGACCGACACGCTGGACAAGATGCGCCTGCGCTTCGAGCACGACGTCTACTACATCGAGAACTGGTCGCTGTGGTTCGACTTCAAGATCCTGGTGATGACTGCCTTCATCGGCTGGACCAGCAAGAACGCCTATTAGATCAGCGCGCTTTCACAACGAAATCGTTGAAGGCGAAGATCCGTTTGTCCGTCCGGGCCCAGCGCGTGGCGTCGTAAGCGCAGGCTGGGCCTACTCCGCGTCCCGCAGGATCAGGCCGACGGGCAGGGCTTCACCGAACAGGCCCGCGCGCTCGACGGCGGCAATGGGCATGTGCGAGCGAAGCCGCGCGGTGCGGGCCGGAGGGATTCCCAGTTTCTCCAGCCGCCCTGCAATCTTGCCGCGCAGCGAAGACCGAACGTCGAGGCTTCGGTTGCCGACCACTCGCGCCGCGCGCAGGAACAACGTCGACATCTCGGCGAGTTCCGGGTCGGCCCAGTCGAGGCCGGCGAAGGCCTCGTACGCCTGTTCCACCAGCTCCGGGTCGGTCACGTCTTCGGGCCCGGCGTAGAACGGCGCCCGATTGAGCAGCATGCCGAGCGCAGCGAGGAACGGGGCGCTGTGCCCACCCGCGCGCGCCAGCGCCGCCGCCCGTTCGATGTATCGCTCGCTCAGTTCGGCCTTGATCGCCGGCTCCAGCCGCTCGAAGGCGCCGGTCATGCGGACGAGCTCCGGCGGCAGGTTGTCCTGGCGGCGGATTCTGTTCATCTCGCCGGCCAGCACCGCTTCCTGACGCGCACGCGACAACCCGCCCGCGACGCGTCGCCAAAGGATGTAGGCCTGCAGCTTGACCCGCTTGCCGGCGGCGCCCGGGCCGTCGCCGAGGATCCGCCACAGGCCGTCGATACGGGCCTCGTCGGCCGCGGCTCCGAAGCCGGGCCGGAGCAGAAACCCGGCCATGGCAAGCCACGTTTCCTCGTGCTCGGGCGATCTTCGGCGCCCATCGGCGCAGGCCTCGAGGCTCGGCCAGAGGCTGCGAACGAGAACCCAGTTCCACTCGCTCTTGGCGATGCCGAGGGTCTTCTCCAGGGCGCTCAGCAGGCGCTGCGCAGTGACCTTGTCGCGCCCCGTCCCTTCACGACCGGCCGCCGGTTGCGCAAATCGTCGCTCGATCACCGCGCCCGCGGCCGCGAGCGCGGCTGCCGGTGCATTGGGCGCGACCCGGACCGGCGCCGAGGCGTCGTCCGGGTCCGTTCCACTGCGGGCGACGTCCGTCGGGAGGCCGCGAAGATTGAAATCGAGCGGCCAGGTCGCAAGAAGGTCGGGATCGGCGCTGCGGCAGGCGATCTGCAGCAGACCGAGCTCGCTCAGCTTCGCTTCGAGCGTCACGGCGATGGTCCGGCGCCCCGCCGGCGGGTGCTCGACGCGGGCCGTGGTCTCGAGCGGCGGCAGCGCCTGGAGATCGGATTCGCCGGCGGCAATGAGATCGCCGGCGCGCGCGCCGCCATGCCGGGTCGAGGCGTAGGCCTGGAAGCGCACCGGCCGATTGATGCGCAATTCCAAAGCGAGGTTGCCGATTGCGAACATCTCCTCCGCTTTGGCGCCGCGCGGCAGGACGCAGACCAGCCTCTGGCCCTTCGCCGCGGTCCGTGCCGCGTCTCCGTCGTCCGTCGCCCTGGCTTGCGCCTCGAGAAAGATGGCCCGCGCGGCATCGGCCGCGATCCGCCCTCTGCCGCTGTGGACCAGGCTGCCGAAGCGCGCAGCGCCGCGGGCGACGGCGAGATCGGGTTCATCGTTCGCCAGAACCGGGACTGCCGACCGGCCCTGCCAGCGGCCGATCTGCTCGCTCAGCCGCCGGCGCAGTGCTTCCGGGTAGAGTGCGCCGCCGTTGAACAGGACCGCATCGACGGCGGGTCGGCCGTGCAGAAACCGGGCGAGGTGGCGGGTGATCGCGCTGTCGCTGGCGTAGGGGAGCCCCCACTCCTTCAGCGCCGCGGCGACGCGCCGGGGTGCGGCATCGGCGGCGCAGGGCGGGAAGAAGCCATCGAGGATGATGCGGTCGACCTCGCCGCGGGTGATCTCGGCGGTGCGGGCGCCGGCGATCAGCCTCGAGCCGAGCCCGGGAACGGCCACCTGCAGAACCGTATCCGCCGCGCCGGGCTGCGCCAGCGCCTGTTCCTTGAGATCGCGGCAGCGGGCGACAAGGAAGTCCCACTGGGCGCCGCCGAGCCGGGCTTCGCCGCCGCCGAGCTGCGCTTCGAGGGCGTGGGCGAGAGCGAGGTCGATGTTGTCTCCGCCAAGAAGGATATGCTCGCTGACAGCGATGCGGCGCACGCGGCTTTCGCCGTCCACGGCGAACAGGCTGAAGTCCGACGTGCCGCCGCCGATATCGACGACCAGGACATGGCGCAGCGACGGCGGTGCTGCCCCGCCATCCGGCTCCGGCGCTCCGGCAGCCACGGCCGTACGAGGCGGCGGCGCCTCGAGGGCCTGCGCCAATGCTTGCCAGGCGTTGTCCTCGCCGCCGTGACGGGCGAGCCACGTGTAGAATGCGGCCTGCGGCTCTTCGAGCAGGCGAACCGTTTCCGGGTAGCCGGCCTGCTCCGCGGCGGTCAGACAAAGCCGCTGGGCCGCCGCGTCGAAGGAGGCCGGCACGGTGATGGTGATCTCCTGGGCGTCGAACGCCCAGTCGCTCCCGCGTCCGGCGAAACGGTCGTTCCACGCGGCGCGCAGGTAGTTCAGGATCAGGGCGGACGCGCGCACCGGCGAGATCTTCCTCGCCGCCGCGATGTCGGTGGAGCCCCAGGGCAGGAACGCCGCCTCCCGATCGGCGCCGTGGTGGCACAGCCATGACTTCGCCGAGTGGGCAACGCGGCCGGGCGCTTCCTGCGCCTTCGTCCGCGCGAAATGGCCGATAATCCAGTCGCCCTCCCTGAGCGCCTCGCCAAGGATCTGCGCCGCGATGTCGTCTTCGGGCAGGTAGAGAAAGGAGGGCAGGACCGGCTGCTCGACCAGGGTCGTGGCTGTTGCCCATTGCGCAATCGCCAGGACCGCGACCGGCGCCCCGTCTTCCCCCGATCCGTCGGCCGGCGGCGCGTCTCCCAACGGCGCGTAGGCGAGGACCGAGTTCGTGGTCCCGAGGTCGATGCCGATACTGAAGCGGGGCGCCGTCATCGCCCCATCACGCGCCCATGATCATCGGCCGGCGACCGAGGTTATTGCACTCGACCGCAGCAAGCGCGATGCAGAAGCAGGCCTCACTCGGTTCGAACCTGGAACTCGACCTTCCACCGACGATCCGACTTGGCGTGTTTCATCCACAGCTCGAGCGTCCCAAGTTCGGTGACAACGGCGTTGATGCGGACCGGGACGGCCTGTCCCGCGGGGAGATCGGCCATCGCCGGCAACTCGACCTCGAGGCTGCTGGTCTCTTCGAGCTCGGCCTCGGCGTCGGGAAGGATTTGCCCGGGCTCATCGCCGCTGCGCACCTCGGAGGAGAAAAAGCGGAACTCGGCCGGATGCCCGGTTACGAGGCCGAATTCCTGGTTCTCGATCAGCACCTCGCTGCCCTCTTCCATGCCCTGAGGGACGACGCACAGCGCTTTGACCGGCGGGCTGAAGCCCGGTATTGCCGGCATCGAGGTCTCAAGCCCGATGTAGTACGATCGCGCCGCGCCGGCGCGGATCCGGATGCCCTTGCCGGTGACGCGATTGCGACCGTAGAACGAGGCGCCCTTGGCGACGGCGAGGTCCGGCTGGAACCCGGCCAGCTCGCGTACCGCCCCGTCTTCATTCCACGCCGTCAGGAGCTCGATCACGCGACGGCGCAGGGGCGCAGCCTTGAAGACCCCGCCATTAAAGAGGACGGCCGTCGGCATCAGCAGCCCGCCCCGCTGCGCCGCCTCGCCGACCAGAGCGGCGAGCCCTTCGCTGGCGCGAACGTTGGCCAGGCTGCGGGCGAGGAACCGGGCGAGGTGCCGGCTTACGGCCGGGTCCGCCGCATACGGCAGGCCGAACTCGCTCAGGCCGGCCCGTTTCGCCTCTTTCGGCTGGTCTTCGGCGGCCGTCAGCGGGAAAAAACCGTCGATGACGACCTGGTCGAGCACCGGGCGTTCGAGCACGGTCGAGACCGATCCGGCGAACAGGTTCGAGCCGCGCGAGGGGATGGCGACCGGCGCTGCGGGCAGCGTCTCGTCCTCGAACAGCGCCACCTTCGCCTTGCCGGCGGCCTGGACGAGGGCGAGGAGCTGCCAGGCGTCGATGTTCGTGCCGGCCGCCTCGAGCTTCGCCTTGAGCGTGTAGGCCAGCGCCAGATCCATGTTGTCGCCGCCGAGCAGGATGTGCTCGCCGACGCTGATCCGCTCAAGGTCGAGGTCGCCGTCGCGCTCGTTGACGGCGATGAGGCTGAAGTCGGCGGTCCCGCCGCCGACGTCGCAGACGAGCACGATGTCGCCCGGCCCGACCTGGCTGCGCCACTCCTTGCCGCCGCCGGCTGTCCAGGCATAAAACGCCGCCAGCGGCTCTTCAAGGAGCGTGACCTTGCCCAACCCCGCCGCCTCGGCCGCCTCGGCCGTGAGCGTGCGCGCCACCTCGTCGAACGACGCCGGCACCGTAAGCACGATTTGCCCGTCGCTGATCGCCCACTCGCGCCCCTTGAGGCGCTCGGCGTGGAGCAGGCCGTCGCGCATGTGCGCGAGGTAACGACGCGAGCACTCCAGCGCCGACAGTTTTCCTCCGGCGATGGTGGAGCGCCATGGCAGGACCGGTTGACGCGGATCGATGTGCGGGTTCGACAACCACGATTTCGCCGACGTCACAAGCCGATCGGGAACCAGCGCGCCGTGGTCGCGGGCGAACTGGCCGATGATCGCCCCGTCGCCGCTGTCGTCGGCGCCGTTGCGCCAGGGCAGGGCGAGCGCGCCCTCGGCAAACTCGGCGGGATTGGGAATGTACAGAGCGGAGGGCAGGACCGGTTTTTCGCCGACCTGGTTGGCGCCGACGATCTGGGTCACCTCGACGAGCTCGATCTGGTCGCTGTCGAAATCGGTGATCGCAATCGCGCTGTTGCTGGTCCCCAGATCGATGCCGAGACTGAAACGTGGGCTCATGCCTGTACCATGCCTGCTGGTTGGCCGGGTGCGGAGAGATGGGCGAATGCGGGCGAACGGGACGAATGCGCGCGCGCGTTTTTCGGAAGCGGCAGCCGCGCTCCGCCTCTTCGCCTATTTAAGCTCGACCTCCGCCGGAGCAATTGTCGGCAGACGATCTTCTTCGCGGTGCAGCAGGCGGGGCAGGTTGATGTTCTCAACCTTCCACCCGCGATGGACGAGCGTGCCCGTGAACGGCGGCGACCCGCCGATCGCGCCGATGAAGCGAACCTCGTCGGCGGCAAAGCCTTCGCCCACTTCGACCGTCGAACCTTCGCTTTCTTCGCGCAGGGGGCGGATTGTCAGATGTTCCCTGAGCACCGCCCGGCAGCCGTCGTGAACGACCCGCGCCGCGGCGCCGACCTGAACATCCGAGTAGGCGGTGATGTCGTCCATCAGGAAGTCGACGAGGCGACCGCGCTGCTGCATGGTCGCGAGGAAACTGATGACCTCCGCGTCGGCCTGGTTGGCCATCTGCGCCGCATCGAGCGGTCTTGCCGCCTCCGCGGCCGGGCGCGGTTCCGCGGTCGCCGCGCCGCCGCCGGCCGCGGTCCGACCCCGCGTTGCGATGATCGTGACAAGGGCAAGGGCAGCGCAAGCGAGCGCCGCCATCGTCACCATGGCGTGGTAGGCGCTTGCCTCCGGAACGAACGTCAACGACACCAGGATCAGCACGCCGATCGTTGCAAGAATAGAGATTGCCCGCATGGTCTTCCCCGCCCCTCCGCGCCGTGGCCGCCTTAGCGACGTGCGCCGAAACTGCATCGGGATGCGCCGCCAGACAACCCCCTCGTTCACCGCCCCGGCGACGGCGCCGGTTCCGGGGACAGAGTCAAGGGTGCCCAGGCGAAGAGGGAGATGGTAAGGGAGGTGGAGTCGTCTCCCGCCGACAGACCGCGCGAAACAGGGTTCCGTCGCGCCGCATCGATGCCCAGCCCGCGGCTCCCACGCCCGCACCGTCGAGGTCGGCCGCATCGGCCGCCACATTCGCCTGGCGGGCCCTGTCGCAGTCGATGATCAGCATCGTCCGCCGGGCCGGCATCAGCCGCTCGAGCAGAACCAGCTCGACCAGGAGGCGGCCCGGCAGGCGGTCGTTGGTGCGCGTGCTCGGACGATCGATGGCAACCATGCGGTCGGTGCGGGGGAAGATGTAGGTCCATGGCTGCCAGGGCGTGCTCCCGGCGATCCGGTCGATGACCTCGACACCGGCGGGCAAGGCGGCCGCCGTTTGCGGAGCCCACGAGTATTCGTTCCAGATTGTGAAAGCGAGCATGGTCGCACCGATGGCGGCCGGAATCAGGTAGGCGGGCGGGCGGCGGCGAACGACGCGGAACATCAGCCAGACCATCGCGCCGGCCAGAAGGGCGAGGAGTACGGTGACGAGCAGGGAGATCAGCATGCCGTCCGTCCGCGCTCAGCGACGAACCTGATAGGCGCTGGCAAGGTTGGTCTGCATCGTCCGGACGATGATGAACGCATCGCGAAGGTGCTGGCGCTCGATCCGCGACAGCTCCTTGGGCGAGAGGAAGTTGTCCGGCCGCTGGCCAAGCCTGATCTGCCGAGACTGGTGTTTCAGCCGGACGATCGAGAGGAACTCGAAGGCGTCGATCAGGTCGTGCATGCCGCCCTCGCTGACGACGTTGATCTTGTGTGCCTCGATCAGGCGGTCGCGGGTATTGGCCGTGCGGATCCCGGCGCGCAGCGCGTGGATGCGGGCGATGTCGATGATCGGGACTGTGCCTTGCAGTTTGAGGTCGAGCATGTGGGCATGATCGCCGCCGCGGCTGAGCACGAACTGCCGGAGCGCGCCGAGCGGCGGGATGTGCGTCAGGGCATTGCCGGCCATGTGGGCGACGAACATGCTGTTGGCCTGCGCCCTGTCGCCGATCTCGCGCTGCAACTCGTCGAACAGGCGTGTCTCGCCGCGGATCGGCCGAAGATCGAACATCACGCTGGCGAGCATGCGCGCTTCGGGCTCGGGTTCGTCGATCCAGGCGTTGAAGTAGCGCTTCCACTGGGCGAGCGGCTGACGCCATCGGGGCGTCAGCGCCATCATGTCGCCCGGGCAGTAGACATAGCCGCAGGCGTTCAGCCCGTCACAGACGAAGCGGGCCAGATCCTCGAAGTAGCGACCGTGCTCGCCCGGGTGGAAGCGGTCGTCGAGAATGATGCAGTTGTCCTGGTCGCTGATGCCTGCCTGTTCCTGCCGCGCTTGCGAGCCGTTGGCGACCCAGACGTAGGGGACAGGCGGCGGCCCAAGACGGTCCTCGGCAAGCTGAAGCAGCCGGTAGGTCGTGACATCGGCAACCGTGGTGACGATCAGGCCGATCCTGTGCGCCGAAACGCCGGTCTCGACGAGGACCACCAGGAGCTGCGGAACCTGCGCCACCACCTCGGCCAGGCTGGCGACCGTGGGCCTGCGGAGAATGATGCCGCTCAGATAGCCGGGGTTGCTGATCTGGCGGCGGAGCGTATCGGTGTTGGTGATGACGCCGACGAGACGACCGCCGTCGGTCACCGGCAGGTGGCGGACGATGCGTTGGCGCATGGCCAGCAGGGCGTCGTAGGCCAACCGCTCCGCCGGCAAGGTCAGCGGCTCGCGGCTCATCACCGCTTCGACGGCCGTGTCCGCCGGGATGCCTTCGGCGACGACGCGGTCACGCAGGTCGACGTTGGTAATGATCCCGGCCAAGGCGCCCGCTTTGGTAACCGGCAGGCAGGAAATCCTGCACTCGCGCATGAGCCGTGCCGCTTCGCGAACCGGACGGTCGGCCTCGATGGTGACAGGATCCGCGCTCATCAGGTCGCGAACGCGCAAGGCGATGAGGTTGCTCTGATACTCGGCGCTCGGTCGGTCGTCGGCGTGGCTCAGGCTGCGGCCGGCGCCCCCGACCGGCGTGAAGAACCGGTCGATTTCCCGGTGCTCCAGCTTCAGCCGGGCGAACACAGGTGCGGGAAGCAGGTAAAGGGTGCTGTCCTCGAGGGCGATGGCGTGGAACATGGCGAAGCCGTCGCTGAGCAGCGCGCGCAGCCCGAAGGTCTGGCCGCGAACACGCTCCGCCCACACCGCGCCGGCGGGGCCGCAGAGCTGGATCCGACCGGAGCGGACCAGATAGAGGCTGTTGACCGCCTGGCGCGGCTTCAGGACGAGGCTGTCGGCCTCCATCCGGACGATCGTCACGGTCGAGGCGGCGGCGTCAAGAACCTCCGCGGGCAGCCGGTCGAACGGAGGGGTGGCGGCAAGAAAGCCGCGGATCTCGCCCTGTTCGGGCGGTGGCGGTTTGGCGTCGATGCCGATGGGCGGGTCCGCGGGTGTCATGTCTGCCCAGGCGTCAGCGTTGTCATGTCAACCGAGACGGGCTCGAGCGGAAGATGAACGATATCGACGAGCCATCAACGATATCGACGAGCCAGGGGAGAAGGCTACCGTGCTGCAACATCGATCGCAACCGGGCTCCGGGAGCGCCGTCCACCGACGCCGACCGCTTGGTGCCGGCGGAACGGCCGATGCCCGTCGGAGCGACCGGCGGTTGCCCGAGTTGTAGGTGCCGGGGATCGGCGCTGACGGATAAGACGGATCCGCCAGCGCCGCGCCGCTAGTGGCTCGTCGCAATCCCGGCGCCCCGCGGGACGCGGATGTCCTCGACGAGGTGCTGGATATGCTCGGGCGGAGCCTGCGTGGCCCGGGAAACGGCATAGGCGACGGCGAAGTTGAGGATCGCGCCGATGGCTCCGAAAGCCTCCGGGGCGATGCCGAACAGCCAGTTGTCCGGCAGGTTCGGCGCCATGTTGGTGCCCGGGATGAAGAACCAGCCCTTGAACCAGAAGATGTAGACGATGGTCGTGATGATGCCGACCAGCATCCCCGCGATCGCCCCCTTGTCGTTGGCGCGCTTGTCGAAAATGCCGAGCATGATCGCAGGGAAGATCGACGACGCCGCAAGGCCGAAGGCCAACGCGACCACCTCGGCGGCGAAGCCGGGGGGATGCAGGCCGAGATAGCCGGCGACGAGGATCGTGCCGGTCATGGCGATGCGCGCGGCGAGCAGTTCGCCGCGTTCGGAGATGCCTCTCGTGAACACGCCCTTCAGCAGGTCGTGCGATATCGACGAGGAGATGGCGAGCAGAAGGCCGGCCGCCGTCGACAGCGCGGCGGCGAGGCCGCCGGCGGCGACGAGCGCGATGACCCAGTTTGGCAGCCCCGCGATCTGCGGGTTGGCCAGCACCATGATGTCGCGATCGACCGTCATTTCGTTGCCCTTCCAGCCCATGGACTCGGCCTTGGCCTGGAAATCCGCGCTCATGTCGTTGTAGTACTGGACGAGGCCGTCGTTGTTCTTGTCGTCCCACTTCAACAGCCCGGTCTTTTCCCAGTCCTTGAACCACTGCGGACGGGCATCGTAGGCCAGGTTCGACTGCTCCGTTCCCACCGGCCCCGTCTGGATGGTGTCGACGAGATTGAGGCGGGCCATGGCGCCGACCGCCGGCGCCGTCGTGTAGAGGATGGCGATGAATACCAAAGCCCATCCGGCCGAGGATCGGGCGTCGCGCACGCGCGGGACGGTGAAGAAGCGGATGATGACGTGCGGCAACCCGGCGGTGCCGATCATCAGCGACAGGGTGTAGAGGATCAGGTTGAGCGTCGTCGTCTTCTGCGACGTGTAGTCCGGGAACCCGAGGTCGGAGATCGTGGTGTTCAGCTTGGACAGCAGCGGCGTGCCCGAGGCCGTCGTCTCGCTGAACAGGCCGATCTGCGGGAGCACATGGCCCGTCAAGGCCATGGAAATGAAGATGGCCGGGATGGTGTAGGCGAAAATCAGAACGATGTACTGGGCGATCTGCGTGTAGGTGATGCCCTTCATCCCGCCGAGCACGGCGTAGACGAACACGATCGCCATCCCGATGTAGAGACCGATGTCGTAGGGGACCTCGAGAAAGCGGGAAAACGCGACGCCGACGCCCTTCATCTGACCGATGACGTAGGTCACGGACATGATGATCAGACAGACCACCGCGACGATGCGGGCGGCCTGCGAGTAGAAGCGGTCGCCGATGAACTCGGGCACGGTGAATTTGCCGAACTTCCGCAGGTACGGAGCGAGAAGCAGGGCGAGCAGGACGTAGCCGCCGGTCCAGCCCATGAGAAACAGCGAGGCGTCGTAGCCCATGAACGCGATGAGGCCCGCCATCGAGATAAAGGACGCGGCGGACATCCAGTCCGCTGCCGTGGCCATGCCATTGGCGACCGGGTGGATGCCGCGACCGGCGGCGTAGAATTCGCTGGTGGTGCTCGCTTTGGCGTAAATGGCGATGCCGAAATAGATCGCGAACGTGCCGCCGACGAAGATCCAGGTGAGGGTCGTTAGGTCCATGACTGATGATCCCCTCAGATTTCGTCGACGTTGAAGTCGCGATCCAGCCTGTTCATGCGCCAAGCGTAGACGAAAATCAGGATCATGAAGACGTAGATCGAGCCCTGCTGGGCAAACCAGAAGCCAAGTCCGACGCCACCGATGGGAATTGTGTCGAGCAATGGCCTAAGAAGGATGCCGAACCCGAACGAGACCAAACCCCAAACGATCATGAGAATGGCGACAAGCCGCATGTTTGCTCGCCAATACTTATCACCTGTCTTCTCTTCAGAAGCCATTAGTCACCTCCCAATTGCATGCGGGTTTTTATTGCTTTTCGCGTCCTGGCACGGCCTGGGCGCTGCTCGTTATGCACATACCCGCCTAGTTTGTGTATTATGCATAAATATGCCGGAAATACAACTAGCAATACTCAAAACGGCTAAAATCACCCGGTTTGGCAATCGCAGCGGCTCGTGCGGGCAGGCGCCCGGCGCTGCGGCGCGCCCGGCGCTGCGGCAATTTGCGGCGAGAACCCTTGCGTCCGTAGCGCGCGACACCTATCACGCGCCAACCATTCGCCGGGCGTGGTGGGCCGGAAAGTCCGGCCGGGCAAAATCGACCGTATCCCGCGCCGCTTCGCACCGGACCAACCTGAGCACGAGGTGTCGCTATGGCCGCCCCGACAGAAGCCGATCAGCCTGCCTGCGCCTGGCACGCGATGACGGCCGAGGATGTGGCTGCCCGCCTGGAAATGGCTCCCGAGCGCGGCCTCGGCGGCGACGAGGCCAGACGGCGCCTGGCGGAGCAGGGTCCGAACCGCCTTGCCGAGGCGGCCCCGCGGGCGGCGTGGCGCAAGCTGCTCGACCAGTTCAAGAGCGTCCTGATCCTGATCCTTGCCGTTGCCGCCGGCGTGGCCTTCGTCTTCGGCGACCTCACCGACACGGTCGTCATTCTCGTGGTCGTTGTTTTCAACGCAATGCTCGGCTTCTATCAGGAGCGCCGCGCCGAACAGAGCCTGAACGCCTTGAAGAAAATGCTGGCGCTCAAGGCGCGGGTTCGCCGCGACGGCGCCAAGCAGGAAATCGACGCCGCCGATCTCGTTCCGGGCGATCTCGTCCTTCTCCAGGCCGGCGACAAGACGCCGGCCGATGGCCGATTGATCGCCGCCCGCGAGCTGCAGGTTGACGAGGCGGCGCTGACCGGGGAGTCCGAGCCGGCGGCGAAGTCGGTTGCGCCAGTTTCCGACGGGACCCCTCTGGCCGAGCGCGGCAACATGGTCTTCATGAACACCGTCGTCACCCGCGGTCGCGGCGAGATGATCGTAACGGCGACCGGTTCGACCACCGAGATGGGTCGGATCGCGGGCATGATGCGCGACGCCCCGCAGGAGTTGACCCCGCTGCAACGCCAACTCGACCGCTTGGGCAAGCGTCTCGCGATCGTCACCGGCGCTGTCATCGCCCTGATTTTCCTCCTCTCCCTGTTCCAGGGAAGCCCGTTCGCGGCGGCGGCCCTGACGGCGATCACCCTTGCGGTCGCAGCGATTCCGGAGGGGCTCCCGGCCGTGGTCACGCTGACTTTGGCGCTGGGCATGCGGCGGATGGCGGCCCGGCAGGCGATTGTCAAACGCCTTGCCGCCGTCGAGACGCTCGGCTGCACCACCGTCATCTGTTCCGACAAGACCGGGACGCTGACGCTGAACCAGATGACGGCGCGCGCGCTCTGGTCAGGCGGCCGACGTTACGCCGTTGATGGAGAAGGATACGGCGGCGACGGGCGGTTTGTCGCGCACGGCGGCGGCGAGAACGATGGCGGGGCCGGGGAGATCGACGGGGCGCCGGACGGCTCGCTGCGCCTGCTGGTCCCGGCGGCGGTTTGCAACGATAGCCGCGTCGACGACGGCCGGTTGATCGGCGATCCGACGGAGGGCGCGCTGGTTGCGTTGACGGCCAAGGCCGGCGTGGACGTCGACGAGATCCGCCGGAGACTGCCGCGCGTTGCCGAGATCCCGTTCGACTCGGCGAAAAAGTACATGGCGACCTTCCACAGCGAGAACGACCGGATTTGCGTGTTCGTCAAGGGCGCCAGCGAGGTGCTGCTCGGGAAGTGCGCAACGCTGGCCGACGGGACCGGCGAGGCGCCGCTCGACGCGGGCGCGCGAAGCGGTCTCAACCGCGAACTCGAGGTCATGGCCGAAAGCGGGCTGCGGGTGCTGGCGGTTGCGTCGCGAGAGATTCCCGCCAGCGCCTTCGACGCAAACGGTCCCCTTGAGCAGCACGTTGCCGATCTTTGCCTGCAGGGGTTGATCGGGATCAAGGATCCGGCGCGCGCCGAGGCCCGGGACGCGATCGGCCTGTGTCGCGAAGCCGGCATCGAGGTCAAGATGATCACCGGCGACCATCGGGCGACCGCGGCTGCGATCGCCGCCGAGTTGGCGCTTGAAGGCGAAGTGGTGACGGCCGCCGAGGTCGACGCGATGGGCGAGGCCGAATTGGCCGAGCGCATTCCGGCGATCGCCGTCTTCGCCCGGGTCGCCCCCGAACACAAGGTCAAGCTCGTGCGCGCGCTCAAGCGCGCCGGCCACGTCGTCGCGATGACCGGCGACGGCGTCAACGACGCGCCGGCGCTGAAGAACGCCGACATCGGCGTCGCCATGGGCGTCACCGGAACGGAGGTGAGCAAGGAAGCAGCCGCCATGATCCTGACCGACGACAACTTCGCGACCATCGTGCGCGCCGTCGAGGAAGGTCGGACCATCTACGCCAACATCGTCAAGTTCGTTCGCTTTCAGCTTGCGACCAACATCGGCGCGCTGGCCACCGTCCTGGCCGCGGTCCTCCTCGGATGGCCGGTGCCCTTCAACCCCATCCAGATCCTGTGGGTGAACATCATCATGGACGGTCCCCCGGCGATGGCTCTCGGCGTCGATCCGGCGAGACCGGGCGCCATGGCCGAACCGCCGCGCGCTCCGGGAGCCGAGATCCTGTCGCTGCGTCGCCTGTCCGTGCTGGCGTTTCTCGCCGCGATCATGACGGCCGGTACGCTCGGCGTCTTCTACTACGGCCGGGCGACGGGCGACGAGGTCCGGGCGACAACCCTCGCCTTTACGACCTTCGTTGCCTTTCAGTTCTTCAACGTGTTCAATGCCCGGGCCGAAACAGACACGGCCTTCAGCCGCCAATTCTTCGCGAACCGGCCGCTGTGGCTTGCGCTGTTGGGCGTCGTCGTCCTGCAGGTGGTGGCCGTTCACTGGCCGCCGGCGCAGGCGGTGTTCCGGACGACGGCGCTGACGCTTTCCGAGTGGGCGCTGGCCTTGGCCGTGGGCTCGTCGGTGTTGCTGATCGAAGAGGCGCGCAAACTGGCGTTGCGCCTGTTCAGGCCCGCCGGCGCCCGGTTCGGCACCATCGCCCATGGCTGAACACGGGGCGCGGGGTTCGGCCGGCGACAACCGGCAGAGGAAGAACGGCATCATGATCGCTCCCCGACGGGCCCGCCGTATTCGTCTGCCGCGTTTTGCCGATGTGCGTCGCTCGCGCTACCTGACGCTCCTGCTTGCCATCGCCGCGCTCCTTCTTCTCTCGCCGTTTCTCGAAGCCTCCAGGCGTGACCGGATCCTGTACGGGGTCCTGACCCTTGTCGTGCTTATCGCCGCTGTCCGGGCCTCGACCCAGGCCGGGCATCGCCTGCGCTTCATCGCCCTGGGCGTCGGCCTGATCTGGGCGCTGCTGACCGTGATCGACGTGGTGCGGCCGGGCGACGCCCAGAGGCTGGCCGCCGACGGCCTATTCCTCGCCTTCAGCGCCTATACGATGAGCGCCGTCCTCGGCCGCGTCCTGACCGCAAAGCGGGTCGACTTCGACATCCTTTGCGGCACCGCGGCCGCCTACCTGCTCCTGACCGTGACCTGGGCCATCCTCTACGGGATCATTGAGACGCTCTCGCCGGGATCCTTCGCCGGCATGACGCGCACGGATTTTCCGGAATTCCTGTACTTCAGCCTCACCACCGTCACCTCGCTCGGCTTCGGCGACATCACTCCGATCAACCCGTTCGCGCGCGTCTGGGTCGGACTTCAGGCTGTCGTCGGGATCTTCTACATGGCAGCCGTCGTCGCCCGCCTCGTCAGCGCCTACGAGCGCTAGCCGTTCGTCTTCGCGCTCAGGCGGAAGACGACCGAAAGGTTGTTGGCCGGCATCTCGACGACCGAGTCCAGCGCCAGGCCGTTCGACCCGGCCTCCGCAGCGACGTCCTCGAGGTTGCGTACGCCGAAGCGCGGATCGCTATCCTTCAGCATCCGATCGAAGGCGGCGTTGGACGGCGCCGTGTGCTTCCCCTCGCGCATGAAGGGCCCGTAAAGCACCAGCGCTGCGCCGGGCCGCAAGGTGGCGGCGGCACCGATCATCAGGCCGCGACAGACCGGCCATGGCGAGATGTGGATGACGTTGATGCAGACGATCGCGTCAAGCCCGCGGGGCGCGACGTTCGGCCACGGAGTTCGGGCGGCGTCGAGGCGGATCGGCGCCGCCAGGTTGGCGCGCGGGTTGTCCGCCGCCCAGGCGGCGATGCTGGCGAGGTTGGCGTCGTCGACGTCGCTCGGCTGCCATGCGAGCCCGGGGAACGCTTCGGCGAAAAAGACGGCGTGCTCGCCGCTGCCGGAGCCGATCTCGAGCACGGCGCCCTCCCGAGGCAGGACCGCGCGCAGGACCTCGAGGATGGGCTGGCGATTGCGCAAGGTCGCCGGCGCGTGCCGGCGCGCCTTGCCGCTCCGGGGCATGGACGCCCCGTCGTTGTTTCCGGTCATCTCAGCGCCCTTCGATCTCTTCGCGGATCAGCTCGAGGCGGAGCCACTCCTCCTCGGCCGCGGCCAGATCGGCCTCGGCAGCGCTCAGCGCGGTGGCGGCGCGATCGAATGCGGCGCGATCGCGAGCATAAAGGCCGGGATCGGAGAGTGTCCGCCGCAACTCGGCGATCTTGACCTCGCCGGCCTCGATCCGGACCGGCAGGCTCCGCAGGTCGTAGGCCTGCCTGAAGGACAGCTTCCGCCTCGCGCCGGCGGAGGACCGGCCTGTCGCTTGGTCGGGCATCTCGGATGGCGTCCGGGACGGAGACGAGCGCGGCTGCCGACGCTCTTGTTCGCGGCCTCGGCCGCCTTCGCTCGCCGCGGCCTCGACGCCGCCGCGCTGGGCGACCATGTCGCTGTAGCCGCCGGCGTACTGGATCCAGCGGCCATCGCCGTTGCCGGCGATGACGGCCGTCACCGTCCGGTCGAGAAAGTCGCGGTCGTGGCTGACGAGGAGCACGGCGCCGGCGTACGTCGAGAGGAGTTCCTCCAGGACGTCCAGCGTTTCCAGATCGAGGTCGTTCGTCGGCTCGTCGAGGACGAGGAGGTTCGACGGCTCGATCATCGCCTTCGCAAGCATAAGCCGGCTGCGCTCGCCGCCCGAGAGGGCACCGACCGGGGTGCGGGCCTGTTCGGGCAGGAACAGGAAGTCCTTCATCACCCCCATGACGCGCCGCGTCTCGCCGCCGACGGACACCGTCTCGCCGCCTCCTCCGCTCAACGTTTCGGCGACGCTTGCGGCAGGATCGAGGCTTAGGCGCCGCTGGTCGAGGGCGACGATCTGCACGCCGGCGCCGAGACGCACCGTGCCGCGGTCGGGCGGCAGGGCGCCGGTGAGCAGGTTGAGCAGAGTCGTCTTGCCGGCCCCGTTGGGACCGACGATGCCGATCCGATCGCCGCGCAGGATGCGGGCACCGAAGTCGGCGACGATCGTCCGGCCACCGAACGCTTTGGCGACGCCCTCGGCTTCGATCATCAATCTGCCGGAGGGCTGCTCCATCGCCGTTGCGAGCCTGATCGACCCGGCCGCGGGGCCTTTCGCGCGACGCTGACGGCGCAACTCTTCGAGCGCTCTCAGCCGGCCCTGGTTTCGCTTGCGCCTCGCGGTGACGCCATAGCGCAGCCAGTCGTTCTCGGTTGCGATCTTGCGATCGAGCTTGTGCCGGTCGATCTCGTCCTTTTCGATGATCTCGTCGCGCCAGGCTTCGAAGTCGGCGAAGCCCCGCTCCAGCCGGCGCGTCACCCCGTCGTGCAACCAGATCGTCGTTTGGGACAGCGTCGTCAGGAAGCGGCGGTCGTGGCTGATCAGGATCAGCGCTGAACCGCTGCCGGCAAGCTCGTTCTCCAGCCATTCGATGGCCGGCAGATCGAGGTGGTTGGTCGGTTCGTCGAGAAGAAGGATGTCCGGCGAGGTCGCCAGTTCCCGGGCGATCGCGCAGCGCCGCCGCTCCCCCTCGGAGAGCTGCCGCACGTCTTCGCTCCCGCTGAAGCCGAGGCCCTCAAGCAGCAACCGGGCGCGATGGCGATCATCGCCTGGCGCAAGGCCGGCTTCGACGACCGCGCCGGTGGAGGCGTAGCCGGAAAGGTCGGGCTCCTGGGCCAGGTACCGAACGGTCGCGCCGGGTTGAAGGAAACGCTGGCTTCGGTCGGGTTCGAGGAGGCCCGCCGCGACCTTCAGCAGACAAGACTTGCCAGAGCCGTTGCGGCCGACGAGGCACAGCCGATCGCCCGCCGCCAATGCCAACTCGGCGCCGCGCAGAAGCGGCTTGCCGCCGAAGCTCAGGTGGACATTGCGAAGAAGAAGGAGCGGCGGCGCCATCCTCAAGCCATCTTCCGGCAAGACACGGTCAGGCGGAAGAGCTGGAAGCCAGAACGCCGAGCAGTCGAACGAGTTCGCTCCGAGCGTAGGGTTTCATCAGGAGCGGCACCGAAGCATAGGCCTGCGGGACCATCTGCTTGCCGTACCCGGTGACGAAGGCATAGGGGATGCCGCGCGCGGCCAGCGTCTCCGCGACCTCGAAGCTCGCCTTGCCGTTCAGGTTGATGTCGAGGAGGGCGGCGTCAAGCTCCGCGGAGCGGGCCAATTGAAGCGCCTGCTCCAGGGTCGCCGCCATGTCGACGACAACCCCACCGGCATCGGTGACGACAGCTTCCACCGCCATCGCAATCATGAACTCGTCCTCGACGATAAGGACGCGCAAGCCCGGACGAATCTCAGCCACCGCGTCTCCGGATGAAATAAACATTCATGGCGCTCCCCGAAAGCTGCGAAAGACCGCACCGCCGATCAACGCATCGGTGCAGGTCATCTGCGCCAGCTAAAATCGCCCGAATGGGTACCTGTCCCTGCAACAGCCTGTCTGCATGCCTAGCGGATCCGACACCCTGCCTGTCATCGTACCGCAAACAATAGCACGCGAGATGTTCCACGGCCCAACACAGGATAGGCCGACCCATCGCGCCCGCCTGCGAAGTGGTCGCATCAACGCCGGGGCGGACGGGATTTGTAGACCGACTCGCGCCCGGTTTGCACACAAATTACGCTGCATTAACGAGAGGGCGAGCGACGGCCGGCGCGAGCTGCCCGATGCGCCATTGGCAGCGACCGGGATGACCGGCGCTGTCGTGCGCCGGATCGGTTCCCGCCGACCGTATTTCGCTTCTCAGGCCTTGAGCTTGTAGCCGCGCGCAAACATCCGCCAGCAAAGCAGCCACAGCGCCGCGTTGACGACGGCCATGACCACAACCCCGATGATTGGGTCGACGTCGGCGTGGCCGATGAAGCCGTAGCGGAAGCCATCGATCATGTAGAAGAAGGGGTTGGCATGGGCGATGTGCTGGAATGTCGGCGGCAACCGGTCGATCGAGTAGAACGTCCCCGAGAGGAAGGACAGGGGCGTGACGATGAAGTTGGTCACCGCCGCCATCTGGTCGAACTTGTCGGCCCAGACGCCGCCGGCGATCCCCAGCAGCGACAGCATCAGCGCCGCCATGACCGCGTGGTAGGCGATCGCCCCCGGGTGGCGGATGTGAAGCGGGACGAAGATCTCGATCGCGACCGCGACGACGAGGCCGACCACGACGCCGCGGGTGACGCCGCCCATGGCGACACCGAGGGTCAGCTCGTGAGCCGTAAGCGGCGGCATCAGGGTGTCGACGATGTTGCCCTGGACCTTGGCGATGATGATCGACGAGGAGGTGTTGGCGAAGGCGTTCTGCGCGATCGCCATCATGATGAGGCCGGGCGCCAGAAACTCCATGAACGGCACGCCGAAGACGTGTTCGACCGCCCGTCCCAGGGCGAGGGCGAAGACGGCGAGAAAGAGCAGGGTCGTGACGATCGGCGCCAGGACGGTCTGGTTATAGACCTTGGCAAAGCGGCGCACCTCTCGCCAGTAGAGGGTCCACAAGCCAAGCAGGTCCGAGAAATGTATGCGATGCATGATCCACGCGCGAACGATGACGTTGCCTGGAGGCCGGCCGGCCGAAACCCAGACCCCCAGGCGCGGTTGCGGCTCCCGGCCACCGCCGGCGCCGGCACGCGCGAGAAGATCGCTACCCGCCTATCGCCTGGCGGGCCTTGTCGCGCAGGGCCTGCTGCTCCACCAGCATCTTGTAGGCAACATAGTACTTATAGATGTTGCCGACATAGTCCACCGTTTCCCGGCCGACCTTCTGCGCCGTGGCAATTTCCACGTTCTGGAACCACTTGTCCGGGTTCAGCCGCTGTTGGGCGGCGAGCTTGCGGACCTGCGCCACCCGGGCTGGCCCGGCGTTGTAGGCGGCGAAGGACAGCAGCGTCTGATTGACGTTGTCGATTTTGCCGTCGGCGAAATAGCGGTCGGCGATGAAGCGCAAATACTTCACGCCGGCGTGAATGTTGTTCTCGATCTTGTTGATGTTGCGAATGTTGATGTTCGGGTCCGCTGCCGTGGCCGGGCGAACCTGCATGACGCCGATGGCACCGGCCCGGCTTCTGCGGCTCTGGTCCAGTCCCGATTCCTGGTATGCCTGAGCCATGATCATCAGGTAGTCGAAATCGTACTGCCCGGCGTACTTGCGAAAGAACTGCATCGTCTGCTTGAACTTGGCGACATCGCCCTTCGACAGCGAGTTCTTGATGTAATCGGCGTTGGTCAGATAGCGATTGAACATCATGTTGCCGAAGAGCGTCCCTTTCTTGTGGGTCTCGGCGAAAGCATTGACCACTCTCTTCAGCTTCGGGCTGTCCTTGCGCATGGCCCAGGCGATCTGGCCGCCGCTGTGCACGGCGATGTCGGTGTGGACATCGACCTGCTTGAAGACCTGCGCCCAGAACCGGGCCTTGTGGTCGTCGGCCACGACCATCGGGATCATGCCGGCGTTGACCATTTCGATGAGGTCGCCGTCCTCCAGGTTCTCGTCGACGAGGCGCAAGGTCATTCTCGCCTTGCCCGCCCGTGCAAAGGTCTCGTTGAGCTGGCGCAGGCTCTCGTAGTAGCTGCTGGACTTGCGGACATAGACCTCCCTGCCGGCGAGGTCGTCGACTGTCTTGATCTTCGGTCCGTGTGGCCCGGTGATGACGACCTCGCTCACGTCGGTGAGGAAGGGCGAGGAGAAGTCCACCATTTTCAGGCGATCCGGCGTGATCGTCAGGTTGCCGACGGCGATGTCGCCGCGGCCCTCGACGAGGCCGCGAATGAGGCGATCGCGCGCCACCGGAATGAAGATGACTCGGATTTTTGCTGCCTTGCCTTTCCGGCTCTTGTTGATGAAGGTCTCGAAGGCTTTCAGTTCTTCATAGGCGGTTCCCCGCTGCTCGGCGCCGTCCAGCCAGTACATCATCTTGTTGAACGGCACGAGCGCGCGGATGAGCTGGCGCTTGCCCATGCCGTCGAAATCGCCGGTCCACCTTTCGGTGGCGTGGCGGACCAACTCGTCGTCGCTGGTCTGCGTAACCGGCGCGGCCGCAAGCGCGGCTGTCAAAGTCGAAAGGAGGGCCATGCCGGCCGCTGCGGCGGCGAGCACAAGGGCGACGAGAAGGCTGGTCGTGCCTCGGGGCTGGGGTCGGCCGGTCAGGCCGGCGGCGCTGTTCGACATGATCGGTTCGTTCTCCCGCAAATCCGGCGTCGACGGCCACGGCGGCCCGGCCGCTCGGATGACGCAGTCCCTTGTTCTGCTTGGCATGCCCGTTCACCGAGCGCAACATCTACGCCCGTTTACCCCCAGAACGATCCAGATGTGGACTGGCGGCTCATCCTTTATCGATGATTATCAGGAACAACGGCGAGAAGGACGTCGTCCCCATGCGTCGGCCGCGCCCGGTCAGCGAGCGGATGCTCGAGAACGTGGCCCTCTATTACCTGCAGCGATTCGCGGCCTCGACCGAGTCCCTGCGCCGGGTTCTGCTGCGTCGGGTGGAGCGCTCGGCCCGCGTCCACGACACCGATCGGAGCGAAGGCCGGGCGCTGGTCGAGATCGTCATCTCCCGCCTGGCGGCCTCCGGACTGGTCGACGATGGGGCCTTTGCCGTGGCCCGCGCCGCGCGCCTGCATCGCCAAGGCAAGCCGGCCTGCGCAATCGCGGCGCACCTGCGCGAGAGGGGCATTGCGCCGGAGACGATCGAAGCGACGCTCTCCGGCCTCGCGCGCGACGAAGGCGGCGACTGGCGGGCCGCCGTGAATTTCGCCCGTCGCCGCCGTCTCGGACCCTTCCGTACAGGCGATCGCGCGGCGCACCGGGACAAGGATCTCGCAGCCTTCGCCCGCGCCGGCTTTTCCTACGCCGCGGCAAGGCGCGTGCTTGCGGCGCAAGGCCCGGAGGATCTGGAAGCGGGGGAGGAGGGCTGACCTCGGCCGGACCTGCTCCGCGCGTTCGGAGCAGGGGCGACGCTCGTCCAGCATTTCGTCCACAAAAGCATTGGCCCTGGTGACGGCTGTCTCACGTTCGGCGCGAGGCCGCCTGGGCAACCTTGCCAAGCGCGGCTATGATCTGCAGAAGGGCGGCTTGGCCGCCCGTAGAAAATGAACCGATACAGGCTGCCGGGGTCGATGGCGTCGGCAGCGCAAGCGGCACACCGGGGAGGATCTCATGCGTACGTGTCCAGGTTTCGTCGTGTCGATGTTCTGCGCAGCGCTTTTGGCCGCGCCGGCTCTCGCTCAGCAGGATCTGCCCCTGTGCAAGTTGATCGCGACCGGCGGGACCATTGCGATGAAGATCGACCCGGAGAAGAACGCGCCGGTCCCTGCGATATCCGGCGATGATCTGCTGGCGACGGTCCCCGAAATCGGCAAGGTCGCGCGCATCGAGGTGCTCAATCAGTCGAACGTGCCGTCCGACTACATGGATCCGGCCCGCTGGGTCGCTCTGCAAAAGGCGGTGGTCGAGGCGCTGGACCGCGACGACGTGGCCGGCGTCATCGTCTCGCACGGCACCGACACCTTGGAGGAAACTGCCTACTTCCTCGACCTCACGGTGAAAAGCGACAAGCCGATCATCCTCATCGGGGCCCAGCGCAACGCCTCGGAGAAGGATTTCGATGGCCCGCGAAATCTTCTTAACGCCGCTCGCCTGTGCGCGAGCAACGAGGCGCGCGGCATGGGCGCCATGGTCGTTCTGAACGGCCAGATCAACGCCGCTCGCGAGGTGACGAAAACCCACACCTCGGACGTCGAGACCTTCAAGTCCGGCGACTACGGCTTCCTCGGCGTGGTTGACGTCGACCGGATCGTTTTTGCGCGAGCGCCGCTGCGCCGCCAGCATATCCCGCTGACCGAGGATACGCTTCCGGAGGTGGAGATCGTCGCCATGTACGGGGGCGCCGACGGCCGTCTGTTGCGCAGCGCCGTCGATGCGGGCGCAAAGGGCGTCGTCGTCGAGGCTCTCGGCTGGGGGAACGTCAACATCCCGATGTACGAGGCCATCAAGTACGCGATCGACAAGGGCGTGCCGGTCGTGATCTCGACGCGGGTGCCCAACGGACGGGTGCTCCCGGTCTACGGCTTCCAAGGCGGCGGCAAGACGACCAAGGACCTGGGCGCAGTGTTCGCCGATGATCTGCATCCGGCCAAGGCGCGCATCCTCCTGATGCTGGCGTTGCAGCGGACCCGGGACGCGAAGGAGCTTCAGGCCTACTTCGACCGGTAGGGCACGGGCGTCCTGAGCCGGATCTACCGCGCCCCATTATCGTCGTCGCCCTCATGACCGCTGTCCTCGCCGCGCGGGCCGGCGTCGGGGTGCGGGTCCGGAAGGTCGACGGCGACGTACGTCATCCGCCGATCCTGCGCGTTCCGTCCGCCCCGCTTCGCGTCGGCGTCGTCCGTCGGCTCCGGTGACATTGCGGCCGGCCGAGAGGGGGCGCCGCCGCCGTCGATCTGCACATGCGCCGCCGGCGCGCCGCCGTCCTTCTGCACCCCGAAGTAGAGCGTGCGGTGGGGGAAGGGGATCTCGATCCCCATCTGGTCGAACCGCTTCTTCAGACGCCGGTTGAACTCCCGGCCGACGACCCACTGCTTGATCGGCTTGGTCTTGATCCGCGCCTTCAGGATCACGGCCGATTCGGCGAACTGGTCGACGCCGAGAACCTCCAGCGGCTCGAGGATCAACGCCGCGAAGTCGGCCTCGCCGCGCATCTCCTCGATGATCTCGCAGCACACCCGGGCGACCTCGTCGGTGTCCTCGCGGTACGCGACCGAGATGTCGAGCAGGTAGTAGGAGAAGTCCTTGGTCATGTTGGTGACGGTGTCGACCGAGCTGAACGGGATGGTGTGGACGTTGCCGGACAGATCGCGGAGCCGGATCGAGCGGATCGACATGTCCTCGACGAGCCCGCCGATGCCGGCCACCGTGACCACGTCGCCGACGCCTAGCGCGTCCTCGATCAGCATGAAGGCGCCGGTGATGATGTCCTTGACCAGCGTCTGGGCGCCGAAGCCGATGGCGAGGCCGACGATGCCGGCGCCGGCGAGCAGCGGGCCGATGTGAACGCCGATCTCGGCGAGGATGATCAGCGCGACGAGGACCGTCAGGAGGATGAGCAGGGCCTTGCGCATCAGCGGCAGCAGGGTGCGCAACCGCGCGGCGCGTTTGGATCCCATGGTGTCGCTCTCTGCGGCATGAAGCCGGCGCTCGATGGCGATATTTGCGAGCTCCCAGACGAGCACGGCGATGGCAAGCACGATGGCAATGCTGACGGCGGCGCCGACAATGCGGCTGCCGAGCGGCTGGCTCAGCCAGGCAAGGATGTCGACGCCCCAGACATCGAGGATGGCGAGCGCCGTGACGATGGCGGCGATCACCCGGATGCCGGCGATGGTGATGGGGAGGTAGCGATTGGCCCGCGCGCGCAACAGCGGATAGCGCCGGTTCTGGTCGTCGGTGACGCCGAGCCCGTCTTCGAGCATTCGGCGCAGGGCGTAAACGATCAGGATCGCCACGGCGAGAATAAGAACGGACCAGACCGTCACGCGAACAAGGTAGGCGTGGCCGTCTTCTATTCGCCATGCCCAGACGACAAATACGCCGACCGCGTAGGCGATGGCGAGAATATGCCAGACGGCGGCCAGGCCGCGTCGAACAGGAGCCGTCGCCGTCGGCGCCTGGCCGCCGCGCACCCACCCGGCGACCGCCGCGCGGTTCTGCGCAATGAACGCGATCAGGAGGATCAACACGAGGAAGCCGAGGATCCGGACCAGCGCGTCGAACCCGCTTCGGGGCATGCCGAGGATCAGCGTCGCCTCGATGACGAACAGGCCGAAGACGGTGAGATTGATGAAGCGTCGCGCCCAGACGTAGAGGTAGATCGCGGTTTCGCCGCCCGCGGGAAGCATGCGCACGTCGGGGCGGCCGGGCGCGAAGAGCATGCGGGCGATGGCGAGCAGGCCGCGCGCGGCGATGTACGCGGTGAGGAACTGGAGGCCGATCTCGCCGACCTGGGTGCCGGAAATATAGGGACGCACGATGAGGTACGTCGCGTAGCTGCCGGCGGCGAAGCCCGCGAGGGGGACGAGATCGAGCACGGCAAGCGCCACGAGCAGGGGTGCGCGGCGCGCCATGCCGGCCCGATCGGGCCGGGAGAGCCGCCGGCGAACGGCGGACAGCATCCACCAGACGGCCGCCTCGGCCAGCCACCCGGCGAGCAGGATGACCGCCAGGAAACCCAACTGGTGCAGCAGGCGACCGCGCATCGCACCATCGCTGCCCAGCCGCTCGAACCAGTTGATGACGCCCGGCATCCCGCCGATCTCGTTCACCACGCCTTCGACCATGTCCTTGCCGGCAAGCGCCGTCCCTTCCGCCGCCGCCACAAGGCGTTCGCTCAGGCTTTGCGGAGAGCTTGCGTCTGCGGCCTTTCGCGCCTCGATGAGGCCCCGGATGGTCGCCAGCAGTTCATTGCGCTTCGCTTCATCGGCGATCGTGGCCTCCAGCGCCTCGAGCTCGTCGACCGAGGGCGTTTGCGCCGAGGAGCTTCCGGCCGCAGACGGCGGCGGCCCGCTCTGGGCGAGGCCTTGTGTCGCCCCGGCGAACAAGATGACGAAGAGAATGGTCGGGGCGAGAAGGGCACGAAGCGTGCGCCCGGTCGCCGAACAGCGGCGAGACGACGGTCGTCTGGTCATTGGCTTCCCTGTTTCGCCAACGGATGGAGCGGATGGAAGGCAGCTTCAAGACGGTGCGGCGCACCAGCGAGCCTGGAGGAACGCGTGGAGGACGCACTGTAGCACAGGGCGCGGGCGAAAATCGCCTCCGGGCGCGGGGTCGCGGGCTACAGCGATCAGACCGCGGCGGCGTGCGCGCGGTGGCGAGGGGGTCACGAAGGCCGCAGCGACGGCGTCCCTGTCATGACCTGCGACAAGACGCTGTCGGCACTCAACGTGCTCGACGGCGCGCTATTTGTCGCCTGAACCGGCCGCGGTCCTGGGCCGGCCGGCGGCGACCCAGGACCATGCCCTGTTCAGCAATGCGAAAATCCGCTCGCGTTGCTATTTGCAGAAATAGGCCCGGTTGTAGTTCCGGCCGACTTTGGAGGCCGGCGCGAAATCGCCCGGTTTGCCGCCGCATGCCTGACCGCTGATCTTCTGATTCGAGTCGAAGGTTGCGCAGTTGCCGCTTCCGGTCCGAGGATGCGCGTAGATCGCTTTCTGATAGGCAAAGTTCCAGTAGCTGCCGTCGACGTAGACGCTTGAAAGCGTCGTGCCCTTGTCCGGAACCTTGTTGACGGGGTCGCCGGCGCTACCCATGAACAAGAGCATGAGCGGCTTGCCGGCGCCGGACGACTTCGGGAAGGTCGGGTCGTAGCCGACGTTGACGCGATCGAGCCTCAGCTTGTGCGTGCCATGCCCTTCGACGGGGCGATAGGGTGTGAACAAGCCCTGGTAACCGGTGAGCCCCGATACGTTCTGTAGCGTCAGTTCCTGCAACGGCCCGCCGCCCTGGGGCTGCACGAGATCGCCGTGGGGGCCGCTTGGCTTACCGCCGATACCTCTGGCGTACACATTCTGGACGATCAGGCGGCCTTTGTGGCGATACGTCCGGATGGCGTCGGCAGCTTTCTTGTTCACGTCGATGAGGACGCCGTCGATCATGGTCGTTCCCGACGACATGCCGATCGATATGACAGCCTGTTTCGAATCGTTGTAGACAAACTGACCGCCCGTGATGCGAATATTTCTCGCATAGGTGATTGTTAGCGACTTGGAGCACGTTTTGTTTGTCGGTAGCTTGATGTATACATCACGTCCATTGACTTTCATCTGCTGCGGGAAGCCCGCTTCGCCCGGGCACTTGCCCTGGTACGTAATCGGATTGGACAACGCGGGGGGCGGGACGCAACTGATTGCAGCGTCCGCAACAGCCGTAAATCCCACGGTGATAGCGAGCCCAAGGCTGGCCGATGAAATAATGGATCGCCCGGTGGAATAGGGAAGATTTACCATGTGTATTGTCTCCTGGTGCCACGTACTCACGCCCGCAGGGATGCGTTTCCGGAACATCCCCGGTAATCGCAGCACATTTGTTTGTTCAACCGCACCCCATTTTAGCTGCGGTTGTGTTACACCATCCGCCAAGAGAACCGCACAGTTGCCAAGGAATGTGATAAGAATATGGCCAGATCAACGTAAGGCATGATATTTGCCCTAGAGGCGAAGGCGCTTCTCAGGCGCAATCGCGTTAGGACACGTGGTTTGCGCGTTGGATCTCAAAAGGATTCTTGCGTTCAATGACTTGGCCGCGTCTTAATCTTCGCCGGAGCCAGGGGATCCAAAATGGCATCGAAAGACAGAGAGACGGCGGCGGACCGGGGCCGAGGCGTCAAGGATGCGGGTCGATCGCCGCGTCGCCGCTTTCCCGTCGCCCGGGCGATCGGCATCCTGATCATCGTCCTCTGTCTCGGCTCGGTCGCTTCCCTGACCGGCTACGGCGACTACTCGAGCCTGCTGCAGCGCTTTCTGCTCAAGACCGATGACATTATCGTCGAGCAGAGACCGGATCCTGCCTACGACCACCTCTATCCGTACTACGTCGAGTACTGCGCCGTCAGCCAGTGGCGGACCCGCGACGGCTCCCGCGGGAACCCCTTCGGCCACGCGCTTGCCTACATCAAAGGCGCCTGCAAGGACGAGACGGCGCCTTTCCCCATGCTGCGGCGTTGCCGGCGGGTCGCCACCGACATCGACGACCCGGAGCACGGCGTCGGCGTCAGCGTCGGGCGCTGGTTTCGCAACGTCAACTGGGTCGCCATCCCCGGCTACCGGCTGATGTTCGACGGCGGCCTGGAGCCCGGAGAACGGCTGACGCCCGAGATCGTGACGGCGACGGCCCGCGCCGCCATCGACAAGGGCGTATTCAACGGCATCGAGCTGCATCCGGGTTGGACGCGTCGCAACGACGCGACCCTTGAGGATTTCGTCGTGCAGCAGTCGCTGGGCACCGACTTCGCTGTACAGTTCTCCCGCAACGCCTTTTGCGCCCGGATCCCCGTGACCGAGCCCATCCTCGACGAGGTCATCGCCTTCCTCAACGACAAGAACAACGAGTACGCGACCGGCAATGCCGATTACAACTGGCACCTGCTGGCGAACAACTGCGTTCACACGATGCGGAACGCTCTTGCTGCGGCGAACTTCTGGTCGCCGCTCTCCGTGCTCGGCCTGAAAATCATGCACGTCGTCAATCCGGCGGTGCCTGCCAACGAGTTCGTCAACCTGGCCATCCTCGGCGCCGACGGGCCGCTGGCGAGCTACCGCCGCATCCGCGCCGACGGCGCGCTGCGCGACGCGCTG
>JAEULH010000030.1 GCA_016793925.1 Rhodospirillales bacterium | reverse complement strand
CCGGCGCGAGGAGGGAGCGACCATCGACCAGATCGCCGAAGCAACCGGCTGGCAACTCCATAGCTGCCGCGGTGCGATCAGCGGCACGCTCAAGAAGAAGCTTGGCCTCGCCATCACCTCCGGCAGGGTCGACGGCCGGCGTGTCTACCGGATCTGCGATTGACCGAGGTGTTCGCGCCGCCGGGGTTTACTCGGCGGCGGTTCTGCCCGGTAGCCGCTCATCGGCCATCTCGTCGAATGTCTGGCCCTCACCGTCGAGCGTCGCGTGCCTGCCCGTCGCCGCCTGCCAGCGTTCGATGATGACGTCGCAGTAGCCGGGGTCGAGCTCCATGGCGAGGCAGCGGCGGCCCGACCTTTCGGCGGCGATGATGGTGCTGCCGCTGCCGGCAAACGGCTCGTAGACACTGTCGCCGCGAACGCTGTTGTTGCGGATCGGCCGCAGCATGCACTCGACCGGCTTCTGCGTGCCGTGCACCGTCGCGTCGTCGTCGTCGCCGCGGCTTGCGATCAGCCACAGCGTCGCCTGATCGCGCGCGCCCTGCCAGTGGGAGTTGCCGCCGTCGCGGACGGCATAGAAGCACGGCTCATGCTGCCAGTGGTAATGGCCGCGGCTGAGGGCGAAGCGGCTCTTCGCCCAGATCAGCTGGGCGCGGATGTTGAAGTCGCAGGCCTGCAGGCTGTCCGCGACGGTCCGCCCGTGGACGCCGGCATGCCAGACGTAGGCGACATCGCCCGGAAACAGCGCCCAGGCATCACGCCAGTCAGCCCGGTCGTCGTTGCGGACAGTGCCGGTGCGCGCTGTCGTCGAGACGCCGGCGTCGTTGCGCCAGGCGGGATCGTAGTTCACCCCGTACGGCGGATCGGTGACCATCAGATGCGGCCGGGCGCCGTCCAGCAGCTGAGCGACATCGGCGGCGGAGGTGGCATCCCCGCACAGCAGCCGGTGGTCGCCCATGCGCCACAGGTCACCCGGCCGACTGACCGGTTCGGCCGGTGCTTCGGGAACGATGTCCTCGTCGTCGGCCCCCTCACCTTCCCCCGCCGCCAGTGCCAGCAGGCGGTCAAGCTCGAGGCCATCGAAGCCCGTAAGGTCGAGGTCGAAGTCCAGGTCGCCAAGCTCGGCGAGTTCGATCGCCAGGAGCTCATCGTCCCAGCCGGCCAGCTCGGCCAGGCGGTTGTCGGCGATGCGGTAGGCGCGGACCTGCGCCGGTGAGAGATGCGACAACCTGATGACCGGAACCTCGGAGAGACCCAGGTGCGCCGCCGCCAGAACCCGCCCATGGCCGGCAACGATCTCGCCGTCGTCGGCGACCAGCACAGGCGTCGTCCATCCGAATTCCGCCAGCGAGCCCGCGATCTTCGCGATCTGATCCGCGCTGTGCGTCCTCGCATTGTTGGCATACGGCTTAAGCCGGTCGATCGGCCAAAGCTCGATCTGCCCCGGCAGAAAGCGAAGGGTCATCTCATTGTCCTGTTGCTGGTGATGGTCAGAGATCGCGAGGACGCAGCGCCCACGGACCCAGAGGGCGGTGTCGGCAACAGATGCCGCCGCAACTATGTTCCCGAAGGCAGTGTGCGGCTTGGGGCGGTCGCCCCGGCCGGCGGTTCGAGCGGCTTCTTGGCTTCGGTGTCCACGCCTGGATCCAGCACTGGAGTCCAGACGGAGTCCGAAGGGCCAGCCCCGAAGCCAGCCTAGGCCATTGATCCTATGAGATTATCGGTGGCTTCCGGATCCAACGCAGGTGCCTTCCCCCTGGACCCCGGAGTCCACCCCGAAGCCGCCTTGGGGTCCAGGCCAAGCCTTTGTTCCATAAACGCAAAAAGCCACCGCGTGGTGGCTTCTGGCTTCCCTGGCTGCCCAAAAATTTCGGCCACAGCAAGAGATAGCGTCGGCCGGCGACCCCGCATGCGTTTCCAGCCCAGAAAGGACCCGCTCGGGCCGTCACAGACGCCGCCGGGTCAGCTTCTGGACCTACTGCGCAGCCTCACAATCTTCTACATGTTGTGATGGTCGATGTCAATCGAGCGGGCATGTTGCGACGCCTCGGCGTTGTCCCCTGGCAGCCGGTAGCACCCTGCGGTGCTCTCCTTGACGAACGTACCGCCTAGCGGTACGCTTGCTTGTGATCAAGACCTTTGCCGACAGGAAGACCGCTGCGCTGTTTGCGGGCCACCACGTCATAGGACTGGATCCACACATAGGACGGCGGGGCGAGCCAAGCTGCAAATGCTAGACGCCGCGCACGCTCTTGACGATCTGCGCGTGCCGCCGGGCAATCGTCTGGAAGCGCTCTCGGGCGACCGCGCCGGGCAGATGAGCATCCGCATCAACGACCGGTGGCGGATTTGCTTTGGCTGGCGGCAGGGCGAGGCGTGGGACGTCGAGATCGTCGACTATCACCGGGGATGACAGGCATGAGCATCAGTCGTGGGGACGTTGATCGAGGGCAGGTGAACTTTGGCGATGTGATGAGCGGTGAGCCCTCTCCGCCGGTCTCGCCCGGCGAGATCCTGCGCACCGATTTCCTCGAGCCGATGGGCATCAGCGTGTACGCGCTCGCCAACGCCATCAAGGTGACCCGGTCGCGGATCAACGACATTGTCCTCGGCCGCCGCGCCATCTCCGCCGACACCGCGCTCAGGCTGGCGCGCTACTTCGGCACCACGCCGGAGTTCTGGGTGAACCTGCAGGCCGCTTACGAGCTCGCGATGGCAAGAGCGACGCTGGCTGAGCGGGTGAACGCCGAGGTCAGCCCGCGCGCTGCCTGAGCGACTCCCGGCAACGCTTGGCAACGGCCGTTCGGTCGTCGTCGCCATACCCATACCACCCCGCCAGCACGCCCAGCGCCGCGATCAGGATCCCCTGCGCCTGCTCGACCCTGACCGGCCTGCCGCCCCAGCCCTGCCGCAGCGCCCATTCGCGGATCGAGCGCTGCAAGCCGACGACATGCCAGACGCAGCTGCCGGCGGGACTGCCCAGCCCGCCAAGCGCATCGAGGGCGTCGCCCACACGGCGGCGGGCATCGAGCTGCGCATCTGTAAAATCGGCGGCGCTGCCTGAGCCGGGCAGACGATCGAGCGTCATGCAGACGATCGGATCGAACTGGGCACGGCTGAAGACGGCCTCGAAGGCCCTTGCGGCGTCGTGCATCTCCTCGGTGATCGTGCCGCTACGCAGCATGATGCCGATGGTATCGACCGTGCTGCGGTGAACCACGGCGCGACCGTCCGGATCAGGCTCGTAGATCGGCTCGACCAGCATATCCGGACCGGCGGTGAGCCGTGTCGTCAGGGACTTGGCAGGGCGCTTGCGCCGGCTCATCGGTGTCTCTCCCTCGGGCCATGTCCGGCCATGGGCATGGTTGAATGATGCACCAGTGCAGCACGAGTGCAGCACTCTTGCCGGCCAACTGCTTGAAAGTGTTGAGATGACGCACCCCCCCACCAACTATGTTTATGCGTGCGCGCGCGCGTGGCGCATGGATAATGTTTCGGTCGTCGGTGCGTCATCTTTTCACTTTCAATCGGTTAGCGGTCATTCGAGCGTCGCTCATGCATCACTGGCGCGTCACCGGAAGGGAGGCGGCGGGGTGAAATGGCGGACGACCATCCCGAGGAAGACGGGGCCGTCGGATCTTCGGCGGTATTCGATACCTGCCGCGTTTGCCTTGATGCGCTGAACAAAAACATTGATTGCGGGCAGGGTGTCCCTCTTGAAACCCGTAGCCTCCGCCCAGGCGCGGAACTGTCGATGCGCGTAACTGGTACGTACCTTCGGTTCATCGTCTACGATTGGCCTCGTTTCCACGCATTCGGCCAGCCAGGCCAAGACGGAGTCTGCCCCGTACAGCCAGTCGTTGAGCGCGGCCTTGCTGCTGGCCGGAATGGAGAAGTCGCGGAACTGGATGAGTCGCGCTGCGCCGCGAACGGCCCACGCCAGCAGGAGGTCTGGTTCCTCTTCGGCGATGCGCCGGCCAATGGCTTCGATGCGTTCCTCGGTTGGAATAACGCGGTTGAATTGGATCAAAAGGAGGCGACGCTGAACGCCTCGGTCCATGCCACCGGCGAAGCTCGGCAGATTATTGGCCGCGAACAGGTGCTGCGCCACCGGACGGAACTCAACGCGGGACTTGTACACGTCGCGGCCCTGCACCGGTTCGCCGGTGACGACGGCCTTGAAGGTCTCGCTGGCGATGGCGTCGGCCGATGACAACTCATCGCTCGCATTCAGCAGTTTGCCGACGAGGCCGATGATGTGCCGCTCGTCGCCCATGCGCCCGGCAGTGACGGAGCAAATGGCGGACGGCGGTAACAGGCCACGTGCGAGATCGAGGATTTGGCTCTTGCCGTTCTCGGCGGTCTCGCCCTTGAGAATAATGGCGCGCGGCTGGCGCAGCTTGGTGGCGTAGCCAAGAGCGGCGGCCCCGACAATTTCGCCGAGCAGTTCGATCTTGGCCGTTGCGTCGTCGTCGCCGCGAAAAACTCCGCCGAGCAGGCGGCCGAGCATCGATCCTTCAGCCGGTGAGCTGCCGGTTTCGGGCGACCAGCGACCGGGCAACGTGTGCCGGCAGCGATGGTCCGGTTCGTGCGACTCATGGCTCGGCGCTCCGTCGGTGTCGAATCGGATGAATCCCGAAGCGCAGTTGATGCCAACTGCCACGCTCTCGAAGAAGGAAGGCTTTGCGATCGCCGCCGCGAGCTCGTTGAGCACGGAGTCGACCCGGCTCTTGCTCAACTTCACGCGCGACGGCTCGCCGGTCGGCGTCTCGAAATCGGCGCCGTCGTATGTGTGGACGGCACGGCGCAGTTCATGTTCAGGGATCGTCACCCAATGGGTGCCGCCGTAGCGCCAGAAATGCCCTTCGGCATGGACGATGTCGCCATTCGAGCGGTGGAGATCGTCGCCGACGCGACCGGCAATCTCGACATCTGAGCCGATTTCGAGCGATTTCCGGTCGGGGCGGTACGCGCCAGGGCGGTTGAGATCGGCGAGACGGTCGAGCGGATCATCCGGCACCGCGTCCCTCACGGCGTTCGACCTCGCGGCGGGCGATGCTGCGCACCGTCGCTACGACCTCGGCGTCGGCGAGCGGGGGGTCGCACCGCGTTCGGTTCCAGGCCTGTAACAAGTCAAGGGTAACCCAAGGATCGATGCGGTTGCTAAGCAAGTGCCCGGCGAGGCTGGCGATCGTGCGATCGCGTTTTCCTTCGGCGACCGTGCTGCCGACCATGCCTCTCCATTCCTCGGGAAGCTTCGGAGCGGATTTCTTTCCGGCGTTGCGCGACTTCAGGCCTGCGATAAGCCACTCCGGCGCTTGCGCGAGCTCCGCCTTATCGAGGGCCAAGCCACGTCGCATCAGCTCGTCGCGTTTGATCCGAAATCGCTGACCTCGCCGCGCTTCAGTCGGTCAACTTCCGCTTGCCGCCAGCGAAGGGCCCGGCCGATCCGCACCGGCCGCAACGGCCAGGTTCCGTTGCAGAGCTTGTTGCGAATCGTCTTGACCGGGATTTTCAGCTGGAGCCCAGATCATGTATGTCGATCAGCTCTTCGCCCATACTGGTTCCTCGTCGAGTAGCTTGAACTCATTACGTATCCTGCCACTGCCTCATTTATCTCACAAGCATCTCTTGTATTGTTATAGCGATACAATGTATGCTCGGGACATTACGGGCAAGGGAGGGATTTTCCGGTGCCTGGAGAGAAATCGCGTGGAACGAAAACGTTGACGCTGTCTTTACGACTCGACCCCAAGACGAAGTTCATTTTGGATTTTGTCGCGCGAATCAAAGGTCAGAGCATCACCACCGTGGTCGAGCGCGCCATTAAGGAAACTGCTGACGGTCTCGGTATTGGCCCGAAATGGGACGATCGCGGGAATGACGCTTACCAGCCAACCTGGTCGGACTTCTGGGATCCGGATGAGGGTGTCAGGACGCTGAAGCTCCTTGCCTGCTCGGGCTATCCGACAAGCTTCGACGAAGACGAGTTAAAGGCGTTTACGCTCGCGCACTGGCCGTTTTTCTATCTCGATCACCGCGGCAACGAGCCGAGGCGCGGCTTCATCGAGATTCTCTGGCCAAAAGTCGACAAGTACATCGAGATCTGGCGCGCCAAGAAAAGCACGGACTATTGGGCGGCCGGCGAAGCGATGAAGGCTGACCTCGCTGCGGCGAGGGTGGCGGGACCAGATTGGCCGCCGAAACCCAAGACGCCGGCGAAGCCTACAGCCAAGGTGCCGGGCCCGCCGCCCGATTTCGACGATGAAATCCCCTTCTAGGCCTGATTCGATCGCCCAGCGAATCGATTCGCAGAAATCGATCCCGGGACGTGCCGAGCGCTTGACGCCGGCGCATCACATCGGTGCCCATGTGATCCCCGGGTTTCCTGGAGTATCCTTAACTGTATGAAATAGCTGCATAAAGGCGCCTTTCCGCCTACCTTCCGGCAAGCAGTGGCGCCGTTCCGAATGTTCTCTGGGCGCGCGCCCATGATGAAGGTGTCGCTCGCTTGCCGAACGCTCTCGATCCCGACCGCATGTCTGCCGCCGAGCGCATCGAAGAGATCGGCGAGATCCTCGCCACCGGCCTGATTCGCCTGCGCGCGCGGCAGCGCGAGGCTGAGGTCCGGCGGTCGGGAGAAAGTTCCCTGGACTTCCCCTCCGACCAGAGCGTCCATGGCTGAACCCTGGTCGAAGGCGGAAAACGCCATGAGTGACAGTGTGTTAGCGCAAGTTGCGGCGCTGCCGGAGAAAACGACGGCCGAGCTCAAGCAGCTGTGGCGCGATCTCTATGACCGTGAGCCGCCGCCCTACAACAAGCCGTTCCTGGTCAGGCGCCTTGCCTATCGCATCCAGGAGCTGGCCTACGGCGGGCTGTCAGCGCGCGCCGAAGTGAAACTGACGGCCCTGATCGCGGAGGAGGACGCCCGCGTCAGGGGAAAGCAGCCGGTGCGCAAGGGCGATCGGCTGATCTCCGGCACCCGGCTCGTCCGCGAGTGGCAGGGCATCGAGCATACTGCCACCGTGCTCGACGAAGGCTTCGAGTATCAGGGGCGGCGCTACAAGTCGCTGTCGGCCATCGCGCGGGCGATTACCGGCACGCGCTGGTCCGGCCCGCTGTTCTGGGGCCTCCGCAACCGGAGCGGCAAATGAAGCCGCCGGTGCGCAAGGTCCGCTGTGCGGTCTACACCCGCGTCTCCACCGACGAGCGGCTCGACATGGCGTTCAACTCGCTCGATGCGCAGCGCGAAGCGGCGGTGTCGTACATCGAGAGCCAGAAGCACGAGGGCTGGATCCTGGTCGGCGATCGCTACGACGACGGCGGCTTCTCCGGCGGCAGCATGGAGCGTCCGGGCCTGCAGCGGCTGCTGCGCGACGTCGAGGCGGGACGCATCGATGTCATCGTCGTCTACAAGGTTGACCGGCTGTCGCGCGCGCTCGGCGACTTCGCCCGCATCGTCGAGATCTTTGAACGCCACACCGTCTCCTTCGTCTCGGTCACGCAGGCGTTCAACACCACCACCTCGATGGGCCGGCTGACGCTCAACATCCTCCTCTCCTTCGCTCAGTTCGAGCGGGAGGTCATCGGCGAGCGGATCCGCGACAAGTTCGCGGCGTCGCGCCGCAAGGGCATGTGGATGGGCGGCGTCCCGCCTCTCGGCTACGACGTGGTCGAGCGCAAGCTGGTGGTGAACGAGAGCGAGGCCGAGTTGGTCCGGCTGATCTTCAAGCGGTTCCTGCGGGTCGGCTCGGCGACGAAGCTGGCGCAGGAGTTGCTCCGCGCCGGTCGCACCACCAAGAGCTGGACGACGCAGGACGGCAAGCACCGGCCGGGCAAGCCGATCGACAAGGGCGCGCTCTACAAGATCCTGAACAACCGCACGTACCTCGGCGAGGCGATGCACAAGGGGACTAGCTATCCTGGCGAGCACCAGCCGATCATCGACCGCGCCACGTGGGACAAGGTTCACGCCATCACGGCCGAGAACACCGTCGCCCGGAGCAACCAGACGCGCGCGCAGACGCCGGCGCTGCTCAAGGGGCTGATCTTCGCGCCGGGAGGGTACGCGATGACGCCGTCGCACACGCGCAAGAACGGCAAACTCTATCGCTACTACGTCGCCACCGACGCCATTCGCCGGGGTTATGCCGAATGCGCGGTGCGCAGCGTACCGGCAGCGGAGGTTGAGGAGGCCGTCGTCGCCCAGGTGCGGCACCTGCTTCGCACGCCCGAGGTCATCGCCCGGACATGGGCGGCGGCGAAGTCCGAGCTCGCGGTGCCGGAGCAGGAGTTGGTCGAGACCGTCACCGCTTTCGCGCCGCTTTGGGACGAGCTGTTTCCCGCCGAGCAGGCGCGGATCGTCCGGCTGCTGGTCGAACGCGTGGACCTGTCGCCGGACGGCATGAAGGTGCGCCTGCGCGCAGAAGGGCTGCAGACGCTGGTCGCGGAATTGCGGATGAGGGCCGCCGCATGAAGCCGCAGGCGGCCGGCGACAACTGGCGCCTCGACGGCGGTACTATCACCGTCACCATTCCGATGGCCTGGAAACGGCGCGGTGGCCGCAAGGTCATCATCGCGCCCGACGGCGGTGACGCCTGGGCGCCGGCGAAGCCGCGGCCGGACGAGACGCTGATCCGGGCGCTGGCGCGGGCTCATCGGTGGAAGCGGATGCTGGAGGATGGGAGGTATCCGTCGATCAACGCCTTGGCGGAAGCGGAGAACATCAATCGTGCTTACATCTGCCGGCTGCTCAACCTGACGCTGCTGGCGCCGGAAATCCAAGAAGCGATCCTCGACGGGCGGCAGCCCAAGGGCATGATGCTCGAAGACATGGTCAGAGCGCTTCCGACAAGTTGGACCGAGCAGCATCATGCTCTGAGCGCCCGGAATCAGGTCTGATAGGCATGCCGTTGCCGTCCGCCAGCGGACATTGAGCTCCCCGCACATAGCTCAAGGGCTTTATGATCGCGGCGAACGTGGGTGATAGACTGAGCCGTTGCTGAATATGCAAAACTGAAGCAGTGCGACTTGGCGCGCATGCCCCGTTTGGCTACTGTCGCAACATTGCCGGTCGGCGGGATCGTACAGGGGGGCGCGTAACAGCAATGTCGCTGCCGACAATTTTCGAGATCTGTGAGCCACGCGATGACGTGGTTCGAGGCACAATTCAGGAGTCGGACTTCGCGGCGGACCTCAAGCAGGTGATCACCGGCGAGGCCCCGGAGGAAACCAAGAATTCGGCTCTGTTTTTTGCCAACACCCATCCGACGCAAGGGCTCAAGAACCTTCTCCTGAATGTCTGCCGTCGGCTTAGCGGACATGGTGGGGAGGTCTCCTCAATCTTCCGGCTCCACACTCAGTATGGCGGCGGTAAGACGCACGCGCTGATTGCGCTGACCCACGCTGCGAACGGCATGCAGGGGGTCGGCAACGTCGCGGAGTTCCTCGACCCAGGCCTCGTTCCCCATCACCGGGTGCGGATCGCTGCCTTCGACGGCGAGAACGCGGATCCCGCCTCCGGTCTGCGCATGGGAGACGGCATCCGTGCCTTCACACCGTGGGGTGAGATCGCCTACCGCCTCGGCGGAACCGCAGGCTACGAAGCCATCCGCGCAAACGACGAGAAGGGAATCGCCCCCGGAGCCGACAATCTGCGCAGCCTCTTCGGCGGCGAGCCCGCCCTCATTCTCCTCGACGAATTGGCCGTCTACCTGCGAGCGGTCAGGAATCAGCCCGTTGCCGATCAGCTTGTGCGTTTCCTGACCAATCTCTTCAAAGCGGTGGAGGGCACGCCCAACGCGGCGGTGGTCTATACCCTGGCCATCGGCAAAGGGGGCAAAGCCGAAGACGCCTACGGCAGCGAGCACCAGTTCATCGCCGACCGCATGGCCGAGGCGGAAAGCGTCTCTGCGCGCAAAGCGACCTTGCTCGATCCCACCACCGAGGATGAAACCTCGCAAGTCATCCGGCGACGCCTGTTCAAGTCGATCGACGATGCAAGGGCAGCGGCGATCATCGCGGAATACCAGTCAATCTGGAACGCCAACCGGGATTACCTGCCGCCGGAGCGCACGGGAGAAGACCGGATTGAGCGTTTCCGGCTCGGTTACCCGCTCCACCCCGAACTCATGGCGACGCTGACCAACAAGCTGTCGACGCTGGGCAATTTTCAACGGGTGCGCGGCATGCTTCGCTTGCTGGCCCGCGCGGTGGAGCACGCCTGGCGAACCAGACCATGTTAGGCCCCTTCACGGGAGCAATCGGCAATTCAGCTTTTCCCAGCCCGGCATGATTGAGCCTATTCGAATCACCACCGATTCCGGCTTCTACGAGGAACACCCGGAAAGCGTGGAATTGTGGTCCCCCGGAAGCCCCACGTTTCAGGCACCAGATGCGATAACTGCTCCCCATGACCTCGTCAGCAACCGAGATGCGCTCGCCTTGTTCTTCCGACACCTGCGATCGTGATGCGCGGCATTTTGATTCAGGTTTCATTTGCCACCCACTCGCGCATTCGGAATCGTCACAACCTTAGCCGTGGTCAAGTCATTGATTCGGAATAACTCTTAAGCCGGTGACTATTCTGGCGCAGTCACCAGCCTTCAGAGAAACAGGCCAAACGGAGAACGCCGAGGGCACTCGGCGAGGTGCCGGGGTCCACGGCTTGATCCACAAACGCTTTTGAAACAAAGACATTTTCTGCGCCTGGTGCAGGCCGGAGAAGAGTTGCCGTTGCTGCGACTGGCGGAGGGAGTGGGATTCGAACCCACGACACCTGTTGGTGAACACGCTCTCCAGGCGTGCGCCTTAAACCGCTCGGCCATCCCTCCGCATTGCCCGATACCGGGCTCCCGCCCGGCGCCGTTTCGCGTCCGAAGCCTAGCCGAGCGGCGGTCGGCCCGCAACGACTTGCGCCGATCCGTCGGCGGCCTCATCCGCCGGCCTGCTTGCAAACGCGTCGGCCGGGGCGCATTCGCCCGGGCGGCAGCCGCCGGCGCGGGCAAAGCGAGGCTTTCACATTGGCTTCAGGAATGATATCAAGACGTTCTGCCAAGAAAGGGGACAAGAAATGGCAGCCAACGCCCATGGCGTCATCCAGGCGATCGTTCGCGCGCTAGAAGAACCGCCGGCGCGGGAACGCCGCCTGCGCAAACCCACCGTCACCATCTCGCGGACGATCGGCAGCGGGGGGAACTACATTGCCGAGCGCGTCGCCGCCGGTCTCGGCGTCGACCTGTACGGCTCGGAGGTCATCAACGGGATCGCCGCCGAGGCCAACGTCAGTCCGGCGCTGATCGCCCAGCTCGAGGAAAAGCTCGACGCGGTCGACGCATGGATCTACTCCGCCGTGTTCGGCAAGCACGTCTCGCGCGACGAGTACGTGCACTTCCTGTCGACCGTCATCCGCGGCCTCTATCACACCGGCGGCGTCATCGTCGGGCGCGGCAGCCATGTGATCCTGGCCGGTCGCGACGTGCTCAGGGTGCGGATCGTCGGCTCGGTCGAGGCCTGCGCGACGCGGCTTTCCGAGGACGAGGCGATGAGCTACGCCGAGGCCAAGCGGAAGGTCCAGGACAGCAACAAGCGCCGCGGCAAGTTCATCTGGGATCTGTTCCACAGCCGCTACAACGATCCGACCAACTTCGACCTGATCGTCAACACCGACTACTTCCGCAAGCTGGACGAGGTCGTCGACATCATCATGCTGGCGGTCAAGGCCCGCGGTCTGGATCGCCGCTCGCAGCCGGAAGAGGCCCGCGCCACCGACGGGTAGGAGGCCTACTCGTCGCGGTGGGTGCGCTCCATGCGCTCGTGGCGCTCCTGGGCCTCGAGACTGAGCGTCGCGATCGGCCGCGCCTCCAGTCGCGAGATGCTGATCGGCTCGTGCGTCTCCTCGCAGAAGCCGTAGGCGCCGGCGGCGATGCGCTCGAGCGCCTCGTCGATCTTGCTGATCAGCTTGCGGGCGCGGTCGCGGGTGCGCAGTTCCAGGGCCCGCGTCGCCTCGACCGAAGCGCGATCGGCATCGTCCGCCTCGTCGAAGCCGCCTTCCTGCAGATGATGCAAGGTGTCGGTCGACTCGCTCAGCAGCTCGTTCCGCCAGTTGAGGAGCTTCTTACGGAAATACGCCTGCATGAGTGAGTTCATGAAGGGCTCGGCCTCGGTGGGCCGGTAGTCCGGCGGCACCGCGACCGGCGTTTCCGGCCGGCTGGACGTTTCCTGCACCTGATCAAGACCCGTTGAAAACACGTCGGACGGTGCGGACTATATGTGCGAAGGCCAACGCTCGCAAGCGGTAACTTTGCCCGCTTGTTATGATCAAGGCTCTGAAAATAAATGTAAAAGTTGGTCGTTTCTTGGCCTTGGCGGGATCGCCGAGCCGACCCTTCGGCGGCCGAATTTGGCCAGTTCGACCGCCGCGCGCAGCTCGATTTCGCCAATCAGGTCATCGAGCCGCGGATCTTCGGTCGCCTCGCGCTCCGCTTTGAGCGCGCCTGCCAACGCGTCGAGGCGGGTGACGGACACGGCGCCAGCGACCAGCGCAAGGCGCAGACCGTCCAGCCGGTCGAGCAGATCCTCGCCGCGGCGGACCGCGCCGGCGCGGCGAGCGCCGGGATCCGCTTCCGTCGCCACTTCCTGCATCGCCAAGAGACCCGGCGCCCCGAGGGCAGCCAACTCCGGCACGAGGTCGTGCGCCGCGGCTTCGCTCGCCTCGGGTGCGAACCGCTGACCGGAAGAGGCGAGCGCGCCCTTGCGGCGCGCGGGGCGGGTCGCCGTGCCGGCTCGGACAATGCCGGTGGTGATTGTCATGCCTTTGCTCCTTGCAGCAGCCTCCGCACTCTGGCCCATGCCCGGTTAAGGCCTGGCTAAGCCGGCAGGATCGGGCCAAACGCGGCAGAGTTTGCCGGGCAGGATCGGCCGAAACCCACCCCGTCTCGGCGTTCCGGCCTGAACCTTCCCAACGTTCCTGCGCCCACGCGGGCTGGCCCGGCGCTTGCTCGACACCTCGCGGCCATCGCCCTTCGGGGCTGCGCCAGTCGCGTTCTGTCAGAGGAATACCGCTGAATGAGCAGCTTCGGAGCCTTCCAGACCAGCGTGCTCGGCATGGTCAGCCAGAGCCATGCGCTCGGCGTCATCGGCGCCAATATCGCCAATGTCACGACCGGCGGGTTCAAGCGCACCGATGCGCATTTCCAGACGCTGCTGGGTCAGACAGCCGCCAGCCGGCCCGCCGCCGCCGCCTCGCAGAGCCGCCAATCGGACATCGCCGGGGTGACGACGAAGGACTACGCGCGGATCTCCTTGCAGGGCGAACTGGGAAACGGCGATGGCGGTCTCGACGTCGCCATCGACGGCCCCGGCTTTTTCGTCTTCGGCGACAATCCTGCAGGCGCCGCCGCCGGCAGCGGGATGGTCTACGGCCGCGACGGCGCCTTCGCCACGCGCCTGGGCGGCCCGGTCACGACGACGCTGCCCGACGGTCGGACGGTGAGCGGCGTTGAATCCTTCCTCAGCGACGCTCAGGGCCGCTACGTCCTCGGCTGGCCGGCAACCGGCGCCGGCGCACCGGTCGGCGGCAGCGCCCTCGGCCCCATCCGCACCGACCCCTACGCCTTCGCCGACGCGCCGGAAGCCACCGGGGTCGTCCGCCTCGGCCTCAACCTGCCTTCGGACGCGGTCGCCGGCAGCCGCGAGAGCTACAGCATCGACGCTTTCGACAACAGCGGTCGCCTGCGACCGATCGAACTGGGGTTCACCAGGACCGGGGTCAATGCCTGGGCCCTGGACGCGATGGGTGCGCCGGGCGACGCGCTGACCCTCGGTCCGGCGCCGCTGGCGGACTTGAGCTTTTCGCCGACCGGCACGCTGCTCGCGTCGGCGCCATTCTCGCTCGGCATCGCCCATCCCGACGGCGGCGCGTCGGCCTTCGCCCTCGACCTCTCCGCCTTCACCCAGATGGCCGGGCCCCTCGCGCCGCTCGGTTTCGAGCGCGACGGCCACGAGGCCGGCGTCCTCGACACCATCGACTTCGACGCCGACGGGATGGTCATCGGCACCTTTGCCAACGGCCGCAGCCGCCCGCTTTACCGCCTGGCCCTGGCCGATTTCGCCAATCCTGACGGCCTGACGCCGCAGAGCGGGAATGTCTTCGCCGAAAGCGCCGCCTCCGGCGCAGCCATGCTCGGCGGCGCGAACGAGGACGGTTTCGGCGCCATCGTGTCCGGAGCGCTTGAGCGCTCGAACGTCGATCTTTCCCAGGAATTCACGCAGATGATGGTGACGCAGAAGGCCTACAACGCTTCGGCGACCGCCTTTCGCACGACCGATGAGATGACGACCGTTGCGCGCGATCTGAAAGAGTAGCGACCGTCGTTGTGGCGGCGGCCCGCCCGGCTACAGCCAAGGTACGAGAACGGCAAGGAGTTGCGCGCCAATCCCGGTGACGATCAACAGCTCCGGCCACTTCTTTTCGATAAAGTGCAGCATGGCGCCCCCTGTAATCCGGTTGCATCCTCCAGCCCGAACCCCGCCTCATCGAACGGCGATCGGCAATGGATTAGGCCCTAGCAATATGCCGGCCAGTTGCCGCAAATTCTACTCATGGGCGATTTCCGGCCGAAAACCGCGATTTCAGGGCACAAACTCTAGTTATGAGGGATGTTATTGCTCAATCCCTCCACCATGAGGGGATTGTGAATATGCGATTGCATGCGAATCAGGGCGCCGGTCGAGGATCGTCCGGCGTCGGCGCAAGGCGATCGAGGTTCTGGGAATGACGCCGTCGCTGCCTTAAGTTGCGCGGTATGGTCCGCCGCCCCCCAGTCCGCCATCCGCGTTGTTGCAGGCCGTGCATCCGCCTCCTGGCCGTCGCCGGTCTGGCTCTGCTGGCAGCCTGTCGCAGCGTGCCCGCGGACGAGTTGCGCCGCGAGGTTCCCGTCGCCGTCGCCGTGAGCCCGGTGCCGCTCAATGGCCAGGATCAGACCCTGGAGCGGACGGGAGCGCTGATTTATCGCGGCGGCGTGGAGATCGCAGCGCCGAACGAGCCGCACTTCGGCGGCTTGTCGGGACTCGGCGTGTCGTCCGACGGCAACAGCTTCGCCGCCATTTCCGACATGGGCTACTGGGTTCGCGGCCGCCTGGACTACGACAACGCCGGCAACCTTGTCGGCGTCGGCAATGTCCGCATGGGTCCGCTTCTTGATCCGCAGGGTCGCGTCATCGCCGGCAAGGCTCGCGGCGACGCCGAGGCATTGGCTTCCGACGGTCGCGGCGGCTCGCTGGTCGCCTTCGAGCAACAGCACAGACTGTGGCGCTACGAGGCGCTGGACGGGCCGGCAAGCGTGGTCGAAGCCCCGCCGGGCCTGGAACAGGCGCCTGCAAACGGCGGCGCGGAAGCGGTGGCACGGCTGGTCGACGGCCGCACCCTCATCCTGACCGAGTCGCTCGCTGTGGACGGCGGCAGCCGCGGCTGGATCGGAAAGCCGGGCGACTGGTCGGCGCTGACCCTGGTCACGGTCGATGGCTTCGCCGCCACCGATGCCGCCAGTCTGCCGGACGGCGATGTGCTCGTCCTCGAACGCCGCTTTCCGCCGGTCGGCGCGCGCGTGCGCCGGATCGATGCCGCCGCACTGGCGCCGGGAGCGCGGCTCGAAGGGCGCGAGATCGCCCGGCTGGAGGGGTCGGACACCGTCGACAACATGGAGGGCCTCGCCGTGCGTCGGGGCGAGCGCGGCGAGACGCTGATCTACCTCCTCTCCGACGACAACTACAGCCCGCTGCAGCGGACCCTGCTGATGATGTTCGAGCTCAAGAGCCGACCATGAGGCGCGCCGCGCCCGCGGACGAGGCCGACGCGCGTCGCAGCACCTGGCGGGCGGATCTTGTCACCGTCCGGACGCTGCTGCCGTATCTTTGGCCGAAGGGTGAAGCGGGCCTGCGCGCCCGGGTCGTCCTTGCCATCGTTTTCCTCGTCGCCGCCAAGGGCTTCAACGTCGCCGTCCCCTGGTTCTACAAGGGCGTCGTCGACGCGCTCAGTCCGAAGGACGTTGCCGCCGCGGTCAGCGTGCCCGTCGCCCTGCTCGTCGCCTACGCCAGCGCCAGGGTGCTCTCCCAGGCCTTCGGCGAACTGCGTGACGGCGTCTTTGCGCGCGTCGCCCAGCGCGCCATCCGCAAGGCCGGGGTCGAGGCCTTCCGTCACCTCCAGGGCCTCAGCCTCCGTTTCCACCTGGATCGGCGAACCGGCGCCATCAGTCGGGCCATCGAGCGCGGAACGAAGGGCATCGAGTTCCTTCTCAGCTTCATGCTGTTCAACGTGCTGCCGACCATCCTCGAGGTGCTGCTCGTCTGCGCTATCCTCTGGTGGCTGTTCGGCGTCTGGTACGCGGCTGTCACCTTCGTTTGCATCGCCGGCTATATCGCCTGGACGGTGATTGTCACCGAGTGGCGGACGCGCTACCGGCGGACGATGAACCGCTCCGACAGCGAGGCGCACACGAAGGCGATCGACAGCCTGCTCAATTTCGAAACGGTCAAGTACTTCGGCAACGAGGCCCACGAGACCCGCCGCTTCGACACCGCACTCCAGTCTTATGAAGCGGCGGCGGTCAAGAGCAAGGTGACGCTGAGCCTGCTCAACATCGGCCAAGGCGTGATCATCGCCATCGGCCTGATCGCGCTGATGCTGATGGCGGGCTTCGGCGTCGCCGCGGGCCGTTTGACCATCGGCGACTTTGTCATGGTCAACTCCTACCTCATCCAGCTTTACCTGCCGCTGAACTTCCTCGGTTTTGTCTATCGGGAGATCAAGCAATCGCTGACCGACATGGAGCAGATGTTCACCCTGCTCGATGTCGAAGCCGAGGTCGAGGACCGCCCGGGCGCCCGACCGCTCGCAGTTGCGGGCGGGGCGATCGCCTTCGAGGACGTGCGCTTTGCCTACGATGCGCGACGAACGGTGCTCGACGGGATCTCGTTCAGCGTGCCGGCGGGCCGCTCGCTCGCCATCGTCGGACCCAGCGGCGCCGGCAAATCGACCGTCTCGCGGCTGCTCTACCGCTTCTACGACGTCACCGGCGGGCGCATTCTCATCGACGGACAGGATGTCCGCACTATCACCCAGCAGTCCTTGCGCGCCGCCATCGGCATCGTCCCGCAGGACACGGTCCTGTTCAACGACACGATCTACTACAATATCGCCTACGGTCGCCCCGGTGCGACGCCGGCGGAAGTGGAAGAAGCAGCAAGGCTGGCCCGCATCCACGATTTCGTCATGGCCCAGCCCGACGGCTACAACGCGACCGTCGGCGAACGCGGCCTGAAGTTGTCCGGCGGCGAGAAGCAGCGCGTGGCGATCGCCCGGACCATCCTCAAGCGACCGGCGATCCTGCTCTTCGACGAGGCGACGTCGGCGCTCGACACCCACACCGAGAAGGAGATCCAGGCGTCGCTGCGGGAAGTCTCCGCCGGACGCACGACCGTGGCCATCGCCCACCGGCTCTCGACCGTGGTCGACGCCGATGAGATCCTCGTGCTCGATGCCGGGCGGATCGTCGAGCGCGGCCGTCATCTCGACCTGATCGCCGCCGGCGGCGCCTATGCCGCGATGTGGACGCGCCAGCAGCAGGTCGAGGAAGCGCGTGAAGTGCTTGAACATGCCGCCGAGCGCGAGGGCGAAGCGCGAGCGGCGGAATAGGAAGGCTGAACGCACACGAGGACGAGCTCGCTCATGGCGCCGGCGTGTCGCCCAGGACGGAGCGGAACTCCGAGACGAGATCCTGATAAAGCACGCGCTTGAAGCTGACGGCGAGCCGCGGCAAGTCGTCATAGTCGCCCCAGCGCCAGGCGTCGAACTCCGGCTTGTCGTGGGCGGCGAGATCGATGTCCGCGTCGGTGCCGGTGAAGCGCAAGGCGAACCAGAGCTGTTCCTGACCGCGATACCGACCCTTCCAGACCTTGCCGACGAGATGCTCGGGCAGGTCGTAGCGGAACCAGCGGCTGGATGTGGACAGGATCACGGCGCGATCGGTGCCGATCTCCTCCGCAAGCTCGCGAAAGACCGCGTCGTGCGGCGCCTCGTTTTTGCGAATGCCGCCCTGGGGGAGTTGCCAGGCTCCGCCCGGGGTGTCGATGCGACGCGCCACGAAAACCCGGTTGGCGGCGTTGAACAGCAGCGCGCCGACGCCCCTCCGGTAGGGCAAGCCGGCGCCGGCCGCGCCCATTCCTTTGCTCGCGCGCGGGCTCACAAGACGAGGCCGCTGGTCGTCGCCGCAACGGCCGAGACCGGCGCAAGCACGAGGTTCTTCTCGCTCAGCGCTGCGGCCCATGCCGCCAGTTCGGCAATGGCGGCGGGCGACGGTTCGACCACGCCAACGGCGTAGCCCCGCGAGCGGGCCAGCGCTTCCAGCAGGGCCAGGCGGGCGCGGATCGCGGCGATGCCGTCGTCGCCGGACATCTTCAGATCGAAGCGCAGCCGGGGCGCGCCGTCCCCATCGGCAGATCCGGCGCTGCGGACGGCGCTTCGCTCGCCGACGACGAGCAGACCGCGCCGGCCAAGGTCCGCTCCGATTGCGGCGAGTTGTCCGGCGTCCGCCGCATCCGCAACGCCACCGCCCCCCTTGCGGACGCCGCCGCCGGCGTCAAGGACGCCGACATAGCCGGTCATGCGGGCAAGCAGCGCGGCGAGGCGGGCGCGGTTGCGTTCGAGGGGAAGGTCCGGAGCGAGCGCGGTCGGCCCGGCGTCGGTGAAAGGGAAGTCTTCGCCCTGCACGGGCAGACCGAGGAGTATCTCGTGCCCGCCGGCGCGCGCCGCCTGCCCCCAGCCGTAGGCGTCGGGGGCGAAGGGAACGAAAGAGAGCGTCACCGCCCCCGGAAGGCGGCGGATGATCTCCCTCGTTTCGGTCGGGCCGATCCCGAGGCCTCTGACGATGACGGCGATCCGCGGGCGATCGTCGCCGTTCGCAAAGGGTCGGGCGTAGGTTTGCCACGGGGCGCGCCCGTCCGCGGCGCGCCGCGGCAGTGGCCCGGCCGGGCTCTCTTCCACCAGGGCCGGATCCGGGGCGGGACGCAGAGCCGCCTCCGGCGCCGGCAGCGGGATGACGGCGAAGGCCGCCGCCGTCACCGCCGGCACGCTCAGCGAATTGGCCGGATCGGGTCGAGCCGACGCCACCGGATCGGCGGCCCCTGCCTGCTCCGGCCGAAGCGCCTGTCGCACGCCCGGCGGCGGCGTCATCGGCGGCAGGTCGACCTCGACGGCCTGCTCCGCGCCGCGGTCCGCGTCCGCCCCGACCCAGAGCGCGACCAGAACGACGGTCGCAATGGCCGTCGCCGCGACCGCGACCGCAGCCGGCGCGGCACGCGGGCTTCGCCCGGCCCCCAGCCGCGGACGCGCCGGCAACCGCTCCCGCAGCCGCCGGCACAGATCCCGGATCGCGACGTTCGCTGCGCGTGACCGCTGCAAGGCGGCGCTCACTGGGTGTGCTGCGCCGTCTTTTCCGTGTACAGGGCGAGCCCGCGGACGAGATCGATCGCCCGCACCAACTGGTAATCCATCTCGGGGGTCAGCGGGCCATCCTCCCCGCCCTCGACCTTCGGCCCGTCGCTGGGCGGGGCGTTCCCCTTGTCGCCTTCGGGTTTGACCAGATCCAGGGCCCCGCGCAGGTCCGCTTCCCGGCGCTGCTGATCCGCCGCCGCAAGCGACTCGATCTTCGCCGCTTCGACGACGATGTCGGGCTCGATGCCGACGGCCTGGATGGACCGTCCCGAAGGGGTGTAGTAGCGCGCCGTTGTCAGGCGCATGGCGCCGTGCCCGGCGAGCGGGATGATCGTTTGCACCGATCCTTTGCCGAACGACTTGGTCCCGAGCAGGATGGCGCGGCCGTGATCCTGGAGCGCTCCGGCGACGATCTCGGAGGCCGAAGCGGTGCCGGCGTTGATGAGCACGACGATCGGCAAGCCTTCGGCGACATCTCCGGGACGGGCGTTGAAGCGCTGGGCGTCCTCAACCTTGCGCGCCCGCGTGGAAACGATCTCGCCCTGATCGAGGAAATCGTCGGAGACCGCCACCGCCTGCGACAACAATCCGCCCGGGTTGTTGCGCAGGTCGAGAACCAGCCCTTGCAGATTGCCGTTGGCCTCTTTCTTCAACGCCGCGATCTCGTTGCGCAGGCCTTCGTCGGTCTGCTCGCTGAACGAACTGATCCGGATGTAACCGACCCGGCCCTCCAGGCGCGAGCGCACCGAGCGGATCTTGATCACGTCTCGCGTGAGCGTCACATCGAACGGCTCGCGGTCGGCGCGGCGGATGGTGAGCTTGATGGGCGTGCCGACGCGGCCGCGCATCTTTTCCACGGCGTCGGCGAGGTTCATGCCGAGGACCTCGTCGCCGTCGATGTGGGTGATCAGATCGCCCGGCTGGAGCCCGGCCTTGAAGGCCGGCGTGTCGTCGATCGGCGAGACGACCTTGACCAGGCCGGCATCCATCGTGACCTCGATGCCCAGACCGCCGAACGTCCCCTGGGTCTGGACCTTCATGTCCTCGTATTTCTTTGCATCGAGGTAGCTGGAATGCGGATCCAGCGCGCTCAGCATGCCGTTGACCGCGGCCTCGATGAGCTGCTCGTCCGTGGTCGGCTCGACGTAGTCGGCCCGCACGCGCTCAAAGACGTCGCCAAACAGGTTCAGCAGCTCATAGGTATCGATGCGGTTCGGTTGCGCATCCTCGCCGCGGATGGGAGCGACGAACGACAGCACGAGCGCCGCCGCGACTAGCAGACTACGAACGTTCATGCACATGCCCTTGCAGTCGGAAATAAGGCCGCGCGAAACGCCGGTCGGCAGGATACGAACAATCCGGCGGATTGCTTCGCCTCTCCTGGCGGCGACCGGGGCGCCGAAAAAGCGGCTCGCGCTCCTGACTCCGCCGATCCAGCCGCTACGCATACGGGTCGTCTGGCGATCCCGGCCGCGCACAACCTATCATAGTCCTTGCAGGGCTGACGGATCAAGCCTGCCACAGCCGCGGTTCAACCGCGCTTCCTGCCGAAGATGTGAAGGCGCAGGCGACGGGGCCGCCCACCGGCCCCGTTGCGTTGCACGCTTCGACGCCGGCTGGCGGCGCTCCCGCCGCTCGGCTCAGGCGTTCGCCTGGGCCGCCACTGCCGCGGCCGCCGCCTTGGCCTTTTCTTCGCCGCCGAGATAGCGGTCGGAGATGATGCCGAGTTCGTCGTCGAGCTCGTAGACGCGCGGGATGCCGGTCGGGATGTTCAGGCCGACGATGTCGTCGTCGGAAATCTGGTTCAGGTGCTTTACCAGGGCGCGCAGGCTGTTGCCGTGGGCGGCGATCAGCACCGTCTTGCCCTGGCGGAGGTGGGGGACGATCTCGTTCGCCCAGTACGGCATCACCCGGTCCAGGGTGATCGACAGGGACTCGGTCGACGGCAGGATAACCGGATCGAGATGGCGGTAGCGCCGGTCGAAGCGCGGATGCGACGGGTCGTTGTCGTCCAGCGGTGGCGGCGGCGTCGAGTAGCTGCGCCGCCAGACCTTGACCTGGTCCTCGCCGTATTTCTTTGCCGTCTCCGACTTGTTCAGCCCCTGCAGGCCGCCGTAATGACGCTCGTTCAGTTGCCAGGCGCGGTACACCGGTACCCACATCTGGTCCGTTTCGGAGAGCGTGTACCAAAGCGTACGGATCGCCCTTTTCAGCACCGACGTGAAGGCGATGTCGAACTTGAAGCCTTCCTTGGCCAGTTCCTTCCCCGCCCACTCGGCTTCCTCGCGACCTTTCGGCGAAAGATCGACATCAACCCAGCCGGTGAAGCGGTTGGCCAGGTTCCACTCGCTTTCACCATGGCGAAGCAGGATCAGCTTGGAGCTCATGCTTTTGTCCTTGTCCCCTGGAACGCGCTTGTGTCGACCGGAATGGTGACGGCGTTCCGCCCGCGCGATCGTTCGCCGCGGAGTTTAGACGGATAACGCCGCGCCAGTAAATGGACGGCGCGCGCGAATTGCGCAGTTCCTAGCCGGAAGCCGGCGGTGCCGCCGATTGCCCTGACCCGCCCGAGGCTGCGGCCATGGGCGATGAGCCCCACAGGCGCTCGAGCGAGTAGAAGGTGCGGACCTCAGGCCGGAACAGATGAACGAGAACGTCGCCGGCGTCGATCAGCACCCAGTCGCAATGGGCCTCGCCCTCGACGGATGGAGACCTGCCGCTGAGCGCTTTGAGCCGCTCGCGCAGGTTGTTCGTCATCGACCCGACATGGCGCTGCGACGTCCCGCAGGCGATGACCATGTAATCGGCGATGCTCGTCTTTCCGTTGAGGTCGATGATGACGACGTCTTCCGCCTTGTTGTCGTCGAGCGAGGCCGTCACGGCCGAGAGGAGGGCTTTCGCCTGCGTATCAGGCCCCGGGCCGGACGTGAAAGTCGGGCCAGAAGGCGCTTCATCGGTCGCTGGTATGTCCAGGTTCCTTTTGTACGTGGTCCCGCGGCGCACCCGCACCGCACGCATTCGCGGCCGCATCGACGCGCCGCTTTGCCCGAATGATCGTCGCCGACGCAGGGTGGAGCCTCGTATGAAGGAACGCCCAAGCCGGCGGCGCCCTCCATGGCAGTCCCGCCACCCGCGCCTCGTCAACCCTGGCCGCCGCGAAGCGACTCGCCGCTACACTCGCATGCGCTTTAAAAGCATAGGGCGGCCGGGCGAAGACCGCAACGGGAACGAGCCGGAAAATCCTCTGCCACCGCTCCCAGGTCGAGATCTGAATCAGATTGTCGGCGCCGATCATCCAGACGAAGCGGATCCTCGGGAAGCGGCGGGTCAGGACCTCAAGCGTGTCGACGGTATAGATCGTGCCGATGTCGCGCTCGATCGCGCTTACCCGGATGCGCGGATGCCGGGCCACAAGGCGCGCCTGCGCCAGGCGCGTATCGTAGGGTGCGAGATCGGCCGCATCCTTGAGCGGGTTCTGCGGAGCGACGAGCCACCATACGGCGCTCAGGCGCAGCCGCTTGAGCGCCAGCAGCGAAATGTAGCGGTGGCCGTCGTGCGCCGGGTTGAACGAGCCGCCGAGCAGTCCGACCGCGCGCATCGGGGCTCAGGGCATCGGTGGGCAGGCTGCGGATGAGGCCGGGAGGCGGCGCGCCGAGGCAATTTGCCGCCGGCGGGACCGTTCCGTACCAGGCGGACATGCCGGAACGAGCGCGCCGCAGAAAGCGGATTCGCTCACCGCCCGCGCCTTCCGGCGCCCGTATACCGGACCGGCGTCCGCCGGAGGCTCATTCGACCCACCGGCCGCCTCACGGGCGGCACTGCCCGCTGCCGCGCACGACGTACTTGAAGCTGGTCAGTTGCTCGACCCCGACGGGGCCGCGCGCATGCAGCTTGCCGGTGGCGATGCCGATCTCCGCACCCATGCCGAACTCGCCGCCGTCGGCGAACTGCGTCGAGGCGTTGACCATGAGGATGGCGCTGTCGAGGCGGCGGCAGAAGGCGTCGATGGCGGCCGGATCCTCGCTGATGATGGCGTCGGTATGCTGCGAGCCGTGGGCCTTGATGTGGGCGACGGCCTCGTCGAGCCCATCGACGACCCTGACCGAGACGATGGCATCGAGGTATTCCGTATCCCAGTCGGCAGCCGCGGCCGGAACGATCCGCGCGTCGAGCGCCTGCGTCTCGCCGTCGCCGCGAACCTCGCAACCGGCCGCGAGAAGGTCGGCGAGGATCGGCGGCAGCAGGCGGCCGGCGGCGGCGCGATCGACGAGCAGCGTCTCGGTCGCGCCGCAGATCCCCGGCCGACGCATCTTCGCGTTGACCACGACGCGCCGCGCAATCTCGGGATCGGCGGCGGCATGGACGTAGGTATGGCACAGCCCGGTCAGGTGCTTGAACAGCGGCACCCGGCTCTCGGCGCTGATCCGCTCGATCAGCGATTTGCCGCCGCGGGGGACGATCACATCGATGGTGTCGTCCATGCGCAGCATCTCGCCGACGGCGGCGCGGTCGGTCGTGGGCACGAGCTGGGTCGCCGTTCCCGGCAGGCCGGCGGCGCGGAAGCCGTCGTGCAGCGCGTTCATGATGACGCTGGAGGTGGAGAAGCTCTCCGAGCCGCAGCGCAGGATCGACGCATTGCCGGCCTTGAGGCACAACGCGGCGGCGTCGGCGGTAACGTTGGGCCGCGCCTCGAAGATCACCCCGATAACGCCGAGCGGCGTGCGCACGCGCTCGATGTGCAACCCGTTCGGGCGGTCCCAGGCCGCCATCACCTGACCGACGGGGTCGGGCAGCGCCATGACATCTTCGAGCCCGCGGGCCATGGCCTCGATGCGCGCGTGGTCGAGCGCAAGCCGATCGAGGATCGCCGGGCTCGCGCCCTTGCGCCGACGAGCCTCGCAATCGAGCCGGTTGGCGGCGAGAATCTCATTGGCCCGATCGCGAAGGGCCGCCGCTGCCTCGCGCAGGGCTGCGTCCTTCGCCGCGCTGGCGGCCACGGCCAGCCGGTCGGCCGCCGATCGCGCCGCCGCTCCGATCGCACGCATCATCGCTGCGACATCGGAACCCGGCGCGACGACCGCCGTCATCCGTCCCGTCTGCGCATCCACGAATGTCATTCCAGCCTGCCCGGGTCTAGAGCGAGATCGTCTCGGTGAACCAGTTCGTCGCGGCCACGGTAGCCGAGGCATATTTCGATTTCACCGGTTTTCTTGCCGATGATGCGACGCGCGTCGGCCGCCGAGTAGGCGCTCAGGCCGCGTCCGAGTTCGCGGCCGTCTGCGGATTTGACGATGATGGCCGCGCCCTTGCCGAACTCGCCGTCGATGGCGACGACCCCGGCCGGAAGCAGGCTCTTGCCGGAGGCCAGCGCTCGCACGGCGCCGGCGTCGATGGTGATGCTGCCGGCCGGGTTGAGGGTGCCGGCGATCCAGCGCTTGCGCGCCGCCTGCGGCGTCGCCGCGGGGAGAAACCATGTCCGTCGCCCCGAGCGATCGATCTGCTCCAGCGGATGCAGCCTGCGGCCATCGGCGATAACCATCCGGCAGCCGGCGGCCACGGCGATGCGCGCCGCGGCCAACTTGGTGACCATCCCGCCGGTGCCGTAGCCCGCCGCCGCGCCCGCGGCCATCGCCTCGATCTCGGCCGAAATCTCGTGAACCTCGGGGATCAAGCGGGCCGCCGGATCGCTGCGAGGGTCGGCGCTGTAGAGGCCGTCGATATCGGAGAGGAGAACGAGCGTGTCGGCGCTGACCATGGCGGCCACCCGCGCGGCGAGCCGGTCGTTGTCGCCGAAGCGGATCTCGTCCGTCGCGACCGTGTCGTTTTCGTTGATCAGGGGCACCGCGCCGAAGCGGAGCAGCGTCGCCAGGGTGTTGCGCGCGTTGATGTAGCGCCTGCGATCCTCGCTGTCGTCGAGCGTGAGCAGCACCTGGGCGACGGTCACGCCGTGCGCGGCGAGCGCCTCCTGGTAGGCATGGGCGAGGCGGATCATGCCGGTGGCCGCCGCGGCCTGCTTCTCGTCGAGATGCAGCGACCGGCGGCCGAGGCCGAGGTGTCGGCGACCCACGGCGATGGCGCCCGAGGAGACGATCAGGACCTCCTGGCCGCCGCCGCGAAAGGCAACGACGTCGGCGACCAGGGCCTCGAGCCAATCGCGGCGGATTGCCCCGTCGGCCTCGTCGACAAGGAGAGCCGAGCCGATCTTGATGACCAGGCGACGTCCGGCCTGCAGGCTGGTGGAGGTCCGGTGCGGACTCACGCGGACCTCATGACCAGGCAGTGTCCGGCGTCTTTTCGTCGACGGCTCGAGCTGTCGAGATCGTGCGCCACAACTGCCGCAGCGCAGTCTCGACGCCGTCGCCGCCGACCCCCGAAATTTCGAGAACGTCACAACCTGCGGCCTCGGCCAGCGCGGCGCGTTTCGTCGCACGCTCCTCCGGCGTCAGCGCATCGATCTTGTTGAGGGCGACAAGCTCAGGCTTCGTCGCAAGGTCGGCCCCATAGGCGGCAAGCTCGGCGCGAACCGTCCGATAGGCTTGCCCCACTTCGGCAGCCGTCCCGTCGACAAGATGGAGGAGAACGCGACAGCGCTCGATATGCCCGAGGAACCGGGTGCCGAGACCGGCGCCGTCGGCGGCCCCTGCGATCAGCCCCGGAATGTCGGCAAGAACGAAGGTGTTGGCGTCCGTCTCGACCACGCCCAACGCCGGGTGCAGGGTGGTGAACGGGTAGGCGGCGATGCGCGGCCGGGCCCGCGACACCGCGGCGAGAAATGTCGACTTGCCGGCATTGGGCAAACCGACGAGGCCGGCGTCGGCAATCAGCTTCAGGCGCAGCCACAGCCACGCCTCTTCGCCCGGCGCGCCCGGGTTGGCGCGGCGCGGCGCACGATTCGTCGAGGATTTGAACCGGGTGTTGCCGGCGCCGCCCTTGCCGCCGTCGGCGAGAACGAGGCGCTGCCCGGGCTCGGTCAGGTCAGCGATCAGGGTCGCCTTGTCGTCGGCGAGAACCTGTGTGCCGACCGGCACATCGAGAACCACGTCCCTGCCCCGCGCGCCGGTGCGCTCTGCGCCCATGCCATGGCGCCCGCGCTCGGCGCGGAAATGCTGGCGGTAGCGAAAATCGATCAGGGTGTTGAGGTCGCCGTTGGCGGTCACGATGACGCTGCCGCCGTCGCCGCCGTCACCGCCGTCCGGGCCGCCGAACTCGATATACTTTTCGCGCCGGAAAGAAACGCAGCCGTTCCCGCCGTCACCGGCTTTGACGTAGACCTTGGCCTCGTCGAGGAATTTGACCATGGCGATGCATCACCGCCCGCGGAACTCGATCGCCCAGACTTTCGACACCGCCGGCATCGCCAGCCGGCCTTACGCCGGTCGTGTCGCCGGCGCGGTAACCGTGACGAAGGTCCGCCCGCCGCTGCTCTTGCGAAAGGCGACTTGGCCATCCGTCAGCGCGAACAGGGTATGATCCCGGCCCATGCCGACGTTGTTGCCGGGATGGAAGCGCGTGCCGCGCTGGCGAACGATGATATTGCCGGGGATCACAGCCTCGCCGCCGAACTTTTTCACACCGAGCCGGCGGCCGGCGCTGTCGCGACCGTTGCGCGAACTGCCGCCTGCCTTCTTGTGCGCCATACCGTCTACTCCTCGTCCTTCGCCGTTTCCGGCGCAGCCGCCGCAGCCGCCACCGTCTCCGGCGCGCTCTCCGCCCCTGCCGAAATACCGGGGCCGTCGCTCCGCTCGGCCGGCCGCTCACCGCTGAGGCTGATGCCGGAGATCCGCAATTCCGTCAGCGCTTGGCGATGGCCGCGGGTGCGCCGATAGTTCTTCCGCCGCTTCTTCTTGAAGACCAGGATCTTCTTGCCGCGCTTGTGGCCGAGTATCTCGGCGAAGACCGCCGCCTGACCGACGTCGCCGCCGATCTTCGGCGCTTCGCCGTCGTCCACGATCATCAGCACGTCGCCCAGCGTCACGGTCGCGCCCGCCTCGCCCGGCAGCCGCTCGACGACCAGCCGATCCTTTTCGGCGACCCGATACATTTTCCCACCGGTACGAACAACCGCGTACATCGTCACGACCATGCCAGATTAAAATTCGAATGCGCACCGATCCGCCGCACGGCGAGGCGCGCGCTGAAGCGGTGCACTATATCGATCGCGTTCGCCCAGTCAACGACAAGCGTCAGCCGGATCCGTCTGCGGCGGGATTATTCCGCGAGCCACTTGCGGCGCACGGCTTCGCGGTTCAGCCGGAACCACTGCATTGCAATCAGCGCCGTCGCGTTGGCGAAGCGGCCCTCGGCGAGCCAGCGAAAGGCCTCGTCGCTTGTCACGGTAAAGACGCGGATGTCCTCGTGCTCGACCTCGAGCCCGTGAACCCCGCCGACGCCTTCGGCGTCAACCCTGCCGCAGAAGAGCGTGATCGATTCGCTGGTTACGCCGGGGCTGGTCAGGAAGCGGCAGACCGGCTCCATCTCGCCGACCACGCATCCGGCCTCTTCCATGGCCTCTCGCCGGGCGACCGCCTCCGGCGTCTCGCCCTCGTCGATGATCCCGGCGACGATTTCGAACAGCCACGGTCCAAAAGCGCCATCCAGATGCGCCTCGGCGCCGGCGGCGACAAAAGCGCCGATGCGGAACTGCTCGATGAGAACCAGCCGGTCGAGGATCGGATCGTAGAGCAGGACGGCCACGGCGTGACCGCGCTCGAACACCTCGCGGCCCATCGAGCCGCTACGGCCACCGGCAAACAGGCGGTGGCGAAGACGATATCGATCGACCCGGTAGTACCCGGAAAACGCCGTTTCACAACTTTCGACTTCAACGTCGTCTTCGCGTATCTCCGTCATGTCAAAATCGGCTACTTTGTCTTCAAAAGATCACGAATTTCTTCAAGGAGCACCTCCTGGCGCGGCGGTTCCGGCGCGCTGGCCGGAGCTTCTTCGGCTCCCGCCATGCGGCGCAGGCTGTTGATCCACTTGACCAGCATGAAAACGGCGAAGGCGACGATCAGAAAATTGATGACGGTGTTGATGAACATGCCATAGCCGATGACGGGCGCGCCGGCATCCTTGGCCGCCTGCAACGAGGCGTAGTCCTCGCCGGTCAAAGTCAAAAAGAAGTCGGAAAAATCGACCTTGCCGAGGATGTAGCCGATGGGCGGCATGATCACGTCGTCGACCAGCGAACTGACGATCTTGCCGAAGGCTGCGCCGAGGATCAGGCCCACGGCCAGATCGACGGCATTGCCTTTGACCGCGAACTCCCGGAATTCCTTCACAATGCTCACGGTTCATGCCTCCGAAGAGCGTGTGGACGTCGGTCTCGAGCTCGCTTTCGGGAATGCACCGGCGGGCGGGCGCGCACGCGCTAACCGCCGGTCAGTTCCCAGCCCCGGCTCTGCATGCACTGCCAGAACCGCCGCTTCGCCGCGTAGTCGCTGCCGAGCGCGGTGTTCCTCTGCGTGCTCATCGCGTCGATGCTGCCTTCGACGCCCTGACTGCCCAGCGGCGCTCTGGTGACGCCGACGTTCCGGCTGCAGAAGTTCTGATCCATGCCGAAATTGCTCGGCTCGCCCTGGCCCGCCCAGACGAAGCCCGCGCTTTCGGGCTGGGCTTTCCTTGCACCCTGATCATCGCTGGCGCAGCCTGTTGCGAGCAGCACCGCCATCGCCGCCGCTGTCATGAAGCTTCTCGACGTTGTCGCCATATCGCAAACCTCCTCCTTCGCCCGCCCGACGCCGCACCATGTTCGGTTCACGACGCCCGTCGGCAGACAGCTTGAACCGCATGGTATCGCGTATCGACTGCCTACGACGCTTATGCGCCTTGAAACCCAAACTCAAGGCTGAACTGCAAGCGCCTGCCTGGCGACTGGTAAGATATGAGTCCGGTTCGGTCGCGATGGCGGTTGTCGCTGCCTCGCGCTGGCGTATAGTCGAGGAAAACAAGAGGGTCAGGGAGGACGAATGGGGAACAGCTTTCCGCGCCTGAGCTTCGGCCTGGAAGAATCGGTCGAGATGCTGCGCCAGTCGGTGCGCGCGTTTGCCGCCGTGGAGGTGGAGCCGCGCGCGGCAAGCATCGATCGAGACAACACCTTCCCGGCCGACCTCTGGCGCAAGATGGGCGACCTTGGCCTGCTCGGCATCACCGTCGAAGAGGACTGGGGCGGCGCCGGCATGGGTTATCTCGCCCATGTGGTCGCCATGGAGGAGATCAGCCGCGCCTCGGCCTCGGTCGGTCTGAGCTACGGCGCCCATTCCAACCTCTGCGTCAACCAGATCCGCCGCAACGGCAGCGATCCGCAAAGGGCGCGCTACCTGCCGAGGCTGATCTCCGGCGAGCACGTCGGCGCCCTGGCGATGAGCGAACCGGGGGCCGGCTCGGACGTCGTCAGCATGCGTCTGCGCGCGGACAAGGACGGCGACCGCTACATCCTCAACGGCTCGAAGATGTGGATCACCAACGGCCCCGAGGCGGACATCGTCGTGGTCTACGCCAAGACCGATCCGAGCGCGGGTCCGCGCGGCCTGACCGCCTTCCTCGTCGAGCGTGGGTTTTCCGGGTTTTCAAGCGCGCAGAAGCTGGACAAGCTCGGCATGCGCGGCTCCAACACGTGCGAGCTGGTTTTCGAGGACTGCGCAGTGCCCGAGGAGAACGTCCTTGGCGGTGTCGGCCGCGGCTCCAGGGTGCTGATGAGCGGCCTCGATTTCGAGCGACTGGTGCTCGCCGGCGGCCCGCTCGGGATCATGGAGGCGTGCCTCGACGCGGTCGTTCCCTACGTTCACGAGCGCGAGCAGTTCGGCCAGCCGATCGGCGCCTTTCAGCTCATGCAGGGCAAGCTTGCCGACATGTACACCACCTGCAACGCCTGCAAGGCCTATGTCTACGCGGTCGCCGCCGCCTGCGATCGCGGCGAAACGTCGCGCATGGATGCGGCGGGCGCGATCCTGTATGCCTCCGAGCGGGCGACCTGGATGGCGCTCGAAGCGATCCAGTGCCTCGGCGGCAACGGCTATATCAACGAGTACGCGACCGCCCGACTGCTGCGCGACGCCAAGCTTTACGAGATCGGGGCGGGAACCAGCGAGATCCGCCGCTGGTTGATCGGGCGAGAGCTGTTCGAGGCGACCGCCTGATCGCCGAAAACCATCACACGAGCGAAGGGATTCACGTTTCATGCCGACCTGCCTGATCACCGGTGCCAACCGCGGTATCGGCCTCGAGTTCGCCAAGCAGTACGCCGCCGACGGTTGGAAAGTCATCGCCACCTGTCGCCGCCCGGACGAAGCGGAAAAGCTGAATGCGCTGGAGGGCGAAATCCAGGTGCATCCGCTGGACGTGACTGACTTCGCCCGGGTCGAGGCCCTTGCGCGCAAGATCGGCGGCGAGCCCATCGATCTCCTGATCAACAACGCCGGGATCTACGGCCCGCGGGTGGTCGCCTACGACTCCATCGATTACGCCGCCTGGGCGGAGGTGCTGCGGGTCAACACCATGTCGCCGCTCAAGGTCAGCGCCGTCTTCGCCGACAGCGTCGCCAAGAGCGGGCTGAAGAAAATCGTAACGATCACCAGCCAGATGGGGAGCATCGCCGACAACGGCTCCGGCGGCTCCTACATCTACCGCTCGTCGAAGGCGGCGCTGAATGCGGCGATGAAAAGCCTCGCCCACGATCTGAACGCAAAGAAGATCGCCGTCGCCGTCCTCCATCCGGGCTGGGTCCGCACCGACATGGGCGGTTCGGGCGCGACCATCGATCCGTTCGAGAGTGTCGCCGGGCTGCGTCAGGTCATCGACGAACTAAGCCTTGAGACCAGCGGCCGCTTCCTGGCCTACGACGGTCGCGAGATCCCATGGTAGACGGCGCTTTCCGCGCCTTGCGGCCGCTGCCTTCTTGAGGAGATTGCGGTGTCCGGCTTCGTCGAGTTCTGGTTCGACTTCTCATCACCCTACGGCTACTTCGCCAGCCACAAGGTCGACGTGGCGGTCGCCAAGGCCGGCCGGAGTACGATATGGAAGCCGTTCATGCTTGGCGCCGCGTTCAAGGTCACGGGCGCCCGGCCGTTCATGGACGTGCCCCTGAAGGGCGACTACTGCGTTCACGACTGGGCCCGGCTCGGCCGCTACTACAGGGTGCCGTGGGTGCAGCCCGACCCGTTTCCGGTGGCCACGCTGGGCGCGGCGCGGGTTTTCTACTGGTTGGATAACGAGGATCCCGGCGTCGCCAAGGCATTCGCCAAAGCGATCTATCACGCCTACTTCGGCGAGGGCCGCAACATCTCGCTGCCGGAGGTGGTCGTCGACGTGGCCGCCGGCGTGAACGTCAATCCGCAGAGGGTCGAGGACGTCATCGCCAGCCCGCAGTGGAAGCAGCGGCTGATGGAAGCCAGCGCCGAGGCGGTTTCCCGCGGCGTCTTCGGTTCACCCTTCTTCATCGTCGACGGCGAGGGATTCTGGGGCGCCGACCGCTTGCCGATGGTTGCGGAATGGCTTGAGCGTGACGGATGGTGAACGCCTTTGACCGCCTTTCGCAGCGTCGTTGATCGTCGCGCCCCGGCGTTCGTCGAGAACGCGGCGCGGATGACGGCCCTGGTCGCCGACCTTCGCGCCCAGGTGGGCGCAATCAAGCAGGGCGGCGGGGAACGGGCGCGGGCGAAGCATCTCGAACGCGGGCGCCTTCCGGCCCGCGAGCGGGTTCGCCGGCTGCTCGACGTCGGCTCCCCGTTCCTCGAGCTGTCGCAGCTTGCGGCCCACGGCATGTACGGGGGCGAGGTTCCCGGCGCCGGCATCGTCACCGGCATCGGCCGCATCGCCGGCGCCGAGTGCATGGTCATCGCCAACGACCCGACCGTCAAGGGCGGGACCTACTATCCGCTTACGGTCAAAAAGCATCTGCGCGCCCAGGAGATCGCCTTCGAGAACAACCTGCCGTGCATCTACCTCGTCGAGTCCGGCGGCGCCAATCTGCCGCACCAGGACGAAGTCTTTCCCGATCGCGACCACTTCGGCCGGATCTTCTACAACCAGGCAAACATGTCGGCGGCCGGAGTGCCGCAGATCGCCGTCGTCCACGGTTCGTGCACCGCCGGCGGCGCCTACGTTCCGGCCATGTCCGACGAGAACATCATCGTCCGCCAGCAGGGGACGATCTTTCTCGGCGGCCCGCCTCTGGTCAAGGCGGCGACCGGCGAGGTGGTCAGCGCCGAGGATCTGGGCGGTGCCGAGGTTCACGCCCGCGTCTCCGGGGTGAGCGACCACTACGCCATGGACGACGGCCACGCGCTCGCCATCGCCAGGCGGATCGTCGCAAACCTGAACCGGGTCAAACCGGCGCGCTTAAGCCTGCGCGAACCGCGCGAGCCGATCTACGACGCCGACGAAATCTACGGCATCGTCGGAACCGACCTGCGCAAACCGTACGACGTGCGCGAGGTGATCGCCCGCATCGTCGACGGCTCCGCTTTCGACGAGTTCAAGCAGCTCTACGGCGCGACCCTGGTCTGCGCCTTCGCCCACATTTTCGGCTATCCCGTCGGCATCGTCGCCAACAACGGCATCCTGTTCTCGGACTCGGCGTTGAAGGGGACGCAGTTCGTCGAGCTGTGCTGCCAGCGCGGCACGCCGCTGATCTTTTTGCAGAACATCACCGGCTTCATGGTCGGAGCCAAGGCCGAGGCCGGCGGCATCGCCAAGGACGGCGCGAAGATGGTGACCGCGGTCGCCTGCGCCAGGGTACCGAAGCTGACGGTGCTGATCGGCGGCTCGTTCGGGGCGGGAAACTACTCGATGTGCGGGCGCGCCTATCAGCCGCGGTTCCTGTGGATGTGGCCGAACGCGCGGATCTCGGTGATGGGAGGCGAACAGGCCGCGGGCGTGCTGGCGACCGTGCGACGCGACGGGCTGGAGGCGCGCGGGGAAGCCTGGCCGGAAGCAGACGAAGCGGCGTTCCGCCGGCCCATCCTCGAACAGTACGAAAGCCAGGGGCATCCCTACTACGCCAGCGCCCGGCTGTGGGACGACGGCATCATCGACCCGGCGGAGACGCGGATGGTCCTCGGCCTTGGCATTTCGGCGGCGCTCAACGCGCCTTTCGCCGAAACCCGCTTCGGCGTTTTCCGGATGTGAGCCGGCGGAGAACCACGGAGACAGATCGGGAGCCGTCTGGATCCCCGGGGCTTAACGAGAACGAGCAGGCTGTGAAATGACCGACAAAGACACGGCGGTGCTGGCCGAGGTCGACGACGAAGGCACCGGCTGGTTGAGCCTGAACCGCCCCGCCAGTCACAACGCCTTTGACGACGCGCTGATCGCGGAGATGACCGCGAAGCTGCGGACGTTCGCCGCCGAGGAACGCGTGCGCGCGGTGGTCGTGCGCGGCTGCGGGCGCAGCTTCTCGGCGGGCGCCGATCTCAACTGGATGCGGCGCATGGGCGAGGCGACGCAGGCCGAGAATGTCGCCGACGCGCTGCGTCTGGCCGAGCTTCTCGAAACGCTCGACCGCCTGCCGAAGCCCACGCTCGCCCTCGTCAACGGCGCCGCCTACGGGGGCGGCGTCGGACTGGTCGCCGCCTGCGACATCGCCATCGCCGCCCGCAGCGCCGTCTTCGCCATGACCGAAGTGCGGCTCGGGCTGATCCCGGCTGTGATCTCGCCGCACGTGCTCGCCGCCATCGGCTCGCGGCAGGCGCGGCGCTACTTCATCAGCGCCGAGAGCTTCGACGCCGAAGAGGCGCTGCGGATCGGCCTGATCCACGACGTGGTCGAGCCGGACGGGCTCGAGGCGGCCGGCCGGCGAATGCTGGCGACGCTCGCCGCCAACGGCGTGCAGGCGATGGCTGAGGTGAAGATCCTGACCCGGGAGGTGGCCGGCCGGCCCATCGACGCCAGCCTGATGCGCGATACGGCCGAGCGCATCGCGCGGGCGCGGGCATCGGAAGACGGGCGCGCCCGGATTGCCGCTTTCATCGAAAGCCGGTCGAAGCGAGCGAAAAGGCCGTGATGTTCGACTCCCTGCTCATCGCCAACCGCGGCGAGATCGCCTGTCGCATCATTCGCACCGCCCGGCGCCTCGGGATCCGCACGATCGCCGTCTACTCCGACGCCGACACCGAGGCGCTGCACGTTGCCCTTGCCGACGAGGCCCGGCGCATCGGGGAGGCGCCCGCGGCGGAAAGCTACCTTCGCGGCGAGCGCATCCTTGCCGCTGCGTCCGCGGCCGGCGCCGAGGCAATTCACCCGGGGTACGGTTTTCTCGCCGAAAACGCCGACTTCGCCGAAGCCTGCCGCGCCGCCGGGTTCGCCTTCGTCGGGGCGCCGGCGCCGGCCATCCGCGCCATGGGCGTCAAGGACCGGGCCAAGGCGATCATGGAGGCGGCCGGCGTGCCGGTGGTTCCGGGCTACCACGGCGCCGATCAGGACGATGCGACGCTCGCTCGCGCGGCCAGGGACATCGGCTATCCCGTCCTGATCAAGGCGGTCGCCGGCGGCGGCGGCAAGGGCATGCGCATCGTCGCAAGACCGGAGGCGCTGGCCGAGGCCGTGCGCGGCGCGCGGCGCGAGGCCCGGGCCGCCTTCGCCGACGAAGGCCTCCTGATCGAGGCCTACCTCCCCCGCCCCCGCCACGTCGAGGTTCAGGTCTTCGCCGACGCCCACGGCAACGTCGTCCACCTGTTCGAACGCGACTGCTCGCTGCAGCGCCGTTACCAGAAGGTGATCGAGGAGGCGCCTGCCCCCGGGCTGGACGCGGGGTTGCGCCGACGCCTGGGCGCAGCGGCAATCGAGGCCGCGCGCGCCATCGCCTACGAGGGCGCCGGGACGGTCGAGTTCCTTGTCGATGCGAACGCGGCGGCGGAGGCGGGCGACGGCGGCGCCTTCTACTTCATGGAGATGAACACCCGGCTGCAGGTCGAACATCCGGTCACGGAAATGATTACCGGCCTCGACCTGGTCGAATGGCAGCTTCGCGTCGCCGCCGGCGAGCGGCTTCCCCTGGGCCAGGACGAGATCGTCGCCGGCGGCCACGCTTTCGAGGCGCGGCTTTATGCGGAAAATCCGGCGCGAGACTTCCTGCCGGCGGCCGGCGTGCTCCACCACGTCCGCTTCCCGGCGGAGACGGCCCACCTTCGCGTCGAGACCGGCGTGCGCGCGGGCGATGCGATCGGCATCGACTACGATCCGCTGATCGCCAAGCTGGTCGTTTGGGACGACGACCGGGCGGCGGCGCTTCGTCGGCTGCGCAAGGCGCTGGCGAAGGTGCAGATCGTCGGTCCGGTGACCAATGCCGCCTTCCTCTCCGCCATCTCCGCTCATCCGGCCTTCGCCGCCGGCGACATCGACACCGGCTTCATCGCCCGCCATCGCGACGCGCTGATCGTCGGTCCCGGACGGGTCCCGCCGCGCCATCTCGCGTTCGCCTGCCTGCACATCCTGCTCCGCCGGGAGGACGAGGCCCGCGAGCAGGCCCGGCAATCCGCCGATCCCTGTTCGCCGTGGCACCGCACCGACGGCTGGCGGCTCAACGACGACAATCACCACGTGCTTACCTTTCGAGACGGCGATGCGCTCGTCGAGGCGATCGTCCACTACCGTGACGGCGGTTGGCTGCTCGAACTTCCCGGAACCGGCGCGCCGGTTGTCGCGCGCGGTCAATGCGACGCGACTGGAGAACTCCTCGCCGACATCGACGGCGTCCGCCTGCGCGCAACGGTGATCCGCGTCGGCGAGGCGATCACCGTTTTTTCCGACGGGAGCGGCCACACGCTTGCGGTCGAGGATCCGGCGGCGCGGGCCGAATTGCGCGAGCCGGCGCCCGGCAGCCTGCGTGCGGCGATGCCGGGCCGGATCGTCGCCGTCCAGGTCGCGGCGGGCGACAGGGTCGGCCGGGGCGAGACCCTCGTCGTCCTCGAGGCCATGAAGATGGAGCACGCAATCACCGCGCCCAGCGACGGCACCGTCGCCGCCGTTCCCTTCGCTCCCGGCGATCAGGTCGAGGACGGAGCGGTGCTCGTGGTCCTGGCGAGCGACGCGGAGACGCCGTGAACACCGCGGCTGCGCCCGGCGCCCTGCGCCGATGTCCATGACGATCGCGGACGGCGTCGGCTCGGCAGCAGCCGCTCTGCCCGGCTCTCTCAGTGCATGCGCTCGACAAGGCCGGCCAGCCGGGCGTGCATCGCCGCCGCCGGCAGGACCATGCTGCCGCCGTGCCCGGCGAAGACCCACTGGAACGGGTAGTCGAGCAGACGTTGCAGCGATCGCCTCTGCTCCGGCCAGGACCACCAACAGACGTCTCGATACGCAACGAGGTCGTTCCGCTCGAAACTCCACGCCAGCGTATCGCCGGTGAACAGGCAGGTCCGGTCGTAGAGGTAGACCACGCTGCCCTCGGTGTGCCCCGGGACCGGGATGGCGAGCAGGTCGTCGTCGATCGGCAGCGGCTGGCGGCCGCTGAGGATCCGGTCGGCATAGGGCGCGGCGGCGCGGTCGGCTTCGTGAATCCAGACGCGCGCGCCAAAGTGCTGGCCGTAGAGACCGGCGTCGGCAACGTCGTCGCGGTGGGTGAGGAGGATGTCCGACAGGCCGCCCGAGGCCTCCAGCGCTTCGACGACCGCCCTGGTCCAGCGCGGCGCGTCGACCATGACGTTGCCGTGCGCGCGCCGGACCAGGAACGCGTGCGCACCCCACGAGGAGCGCGCGTTGTAGCCGAGCCGGAAGATGTTCGTCGTCATCTCTTCCGGAAAAACGCGATCCGGCGGATGCGCGGGGCTTTCGGTCCTGACGGACGCCGTCGGGCAAAGCAGGTGCGCCCGCCACGCCAGCCTCAGCTCTTCCGCCGTTTCCGGTTGCCTGGCGAAGACGCACTGACCGCCGGCGTGCACGATCAGTCCCGGCGCCACCGTGCGCGCGGCGGAACAATCGATGCACGCGGTGTCGATATACCACTCGCCGGGAGCGTTCAGGCCATGCCGCTCGCGCATTTCGCACCCCGCCGCGATGATCCGAGGCAATCGCCTACATATGGGTTCGCCGGCGGCTCATCGAGACAGTTCTGACGGTCGCGGTTGCGGCGATTTCATCGGCTCCGATCACGAAGGGGCAACCACGGAAAGCGAGGACTTTCCGCGGTTTGTCGAGGGCGGAGAATTCCTGCTACTGTAATGCCGCTCACGGAGGGGGTGGCGCAAATGACGGCCGGTGGGGGGCGCAAAGACTTCTTTATCAGCTACTCCCGCGCCGACCGGGCGTGGGCGGAGTGGATCGCCTGGATCCTGTACAAGGCTGAATACAGCGTCGTGCTCCAGGCCTGGGATTTTCGGCCGGGGTCCAACTTCGTCCTGGAGATGCAGCAGGCCGCGGCGCAGGCGGAGCGCACGATCGCCGTCCTCTCGCCGGCGTACCTGGCATCAAGATTCACAGCCCCGGAATGGGCGGCTGCGTTTGCGAAAGATCCGACCGGCCGGCTCGGGCTCCTGCTGCCGGTCCGGGTGCGCGAATGCGAACTCACGGGCCTGCTGCCGCAGATCGTCTACATCGACCTGCTTGGACTGGAGGACAGGAACGCCGCACGCGATCGGCTGCTCGCGGGCGTCAGGCGCGATGGGGCCAAGCCCACCTGCGAGCCGACGTTTCCGGGTTCCGCAGGTCCGTCCCGGCGCGAGATCCCTGAGGAACCCCGCTTCCCCGGCGCTTTGCCGGCGGTCTGGAACCTGCCGCGCCGCAACCCCCACTTCACCGGTCGGCAAGAGCTGATCGACCGGCTGCACCGCAACCTGACGGCGGGGAGGGCGACGGCGCTGACGCAGACCGCCGCGGTTCACGGGCTCGGCGGCGTCGGCAAGACCGACCTGGCGACGGAATACGCCTACCACTTCAAGGACGACTACGACGTGGGCTGGTGGCTGCGGGCGGAAGATCCGGCCCTGCTCGCCGTCGATTGCATGGCCCTCGCTCGGGCCCTGCGGCTGGACGAAAAGGATGCGCCTGAGCAGGCCGTCGTCATCGCGGCGGTGCGGCGGTGGCTGGAGACGCACGACCGGTGGCTGCTCATCTACGACAATGCCGAGGAGCCCAAGGTGGTTTGCGAGGCACTACCCCGGGTGCAGGGCGGGCACGTCCTCATCACCTCGCGCAACCCGGCCTGGGGCGGCATTGCCACAACGGTGCCGCTGGACCGGTGGCACAGGGCGGAGTCGATCCGGTTCCTGGAGGAGCGGCACCAGGACAGCGAGGATCCGGGCGCGGACCGCGTCGCGGACGCGCTCGGCGACCTGCCGCTCGCGCTGGAACAGGCGGCGGCGTACTGCGAGCAGACGGAAATAACGCTCACCGGGTACGCCGATCTCCTTGGGCAAGGGTATGGATCGGAGCTGTGGCGGGAGCCGCGAGACCTGGAGCGAACGGTCGCCGCCGTGTGGGAGGTGTCGTTCGGCAAGGTCACGGCGGAGTCGCCGGCCGGCGCGGCGCTGCTGAACCTCTGCGCCTTTTTCGCCCCCGACAACATTCCCCTCGATGCGATCCGAACGGGGGCTGCCGACCTGCCGGAGCCGCTGAACGAAGCGGCCGGGCACCCGGTCGCATTCAACTCCGCCATCGGCGCGCTGCTCCGCTACTCCCTGGTGCGGCGGGAGGGTGAGTTCCTGTCCGTGCACCGCCTCGTCCAGGCCGTGACCCGCGCCAGGCTCCATGCGGCGACAGCCAAGACCTGCGCCGGCGCGGCCCTGCGGCTGGTCAATGCGGTGCTGCCAGACCCTTGGGAACACACGAACTGGCCGACGATGGGGGCTCTTCTCCCGCACGCGCTCGCGACGGCCGAGGCCGGCGAACGCCTCGAGGTCGGTCTGGAGACGGTCGGAGCGGTGCTCAATGCAACGGCGCGCTATCACCATGTCCGTGCTGCGTATGCCGAGGCCGAGCCGCTGTACCGGCGCGCCCTGAGAATCCGGGAGACGGTTCTCGGCCGCGACCACCCGGACGTGGCCACCAGCCTCAACAACCTGGCCACGTTCTACCATGACCGGGGTCGCTACGCCGAGGCTGAGCCGCTGTATCAGCGCGCCCAGGAGATCTGGAAGAAGGCCCTCGGCCCCGGGCACCCGCATGTGGCCAACAGCCTCAACAATCTTGCTGGGCTCTATTATGCCCAGGGCCGCTACGCCGAGGCCGAGCCGCTGTACCGGCGCGCCCTTAAGATCCGGGAGACGGTTCTCGGCCCCGAGCACCCGGACGTGGCCCAAAGCCTCAACAACCTGGCCGCGATCTACCATGACCGGGGTCGCTACGCCGAGGCTGAGCCGCTGTACCAGCGCGCCCTGAAGATCCGGGAGACGGTCCTCGGCCCCGACCACCCGGACGTGGCCCAAAGCCTCAACAACCTGGCCACGTTCTACCATGACCGGGGTCGCTACGCCGAGGCCGAGCCGCTGTACCGGCGCGCCCTGAAGATCCGGGAGACGGTCCTCGGCCGCGAGCACCCGGACGTGGCCACCAGCCTCAACAACCTGGCCGAGCTCTACCGTGCCCAGGGTCGCTACGGGGAGGCGGAGCCGCTGCATCAGCGCGCCCTGAAGATCCGGGAGACGGTCCTCGGCCCCGACCACCCGAACGTGGCTTCAAGCCTCAACAACCTGGCCTTGCTCTACCATGGCCAGGGTCGCTACGCCGAGGCCGGGCCGCTCTGCCAGCGCGCCCTGACAATCCGGGAGACGGTCCTCGGCCCCGAGCACCCGGACGTGGCCTTAAGCCTCAACAACCTGGCCGTGCTCTACCATAACCAGGGTCGCTACGCCGAGGCCGAGCCGCTGCATCGGCGCGCCCTGAAGATCCGGGAGACGGTTCTCGGCCCCGGGCACCCGGACGTGGCCACCAGCCTCAACAACCTGGCCGTGCTCTACGATAACCAGGGTCGCTACGCCGAGGCCGAGCCGCTGTACCAGCGCGCCCTGGAGATCCGGGAGACGGTCCTCGGCCCCAAGCACCCGGACGTGGCCTCCAGCCTCAACAACCTGGCCGGGCTCTACGATGCCCAGGGTCGCTACGCCGAGGCCGAGCCGCTGTACCAGCGCGCAGTCGCAATCCTAAAGAAGGCCCTGCCGCCGGACCATCCGCACCAGATGCAGGCCCGAGAGAACTGCGCCCGCCTCCTCGACCGGCTCGGCCGTCATGCCGAGGCCGCCGAGCTTCGGCTCCCGGCCCCGGTGAGCCGGTAACGGCGCGCTCCCGCACTCAGGCAAACGATGCCCTCGGCTGCCCGGCACCGACCCCGGCGCGATTCGGCGCAGTCACCGGTGCGGCTGGCCGGCCAACGCGCGGGCCGTGCGCAGGAGTGCGGAAACGGCCGCAGACGGCGTGCGGCGGCGGGCGACGAGCGCGACGGGGGCGATCAGGGGCGTGCCCATCAGAGGCCGGTAGACCACCGCGTCGAGGCGCAACTGCTGCAAGCCCTCGGGTACGAGCGACAGCCCCAGCCCGGCCGAGACCAGGCCGATGATCGAGGTGAACTGCGGCGCCTCCTGCACGATGTTCGGATCGAAGCCGGCGGCCCGGCAGGCGGCGATGATGTCGTTGAACAGCCCGGCGCCGACGGCGCGGGGAAACAGGATGAACGGCTCGGCGCGCAGATCGGCCAGCGCAATCGCCGTTGCCGCGGCGTGCCGATGGGACGCCGGCAGGGCGACGACGAGCGGCTCCTGCAGCAGCGTGAGCACGTCGTAGTGTCGTTCGGGGTCGCTCATTGGCGAGCGAATGAAGGCCGCGTCGATCCGGCCGTCGAGCAGCGCGCGGAGCTGCTCGGCCGTGGGCATCTCGACCAGACCGAGGACGACGCCCGCGTGCGCCTCCTGATAGCGGCGAAGCACGTCGAGCACGACCGGGGTGAAGGCGCAGGTGCTGGTGTAGCCAATGCGCAGGTTGCCCGCTTCGCCCCGCCCCGCCCGCTGCGCCGCCAGCGCCGCCTGTTCGGCCTGGGCCAGCACTCGCCTCGCCTCGGCCTGCAGCACGCGGCCGGCCTCGCTCAGCTCGACGTGTCGCTTGCTGCGCCAGAACAGGGCCACGCCCAACGTCTCCTCCAGCTTGCGGATCTGTTGCGACAGCGGTGGCTGAGCCATGCCCAGGCGCGCGGCAGCGCGGCCGAAGTGCAGCTCTTCGGCGACGGCGAGAAAGTAGCGGAGCTGGCGCAGTTCCAACATCTCTGAAACGTATTCGATATCAAAATCGGCTTGTCGATATATTGGACGCTCACCAGGGCAGCCGCCACTTCTATTCTCGACAAGGCGGCCCGCGAGGATACCCATGACGACAGCCATGACCACCGACCGCCGCAGCCTCGGCGTCATGCTCGCCGGTGCCGCGGCCTTTTTCGATCTCTACGCCCCCCAGGCGATTTTGCCGCAGCTCGCCGCCGAGTTCGGCGTGAGCGCGCATCAGGCCGGCTGGGTGATCACCGTGACGACGCTCGCCGTCGCCCTGATCGGCCCTTTCGCCGGGTCGCTGGCAGACGCGTGCGGTCGCAAGCGACTGATCGTCATCGGCTCGCTGGCAATCGTCGTCCCGACGATCCTGGCTGCAATGGCCACGACGTTTACCGAGTTGCTGGTCTGGCGGGCGGCGGCAGGCGTGCTGATGCCGCTGATTTTCTGCGTGACGATCGCCTACATCGGCGAGGAATGGGAAACGGGCGAGGCGCGCGCCGTTACGGCCCTCTACATGGCGGGCGCCGTCGCCGGCGGCTTTTCCGGTCGCTTTCTGACCGGCGTCGTGACGGATGCCCTGGGCTGGCGCCTGGCGTTCGTCAGTCTCGGTGCGGTGAACCTTGTGATCGGCCTTGCCCTGCTCCGGATGCTGCCGCGCGAGCGGGCGTTCGTTGCCAGCAGCGGCCTCCGCACGGCGCTGGCGGCGGTGCTCACGCACCTGCGCAAGCCGCACATGCTCGCCGCCTGCGTCGTCGGCGCGCTCATCCTGTTCGCGCAGGTCGCGCTCTTTACGTACGTGAGCTTGCTGCTGGCGGGCCCGCCCTACGGGCTTCGGCCGGGACTGCTCGCCTCGATCTCCGCCGTCTACCTGCTCGGCATGGTGAGCACGCCGCTCGCCGGGCGGTGGCTGCGCGGCTTCCAGGAGAGGGTGCCGCTGTCGACGGGCGCCGCGCTGTTCATCGTCGGGGCGGGCCTGACGCTCGTGCAGTCGCTGTGGATGATCGTCGCGGGCCTGGCGTTCGCCTCGGCCGGCACCTTCCTCAGCCAGTCCGCCGCGACCAGCTTCGTGGCCGGGGCGGCGCCGGGGGCGCGGTCCTCTGCGATCGGCATCTACACGAGCTTCTACTACATCGGCGGCAGCATCGGCGCCGTTGGGCCCGGCGCGGCGTGGCACGCGGGCGGATGGCCGGCGGTGGCGGCGATGCTGATCGCCTGCAACCTCGCCGCCCTGCTCATCGCGGTGACCCTGTGGCGGACGCAGGTGCGCCCGCGCCGGTGGTTCAACAAAGCTGCTTCGCGCGCCGACGGGAAGACATGCGCCCCGTCAGCCGTCTGCGCCGGATGAGCCCACCGGCCTTCATGTCATTCAGGCCGCGCTCGACCCCCTCGATCGGCGCCGGAAACCGAAATGGATATCCCCGTCCGTATCCCGTTCTGTCAGACCACCGGGCACGCTGCGGGATGATGAAAGCCTTCATTTGGGCCACGGTCAGGCTGGACATTTCCAGTGTTGTGCCGGGCATGCCCATTTCCGCTACAAATCGGCGCGCCGATTGGCTAGGCTGGTCTTGATGTGGGTAAAGTCGCAGTCGAACAAGACGTCCCCATCGTCAAAGGCATAAGTCCGCATTTCAGGCCGCATAGCCTCATTCAGGGACTGGACAGCGGGCAAGGCGACGACGGGTAGACCGGAACCGATCAGCAGTGGCGCGACCAGGATATGAAGGCGATGGATGGCGCCCGCGGCCAGGAACCTGGACAATGTGTTCGCCCCACCTTCGACGAGGATCCGCCTGAAACCTTGTCGTCCGAGCGCCTCGACGACGCTCGTGACGATCAGGCCACACGGATCGGTGGGCACGGCGACGGTTTCCGCGCCGTAATCGGTGCAGCCTCGGGCCCCCTTTTCGGCTGCCCGCAAGACGATGCGCCGCACGCCGTCATCGCGCAGAACCCGGGCGCCCGGCGGCAGGCGGCCGCCGGGGTCGATGACGACGCGCGCGGGCGACGGCCCCTGAACGTGGCGGACGGTGAGCTCAGGGTCGTCGTGCAGGATCGTGCCGATGCCGACGACGACGGCGTCGGCCCACGCCCGCAGCCTGTGGAGGTGCCGGCGGGCCGACGGTCCGTTGACGTAATGGGAATGGCCGCTGAGCGTGGCGATGCGGCCGTCCAGCGACTGGCCGGCCTGTCCGATCACATACGGCGTCGCGGCGGTGCTGGCCAGAAGGGGCGCGAAGACCTGCTCCAGGCACGTCGGCGGGCTGTCCGGCAGCGGCAGGCCTTTCTCCAGCGCACCCAGAATCCGGCGCCAGGCCGCGCCATCCGTATGCATCAACTCACGACGCAGTCGAAGGTCGATCATCGTGCCTCCGCGATCGGATGAGCGAAAGGCCGTCGGGCCGGCGCCGCCGTCCGGCGTCGGCCACGATGAAGCACGAGCCTGTACCTGGGCAAGCCTTTGCGGACGCGATCGGGTCGACCCGGTCGAGCGGGCGATAGGCGAGATGCGCAACGGCGGCCCCGTGCTCCTGCGCGGGGGCGGCCGGAAGACCCTGGTCATGGCGGCTGAAACCGTGTGCGCGGAGCGCCTTGCTGCGGCCTGGCTGCAGCCGGATGTCGGGCTCGTGCTGCCGGCGGCGCGGCTGCGGTACCTCGGCATCGACGTCGCCGAACCCCGACGCTTCGACATCGCCGGGCGGAGCCGCGAGCAGCTCTTCGACGCGGTCTTCGCGCCGACAGCCGACCTCGGCTGCGGCGGCCGCCTCGCATCGGCCGAAGACGCCGCCGGCCTCCACCTGCTGAAGCTGGCTCAACTGCTCCCGGCAGCGATCACCACGGAAGTGCCCGCGGGCATGGATGTCGGCCACCTCGTCGAAACGGACGCCGTCTCGGTTCTCCGCCACCATGACACGATCGCGCGCAATATCCGCATCGTCACCCGCACCCATGTTCCCCTTGTCGAAAGCGAGGTGGCGGAGTTCGTCCTGTTCGACGGCAGCGACGGGCTGAGGGATCAACTGGCTTTGCTCATCGGCGCCCCGGACGCCACGGCGCCCGTGCCGGTGCGGATCCACTCGGCGTGTCTGTCCGGCGATCTCTTCGGCAGCTTGCGATGCGACTGCGGCGGACAGCTTCGTGCCGCCGTCCGCCACATCGCCGCCGCAGGCGGCGGCGTGCTGCTCTACCTGGATCAGGAAGGCCGCGGCATCGGACTGCGCAACAAGATGCGCGCGTATCGTCTGCAAGAGAACGACCACGACACGGTCGATGCGGATGCCGCGCTCGGCTACGAACCCGACGAGCGCCGCTACGCCATCGCCGCCCGCATGCTGACGCTTCTCGGCTACCGGCGGGTGCTTCTCCTCACCAACAACCCGGCCAAGCTGGAAGGGCTCGCCGGGCATGACCTTGAGGTGGTCGGCTCCGCACCGCTTCTGGGCACGATCAACCCGCACAACGCCCGCTATCTGGCGACGAAGGCCAGTCGCGCCCGTCATGCGTTGGGAGGCATGCTCGAGGCTTTCGCCAAGGAGACCTTGCCAAACCCTCTCAAGCCGGAGTGATCCGCGCGCGCCGCGCTTGCGGCCTATGGCCAAGGCGCCGCCGCAAGATCGCGGACGAGCTGGACGATGCCGGACACGATGTGCTCGGACAGGCGGCGTCCGATCTCCGCGGTCGCCAGGTCCGGCCGTCCGGACCAGCCGCCATGCGCCAGGTCCTCGCTACGCCAGGCCCAGGGCACGGGTCCGTACGGATAGAGAGAGGAACCCATGCGTCGCGGCGGGTTGGCGGCGGCCAGATCCGGCGCGACGAGATGAGGGGTCAGGTGCAGCATGAGCGCCGTTTCGAGCCAGCCGCCATGCACATCCTCGCGCACCGGCGTCGGCGGCTTCAGCGTTTCCGGCATGCCGAAGTCGAGCCAGTGCGGATGCGCGACAAGCAGGCCAAGGCCCTGCCTCGCCTTCAGCGCTGCGACAGAAAGCGCCGCGGTGTTGCCGCCGTGGGCGCTCAGCGTCAGGAGCCGGCGCACGCCGCAACCGGCGACAGCCGCAGCGACGGCGCAGATGTTGGCGACAAACGTCTCGGCCTCGATGGAAACGGTGCCCGCTCGCTCGGCGTGCTCCAGCGAAGCCCCCAGCCACAGGGCGGGAAGCCGCAGCACGGTCACAGCCGTGCCGGCAAGGGCCGGTTCGGCGCAGTCGAGCAGACGTTCGGCAAGAATGGTGTCGGTGCCGACCGGCAGATGCGGGCCATGGTCCTCGATCGAGCCAAGGGGCAGGACCGCGACGGCCTGTGCGGTCAGCGTCGACCCCGTTGCGACGAGCCGGGAAGAGCTGGCCTCGAGCCAGGTTACGATCATGGGCCGACGCTTCTTGCGGGCGGCGATGGGGGACGCCGCCAGCGGTCGCGCGCCCGCTCGAGCACGATATAGAGAACCGGCACCAGCATCAGGCTGAGCGCCGTTGCCGCGATCATGCCGCCGAAGACCGCGGTGCCGAGCGACCGCTGCGCATTGGCGCCGGCTCCCGAGGCGATGAGCAAAGGCAGGATGCCAATGATAAACGCCAAGGCGGTCATAAGGATCGGCCTGAACCGGGTGCTGGCCGCTTCCCTGGCCGCGCGTTCGACCTCCGCACCGTCGGCGCGACGACGCATGGCAAACTCGACGATCAGGATCGCGTTCTTGCTGGCCAGGCCGACCAGCATCACCATCCCGATCTGGCAATAGACGTCGTTCTCCAGCCCACGCAGCCATTGCGCCGACAACGCCCCGACCATGGCCAGGGGAACGGCGAGAATGACCGCCCACGGCATGATCCAGCTTTCGTACAGGGCGGCCAGGAAGAGGAAGACGCAGACGAGGGCAAGAGCGAAGATGACGGGCGCCAGGTTGCCGGATTTCAGCTCCTCGTAGGCGTTGCCGGTCCATTCGTAGCCCATGCTGTCCGGCACCACCTCGCTCGCCGCCGCCTCCATCGCCGAAATCGCCTCGCCGGAGCTGTGGCCTGGCGTGGCCTGGCCGTGAATCGAGACGGAGCGGTACAGATTGTAGTGCCTTATGGTGCTGGCCCCGGCGTCGGGCTCGACCCGCATCAGCGTGCTCAGCGGCACCATGCGGCCGGCGGCGTTGCGCACCTGCAACTGGCCGACGTCCTCGGGTCTGACCCGGGCCTCCCCCACCGATTGCAGGTAAACCCGGTACACGCGCCCGAACTTGTTGAAGTCGTTCACATAGTAACCGCCGAGAAAAACCTCCAAGGCCTTGAACAGGTCGTCGATGTTCACGCCAAGGGACATGGCTTTGTCGCGGTCGAGGTCGATCGCGTACCCCGGTGTGTCGGCCGAGGACCCGGTGAACAGTTTGCCGATTTGAGGTTGGGCCGAGCCCTTGGCGATGAGCGTCCGAGCGGTCGTATCCAGGGTCTGGAACGATCCGCCGGCATAGTCCTGCAGCTCGAAATCGAAGCCGCCGATCGAAGAGAGGCCTCGGACGACCGGCGGATTGATGGCGAAAACGGTGGCTCCCGGTATGTGCGACAGGCTGTCGTCGGCCTTGGCCATGATGGCGTCGATCTGCGTCTCCGCCGTCGTCCGCTCCTGCCACGGGCTCAGGATCGTAAAGGCGATGGCGCCATTGGGAGACCTGGTGCCGGAAACGAAATCGAAGCCGGTGAACATCATGACATGGGCGACGCCGGGTATGGCGCGAAGGATCGCTTCCACCTTGTTCGACATCTCAGCGGTTCGGTCGAGCGAGGTCGCGTCGGGCGCCTGAACCGCGACGATGAAATATCCCTGATCTTCCCTGGGGATAAAGCTGGCAGGGACGCGTCCGAAGAGTGCGTAGATGGCGAACAGCACAAGCGCGAAACAGAAAAGCACCAACAGCCGATGCCTGATCACATGGCCGACGCCCCGCTCATAGGCGCGGGTGAGACGGCCGAAGCCGTTCTCGAAGGCCCGCCCGAAGGCAGTCGCCCCGCCCTCCGGGCGCCGGAGCAGGAACACGCAGAGCGCCGGCGTCAACGTCAGGGCGTTGAAGGCCGAGAGCGCGACGGCGCTCGCGATCGTCAAGGCAAACTGGTTGTAGAGGGCGCCGGTCACGCCCGGCATGAACGCCGCCGGAACGAACACCGCCATGAGCACCAGGGATGTCGCGACGACCGGTCCGGTGACTTGCGCCATCGCCGTCCGCGTCGCGCTCATCGGGCTTGCTTCGCCCGCTTCCAGATGCCGGTTGACGTTTTCGACAACGATGATGGCATCGTCCACGACAAGCCCGACGGCCAGGACCAGGCCGAACAGCGTCAGCGTGTTGATCGAGAAGCCGAGGACCAGCATCAGCGCGAGCGTGCCGACCAGCGAAACCGGAATGGTGATCGCCGGGATCAGGGATGCGCGCCAACTGCGGAGAAATACGAGAATTACGACCATGACCAGGCCGATCGCCTGAACCAGGGTGAGCAGAACCTCGCGGATCGCCTCGCGGGTAAAGTTACTGGTGTCGTAGATGATCTCGTATTCCAGTCCCTCCGGAAAACGCGAGGAGAGACGCGTCATCGCCGCGCGCACGTCACGAGACAGATCGAGCGCGTTGGCGCCGGGAAGACGGTAAACGCCGATCGGAATGCTCGCAACGCCGTCCACATTCGCGACGGCATCGTAAGTCTCGGCGCCGAGTTCGACCCGGCCGAGGTCTCGCAATCGCACCACGGCGCCGCCCTCGCCCGTCCGGACGATGATGTCTTCGAACTGCCGGGGTTCGGACAGGCGGCCTTCGACCGTCAACATGAACTGGTGCTGTTGACCGGCGGGCACGGGAGGCTGACCCAGCGCGCCGGCGGGGGCCTGCTGGTTCTGCTGGGCAACGGCGTCGATGACTTCCTTCACGCCGATGCCGAGGCTGGCCAGCTTGTCGGGATAGAGCCAGATCCGCATGGCGTACTTGCGCTCGGCCAGGATCTCGACGTTTCCGATGCCGCGAATGCGGTTCAGCGTATTCGCAACATGGATGTCTGCAAAGTTGCTGATGAACAAGTCGTCGAAGGCTCCGGTGCGCGACATCAAGGAAATGATGAGGATCCGATCGGTGCTCTGCTTCTTGACGGTAACGCCCGCACGGACCACCGCGTCCGGTAGCTGAGTCTGTGCCTGTGCCACCCTGTTCTGTACGTCCGCGGCGGCCACATTCAGGTCATACCCGGTTTCGAAGGTGACGATGATGTCGGAGGTGCCGTCGTCGGATGACGTGGACGACATGTACATCATGCCTTCGACGCCGTTGATCTGCTCTTCCAGGGGCGTCGTCACGCTTTCCTCGACGACGCGGGCACTTCCGCCGGTGTAGTTGGCTTTGACCTCGACGGTCGGTGGCGCGATGTTCGGGTATTCGGCGACCGGCAAAAGCGGCATGGATATCGCGCCGGCCAGCACGATGATGATGGCAACGACCGAGGCGAAGATAGGCCGCTGCATGAAAAAGCCGACGAACAAGCGCTTTACACCGCGACCATCATTATACCGCAACATTCATCCGGCAAAATATACGACAAACCTCATGTATCTGCGCCGAGGCGCGATCTCCCCCGTCGATATCTGTTGATCTTGTGCCGCTTCGGCGTTGCCCGCTCGCCTGCCGGGAGGCGCAACAAACGCGCCGGACGCCCGTTACCCTTGACATTACAGATCCCGATCGGCATCCGCTCCGCCGAATTTCTGGACTCGGTAGAACCGTTCGCGCACGGCAGATCGGAGCTCCTTCGCCTGGACGCTATACATTGCACAAAAGGGCATATTCAACCGAACAAAAATGTTCGACACTGAGAATATTCATCATTAACAAAGAGTTAGTGTTCCTGAGCATGCCAAAGTCAGGACACGACTCCAATATTCACTAGGTTTGGCACGCATTAAGACAGTATCCTGAAACGTGTTGAAACTGTGGTAGCGGCCTTGAACAGGTTGCGCTCGTGCAGCCGCGGCCGCACCGGACGAAAACCTGAAACGGGGAGGTTAATCAATGTTGCGACGCAGTTTGGCTGCTGCCCTGGTCGCATGTCTTGCGACGACCGGCAGCGCACTCGCCTGGCGCGTTACGGAACCGGAACCGGGGGAGGACGTCGAACCCGGCCGACAAGTCACCGTTGAAGATCTGACCGCGACGAGTCCCGTGCCGCCGGCAGACATCTATCGGCCGAGCGGATCGGAAGGGCCGGCGCACCAGGATTTGGCGACGTTCGCATGGTTGGAGTTCATTGCCCTCGTCGCGCCGGCCGACAGCGCGAACCGAGGCCAGCCGGGCGGCAGCTTTTCGGACAGCGGGTCCACCGGCGCGGGCCCCCTGGTTTGGGAGACCTACCAGCACCGCTCCGAGCTGTTTCCCTACAGCGCCAGCGGCGCTGTCCCCCCGCAGACCTACAACGATCCGCCGACGTACATCTTCAAAGTCACGGACTCCGCCGGCACCACCAAGCCGTACAACCCGTGTGTGGACGACAGCCTGCCGTCCTGTCCGTTCGGCAACCTGGACGAAGCCTCACAGATCGGCCAGAACCTGATCTTCTTCCCCGGATCGGATGGAACGCCATTCCAGATCCTGTTCGAGGCCAAGGTCAACCAGGTCGAAACCGCCTTCGTGACCGCGAATTTCGACACTCTGAAGACGCCGATCGAGCTGGCGGACAACACCATCCATGTGAAGGCCGCCTGGGTTCCCCTCGAGTCGATACCCGCGGATGAGCAATACCGCTACTACACCAACGATGTGATCGTCTACGGCGGCGAAGACGATGCGCCGGCGGCAACGGTTGAAACCTACGCCCTGATCGGCCTGCATATCATTCAGAAAACGCCGAATTTCCCGGCGTTCATCTTTGCGACGTTCGAACATACCGACGTCCTGACGACGCCCGGCGGCGACAACCGGGGCGTCTTCTACCAGCCGACGTATCAGGAGATCATCTATACGGTCTCCGACACCTCGACCCTGAACGGCCTGATCGACCCGGGAACCGGCAAGCCGCCGGTCGTCGATAATCCGACGATCGCAGGCTTCGACGTCGATGCCCCGATCGCACAGCCCAACGGCACCACGATCGACCTGCCGGTCGGCAGCGTCCTCAGCATCCCCGGCGCTCATGTCGTGGGCTCCGCGGTGGAGATCCCCGTCGTCCAGCCGCCCACCACCAACAGCGACGTCGACGCGGTCAACACGCAGGTTCTGAGCACGATGTCCAGCCTGCCGGGTTTCGATACCAACTTCGTCTGGCAGTATTACAAGCTGAAAGGCGTCCAGGGGGTACCGACCAGCGACGAAACGGCGCTCGACTACTACCTCGCCGACATCGCCATCGAGAGCAGCCAGCCCGGCATCCAACTGTTCCGCGGCGCCGCCGGTCTCAACACGGGAGCCACGCCGCCGAACTTCACCAACCCCCGCAACCAGTCCAACGTCCTCGACGAGGCCCAGGACAACCAGAACTTCTCCGTCGGCGGATGCCAAGGCTGCCACGGCGTTGCCCAGACCCAGGTCGGGACCGACTTCAGCTTCCTGTTCGGTGCACGCGGTGGAACCGGGTTTTCGCCGGATACCGCCGGTCTGAAGGACGAGCCGACCCTGCTCGAGCGGGCCAACAGCTACTTCGGAGGCCCCCACAACAGCTTGTCCGGCAACGGTTTCATCGACCCGCCGGGCCTCAGGGACAGCAGCGCCGGCGAGGATGAAACCGATAACGGCGGCAAAGCCGGCAAAGGAACCAGCGGCTAACGTGACAAGAATCACGCCGACCATTGGCGGTAAAAGATAGCAGCGACACCAAGACTTGCGGGGGCGCGGTTCGACCGCGTCCCCGATGACTATTGCGGTCTGGCCAATGTGGGCCTTGGCGTCGATGACCCGGCGTGCGACCATTCCAGCCTTTCGAAGAACCGCGACCGCCTGCTGGAGGGCGACAGTCCGCAAAGGTCCTGGCCACCGTGTTGCCGCAGCCTCGGTTCAAGCGACGGCTGGCGAGCGGGCATTTCGGCGTAGACGACACGCCGATCGAGGCGTGGAGGAGCGTCGATGTCAACCAGGATGTTAACCAGACGATTTGCACCGCATTTTCCGATCTTCGTCCTGGTGCTTCTGTTACTTCCAGCACCCCTGCACGCCCGCGAAGCCGAGCCGCTCCACTTCCTGCCGGCTGGCAGTGTCGATGTGGCCAGCGTGGTACCGCCGCCCCCCGCCGTAGGCTCCGCGGAATTTGAAGAGGAGATGGCAGTGGTGCTGTGGCTGCAGCGCACCCGCACGCCGGAGCAGGTCGAATTCGTTCGCAAGACGCTCGACGTCGAGCGGTTCGCCCCGCTTCTCGGCGGGACGCTGGTCGAGGTGGATGGTATCGAGCTCAAACGCACGATCGATGCCGCGATCGACGATGTGCGCGCCGCGTACGACGCGATCAAGGCCGACTACGACTTGCCCCGGCCGTTCGTCTTGGATAAGGACGTTCACCCGGTGGGGGACGCACGGCCGGTCGCCTCGTACCCCAGCGGCCACGCCACCCGCGCCATCGTCTATGCTCGACTTCTCGGCGAGATCTTCCCGGAACGGCGGGACGCCCTGTTGGACCTTGCCCACCAGATTGGCTATGGCCGGGTCATTGCCGGCGTCCACTATCCGGCGGACGTGCTGGCCGGCCAGCGCCTCGCGCCAAGCCTACGCAGACGTGATCGTCAAGCAGCCGGCTTTCCGCGAGGCCGTCGAACGCATCCACGGCACCCGCTCGCCGGCGCGGGAGGAGAAGAGAGAGCCGCCTGACTGCAGAGGCTAATCGACACCATCATTGGCGGCACGGGACGCTCGCGGATCGGGCGCCCGACGGGTCGGAAAAGTCATCGACGAGCGGCCGGTTACGGCTGCCCTCTGGTGGGCGAGAAACCGCCGCAGCAGGTTCCGGCGCGGTCGAACTGGAACAGCGCCGCGTCCGCACCCGGCTCGCGAGCAAGGATATTCAGGAAGGTTCCGCCATGAGCTTCGGTCTGATGGCTATCCGGCTCTCGAAGGCAATCATGACCGGCGGTCTCGCCTTCTGGGCGCTGCTCGTGACGCTCGGCAATATTCTCGACTACGACAGCAACTTGACGTTCGTCCAGCACGTACTGGCGATGGACACGGTATTTGCCGAAACCACCCTCAAGGGACGTGCGGTCACTGATCCAGCTCTTCATACGGCCGCCTTCGCCATCATCATTGTCACCGAAGGCCTGGTCGGCCTCGCTTTTCTCATCGCTACGGTCGCCATGACGGCCTCGCTCACGGCGGGTGCCGAAGCCTTTCGCAGGGCCAAGGCCTGGACCGCTGTCGGTGTCGCGCTTGGTTTCGCGCTTTGGTTCATCGGCTTTCTCGGCGTCGGGAGCGAATGGTTCGTGATGTGGCAATCCAGTACGTGGAACGCGCAGGATACCTCTTTCCGGATCGTCCTCACCGTAATCGGCGTCGGGATCTACGTGCTGATGGACAATGACGGTGCTTGAGTGGACGTGGAAGTCCCGACGCCCAGCCTGGGGCGGTAACACGCCCGGGGGCCATCGCGGGCCGCGACCCTCGGCATAATTGGCCGGGGCGAGGAGGATGTCTGCATTGT
>JAEULH010000075.1 GCA_016793925.1 Rhodospirillales bacterium | reverse complement strand
CCGAGCGAGGCCGAGTGGGAGGTCGCCGCATCGGCTCTCGATCGCTCGGGCAACACCCTGGGCACCGGTCGCTTCAGACCGTACGCCGACGATCGGGATGATGTTGGCGCGGCTCCGACCGTGTTGCGGCAGATGTTCGGCGACGTCTGGGAATGGACGGCGAGCAGCTACGCGCCCTATCCGGGATTTCGTCCCGCAGCCGGGGCTGTCGGCGAGTACAACGGCAAGTTCATGTGCAACCAGATGGTTCTGCGCGGAGGGTCCTGCGCGACGCCCGACGGCCACGTCCGGCCGAGCTACCGGAACTTCTTTTATCCGCACCAGCGCTGGCAGTTCAGCGGCGTGAGGCTCGCCCAGGATGTCTGAACCGATGCTGCCAGAACCGTTGCGGGCGGGGATGCGAACCTTTTCGGGGAGGGCAGGGGCATCGCACTGATGGAAGCGAGGATGGGCGGACAAGCCCAAGCCGGAGACGGCCCGGTCGTGACGCCTGGCGACGGGAGCAGGAGAGACTTCCGCGCGGCCGTGCTCGACGGTCTGTCGCGGCCGCAAAAGGCGATCCCAAGCCGCTACTTCTACGACGAGCGCGGGTCGGCGCTGTTCGACCGGATCTGCACCCTCGACGAGTATTACCCGACGCGGACCGAAATCGGGATCCTCGAGGCCTGCTGCGGCGAGATCGGGCGGATGTTGCCGTCCGAGACCGCGGTGATCGAGATGGGCAGCGGCTCCAGTCGGAAGGTCAAGCCTCTGCTCGACGCGCTGAAGACGCCCTGCGCCTACGTCCCGGTGGACATTTCGCGCGAGCATCTCATTGCCTCGGCCAGGGCGCTGGCGCGGCAGTATCCGCAGCTCACCGTCATCCCGGTGTGGAGCGACTTCGCCAAAGCCTTCTCCATGCCGGCGCTGCCCGCGAAGTCGCGGCTCATCTTCTTCCCCGGCTCCACGATCGGCAACTTCACGCCCGAGGCCGCCGTGTCCTTGCTTTCCGGCTGGTCACGGCACATCGGCCTCGGCGGGCACCTGATCATCGGCGTCGACCTGAAGAAGGACCCTCAGACGCTGCAGGCGGCGTACGACGATTCAGCCGGCGTGACCGCGGCGTTCAACCTCAATCTCCTCGCCCGTGCCAATCGGGAACTGGGCGCGACGTTCGACCTTGACGCCTTCAGGCATCGCGCCGTCTACAACGCCGACGAGGGCAGAGTGGAGATGCACCTCGTCAGCAGCGGCGAGCAAAGGGTCTGTGTCGACGATCAACCCTTTACCTTCGCGGCCGGCGAGAGCATTCACACCGAGAATTCCTACAAGTACTTGGTCGAGGAGTTTCGCGACTTGGCGTGCGCCGCCGGCTACCGCTCCCTTGCCGTTTTCACGGATAGCGCTACGTTGTTCAGCGTGCACGTTCTGCAGGTTCGCAAGCTTCGGATCGGCGAAGCGGCTCTATGAGGAGGAGAGGGCAGATGGCAACGGACGTCCGCGAAGAGCAGAGAAACAAGGACGTGGAGGCTCTGAAGATGGAAGTTGAGAAGCTGCGCAGCGACCTTGCGTCGACCACACGGTCGCTGCGTGACCTCGGCGGGACGCTGGGCGATCAGGCGACCGACCGGGTCCGTGAGACGGCCGAGCGGGCGCGCAAACGGGTGAACCAGACAGCGGACGACGTCAGTCATCAGATCGAAGATCGGCCGCTGATCAGTATCATCGGGGCCTTCCTGGTCGGCCTCGTCCTCGGCGCCCTCTTCAGCCGGCGCTGACCGACGGCAACGAAGAGCGGCCCCCTGCGCGGCATGAACGAGATCATCACCAGACTTGCGACCAGCATCGCCCTGATGGTGCTGGCGGCGATCGTCATGCTGGCGGGCTTCGGCTTCCTGCTCGCGGCGTTCTACCTGGGTCTGTTGCGCTTCATCGAGCCGCCGATGGCGGCGCTGGCCGTGGGCTTTTCGGCCTTCATGGTCGCGCTGATCCTGTTGCTCATCGCGCGTCGGAGCAGCCGGCCGCGCCGACGACCGCTCGTCCGCCGACCCAGTGACGGCATGGCCTATGCCGCCGAGATCCCCGGGGAAGCGTCGGGCGGCTTGGAAGCGGAGGCCGTCGACCTCGGCATGAGGCTCGCCAGCGACGGGCGGCGCCTGTTGAGGTCCCATGCGAAAGGCGCTGCCCTTACCGCGCTCTGCGCCGGCCTCGTGGTCGGCGTCAGCCCGCGGCTGCGGCGAACGGTCTGGCGGTTTATGCAGTAGCTGCGGCGCTGCAGCGCGTTAGCCGGCCTCGGCGACGATTGCAAGCAGGCGATCGATCGGCCGCGGATCGCACAGCAGACCCAATGCCACCGAAAAATGACCCTGGTGGCGGATGAAGACGTTGCCTTCCGGCACCTTCCAGCGCCGCGCCAGTGCGCTCCCCTCGGCGTACGGCGTCAGCGTGTCGGCTTTGCCAAGAACCATGACGATGCGCCTGGGATCGACGGCGGCGGGGCCGTGCGGCTCCAAGAGCGGCAAGAACGGCGCCATGGTCTCGGGGGTCCAGCCTGCTGCCGCCAACCGGCGCGGGACGTCGAGGGCACGGGCGAGGCTGCCGTCGAGAGCGACCTTCATCAACGAGCCGGACGTCGCAACCAGGAAAAGGGCATCCGGCCGCATCTCGGCCGGCCAGTCGTGAGCGGCGGTGGCAACCATTTGCGAAGTCAGTGAGCCGAGCGACACGCCGCTCAGCACGACGGTTCGGCTGCCGCGTTCTCGCGCCCACCTGATCAGAACGGCGACCTCGGCGAGCCAAGCCTGAAAGGCGGCGAGCATCCCCTCCATCCCGTGGCCGATGATCGGCTCGCCGCCGTAGTAGCCGCGGGTCATCCGCCGTCCATGCCACGGCCCGGTCGGCCGGATGACCCGGATGTTCCGTTCCAGCAACTTGCCGAACGTATCGCCGGGCTCGGGCCACATGTCGCCGTCGACGGCGATGCCATGGAGAAAAATCATCGTCGTCGACGCTGACGCCGCGGCGGGCTCGTATACATGGGCCCAGGCCTGGTCGGCGAGGACCGGCGAAGGGTAACGCAGCCAATACTGCCGGGTGTCATCCTTGGCTATTGCGGCCGAGACCGCCACGTCGGGATAGGGCGGCGCCGGGTAGGCGGGACGCTCGCCTCGCGCCTCCGCGCCGCGCCCGGCCCAGACCCTGTCCACTCCGGCAATGTCCCAGTGCACGGCCGGCAGGCGGCGCAACCAGGGTATGAAGCTTCTCCTGGCCATCATGAAGCGGAAGGCGTTGCGGTCACGGCGGCGGGCGATGGGCCCGAGTTCCGCCGACGGCACGCCGGCATCGAAAAACGCGTCCTGCCAGATTTCCTCGGCCCGCGCGTAGCGCCGCGCCAGCGGGGCGAGAGCGCGAACGCGCCCGCCAAGCCTTGCGCTGTCGGCGGGGAGGCCGACGCTGCTGGCGAAGCGTTCGACATCGCCATCCGCCGCCGCCGCCGCCGCCCACGCCCGCGACAGGGGAAAGTACATGCCCGTGACGAGCGGCACGCCGAGCGCGTCCCACCACGGCCGGAAGAAGACCTGGCCGAGGAGGGGGGAGACGACCGGATCGAGGCGCGTGGCCGAGTGCATCGAAACGGGGCGATCAAGCATCTTCGGACAAACCTGTGCGACTCCTGGATGACGCCCGGCGTTCTTGCGAGACCGCGTTCGCGGCGCGCGGGCGATCGGGTTGGCGGACGGTGCCGGCGATGGGAGCTGGCGCCAATGCAGGATCCTTTTTTGCGAACGCGGGCACCGCTATGATGCGGGCGCAGCGCCCGACGCACAAGTAAAGCGCGGGGACGCTTTGCGGGGCTGACAATGGCTAATCCGAAATTCGCGGCGTGGTTCTGCCTTACGATCGGCTTCGCCGCGTCCGCCTGCCAGTATCCGGAGCCATACGTGTTCACGCCGCGCGAATTCGACCGCTCGTCGCCCGATTTCAGGAAGCCGCTTTCCGATCGCACCTCGGTCACCGTGTGTGCGAAGCCGTTCGCCGCTGACGACGAGCGCGTCGCTTCCCTGGCCGATCGAGAGTGTCGGAAGTTCGGCAAGACTGCACAGAAGCCCGACTTCGGGTTCGGCGTCTGCCCGATGCTCCTGGCGTCCGCGATCACCTACCGCTGCATCGCTGCCACGTCCTAGTCTCTGCGCCGAGACGCCTGCTCCCGGGCGCGACCAGTCCCGCCCCCAGACGCGCGATTGCGGCGCATTCGCCTCTTCGCCCAGGAACCGAGGCGGCAATGCCGCGTTGATGGTCATGGCGGCGCGGAAGCGTGGATATGCTCTGGCACGCTCGCGCCGCGCAATCTGCGCAACAAACAGGTCGCCCGCCGTACGGGCGGCAGCGGAGGGATCGTCTTCATGTCCAGGACATCGCATTTCATCGTCGCGGTTCTGGCGTTGTGCGGCTTTGCCCCTGTGGGGCCGGTCGCCGCCGCCGATCCGATTCTTAAGCAGGCCGAGGCCGAGCGCCCCGCGTTCATGGAAACCTGGCAGCAGCTTGTCGATATCGACACCGGAACAGGCGACAAGGAGGGCCTTGCGCATGTCGAGGGCATCCTGGTCGATCGGCTGAAGGCGCTCGGCGCCGACGTCGCGGTCGAACCCGCGGCCGCCGGGGTGGCCGGCAACAACATCGTCGCGACCTTGAAGGGCAGCGGCGACAGGAACTTCCTGCTCATGGTCCATTACGACACGGTCTTTGGCGAAGGCGAAGCGGCCGCGCGACCGTTCCGGGTGGAAAACGACAGGGCTTATGGGCCGGGCGTCGCCGACGCCAAGGGTGGGCTCGCCACCATCGTCCATGCCTTGGCGATCCTGAAGGCGCTCGATTTCGACGGGTACGGAACGCTGACCGTGCTGTTCAACCCCGATGAGGAGAAGGGCTCCACCGGATCGCGCGACAAGATCGCCGAGTTGGCCAAGCAGCAGGACTATGTTTTCTCCTATGAGCCGCCCGACAGCGATGCCGTGACCGTCGCGACCAACGGGATCAACTACGTGTTTCTCGACGTCAAGGGCCGATCCTCCCATGCCGGCTCGGCGCCGGAAGAGGGCCGTAACGCCATTATCGAGCTGGCCCACCAGCTCCTTCAGCTCAACGACCTGGGCGACGCCGACAAGGGCACGACGGTCAACTGGACCATTGTCCACGGCGGCGCGAAGCGCAACATCATCCCGGAAGTCGCGTCCGCCGAGGGCGACATGCGCTACTCGGATATCGGCGAATACGACCGCGTCCTCAACGAGGCGCAAGGCATCGTCGAGGATCACCTGATCCCGGACACGACCGTGGAGTTTCGGATCCAGCAGGGCCGCCCGCCGTTGCCGAAGAATCCGGCCTCCATGGCCCTGGCCGAGCGCGCCCAGGACATCTATCGGCAGACCGGCCACGACCTCGACGCGATCGCCATGCGCTTCGGCACCGACGCCGGCTACGCCTACGTGCCCGATAGCGAGACGCCGGCGGTGCTCGAGACGATGGGGATCGTCGGCGGCGGCTTGCATTCGCCCGACGAGTTTGCCGACGCAACCAGCGTCGTGCCGCGCCTCTACCTGTCGGCGCGCATGATCATGGACCTTTCCCGGTCGAACGAGGGCGTCGCCAGGCCGTAGCCGGAGGCAAGCCTACATCTCCTCGGCGAAGTGACAGGCGACCCCGCGGCCGTCGACGGGCCGCAATGCCGGCACCTCTGCGGCGCAGCGCTCGCGCGCGAAGGGACAGCGGCGGTGGAAGACGCAGCCGGGCGGGGGATCGAGGGGCGACGGCAACTCGCCTTTGACGCTCACCCGCTGCTGGCGGCGGCTCGGGTCGACGCTCGGCGTAGCCGCGAGCAGCACCTGCGTGTAAGGGTGGCGCGGGTGCGTGAAGATCGCTTCCTTCGGCCCCTGCTCGGCCGGGCGACCGAGATACATGACCAGCAGCTCGTCGGCGATGTGGCGGACCACGGACAGGTCGTGGGAGATGAACACGTAGGCCAGGTTCATCTGCTCCCGCAGGTCCATCATCAGGTTCAGGACCTGCGCCTGAACGGAGACATCCAGGGCCGACACCGGCTCGTCCGCGACCACCACCCGGGGCCGCAGCATCAACGCCCGCGCGATCGCGATGCGCTGGCGCTGGCCGCCGGAAAACATGTGCGGATAGCGGCGATAGTGCTCGGGGCGGAGGCCAACCAGGGCCATCATCTCGCGCGACGTTTCCTGGCGTTGCTTCCTGGTCCGGTCGGTGTTGATGACCAGCGGCTCCTCCAGGATCGTGCCGACCTTCTTGCGGGGGTTGAGCGAGCCGTAGGGATCCTGGAACACCATCTGCACCGTCCGGCGCAGCCGCCGGCGCTCGCCGCGACCGGGCCGGGCGGCCTGGATCCCGTCGACGCGTAGCGAACCGGCGGTCGGCGGTTCGATCAGCGTGAGCAGACGGGCGAGGGTGGACTTGCCGCAACCGGATTCGCCGACGACCGCGAAGGTGCGGCCGGCCGTGAGCGTGAACGACACCCCGTCCAAAGCCTTCAGCGTGCTCGAGCCTTTGAACAGGCCGCGACCGACCTGATAGTGCCGCGTCAGCCCGTCCGCCTCGACGATTGGCGCCTGGTTCATGGTCATGGCCCCGTCGCGGGAGGGGAGGTCGAGGCGGACTGGGAGCGCTCGAGCGGATAGAAGCATCGCACCTTGCCGCCCCGATCGTCCTCCAGATGCGGCTGCTCCACCCGGCAGCGGTCGGTGGCGTAGGCGCAGCGCGGGTTGAACAGGCAGCCGCCCGGTCGATCGTATTGGCCCGGCACAACGCCGGGTATCGTCGGCAACCGTCTCTTGCCGATCGCGCGTTCGGGCAGAGCGTCGAGCAGAGCGGCGGTGTAGGGATGGCGAGGGGCGTTGAAGAGCGCATCGACGGAGCGCTCCTCCATGATCTGCCCGGCGTACATGACGACCACCCGCTTCACGGTCTCGGCGATGACGCCCATGTCGTGGGTGATCAGCATCAGCGCCATGCCCCGGTCACGCTGCAGGCCCAGCAACAGATTGAGGATCTGCGCCTGGATCGTCACGTCGAGCGCTGTCGTCGGCTCATCGGCGATGAGCAGCCGGGGATTGCAGGCGATCGCCATGGCGATCATCACCCGCTGGTTCATGCCCCCGGACATCTGGTGGGGGAAGGCGTCGACGCGCGAGGCGGGAGCCGGAATGCCGACCTGGTCGAACAGATCGACGGTGCGCCTGCGCCGGCTGGCACGGCTGCCGCCCTCGTGCACCTGCAAGGTCTCGGCGATCTGGAAGCCCACGGTGAAACAGGGGTTGAGGCTGGTCATGGGCTCCTGGAAGACCATGGACAGATCCTTGCCGATCAGTCGCCGGCGCGCCGATGCCGAAAGGCCGAGAACATCGGTGCCGGCAAAGCGCAGGCGTTCCGCACTCACCCGCCCCGGGTAGCCGATCAGGCCCATCAGCGCCAGCATGCTGACGCTCTTGCCGGATCCGGACTCCCCGACGATACCGACGACCTCGCCTTCGTCGACGGCGAGATCGACCCCGTCGACGGCGCGGAAGGAAGAGCCTTCGGCGCCAAACTCGACCGCCAGGTTTTGGATGTCCAGCAGAGGCATCAGCGCTTCAACTTCGGATCGAGGGCGTCGCGCAACCCATCACCCAGCAGATTGAAGGCAAGCACGGTGACGAGGATGGCGAGACCGGGGAAGGTTACCACCCACCATGCGCGCTGGATGAACTGCAACGCGTTGGCGAGCATCGTTCCCCACTCGGGTGTCGGCGGCTGCGCGCCCATGCCGAGGAAGCCGAGCGCGGCCAGGTCGAGCACCGCAGTGGAAAAGCCCAGCGTCGCCTGGACGATCAGCGGCGCCATGCAGTTGGGCAGTATCGTGATCAGCATCAGCCGGAGCGGGCCGGCGCCGCTGACGCGGCTGGCGGTGACGTAGTCCCGGGACATTTCGGTTATGACCGCGGCGCGCGCGAGCCGGACGAAGTGGGGCAACTGGACGATCACCACCGCCATCGCCGCGTTGATCAGGCTGGGGCCCAGGATCGCGACGATGACGATGGCGAGCAGAAGGCTCGGCAACGCCAGCATGACGTCCATCAGCCGCATGATCGCGATCTCGATCGGCCCGCGGAAGAAGCCGGCGACGAGGCCCAGCGCGATCCCCGAGGTCAGCGCCAGCGCCACCACCAGGAAGCCGATGGAGAGCGAGACGCGGGCGCCGAAGAGGATGCGCGAAAGGATGTCGCGGCCGACGTCGTCGGTGCCGAGAGGAAAGGTGAGCGAGCCGCCCGTGGCCCAGAAGGGCGGCGCCAGGAAAGCTTCCCGGTATTGTTCGTTCGGCGGATGAGGAGCGAGCCACGGAGCCAGCACCGCCACGACAACCAGAATGACAATGACGGTGAGCCCGATGACCGGGCCGCGATTGACGGAGAAGTATGCCCAGAACTCGGCCAGCGGATGAGGCGGGGCCGACGCTGGCATCGGCGAGGGCGCGCCGAACTTCCCGTCCGCCATGACCTCGGCGACAACCGGCGGTTCGCTCGGGCGGCCGTCGCTCATGCCCGCATCCTCGCGGCTCCCCGCCGTTGGCGCATCGGACCTTCCGGAGGGCGGGTCATCATCGCCGCTTCAGCGCCGGTGGCGGATGCGCGGGTTGATAAGGCCGTACAGCAGATCGACGATCAGGTTCACTCCCATCACGACGCTGGCGACCAGAAGGACGCCCCCTTGCAGCACGGGATAATCGCGCCGGCGCACCGACTCCACCAGCCACTTGCCGACGCCGGGCCAGGAGAAAATGGTCTCGGTGAGGATCGCGCCCGCGAACAGCACCCCCACCGCCAGGCCGATGACGGTGATCACCGGGATCAGGGCGTTGCGAAGGGCGTGCAGTCCGACGACGCGAAGGGGCGCCAGCCCCTCGGCGCGCGCGGTCCGGATGTAGTCCTCGCCCAGCACCTCCAGCATCGATGAGCGGGTCATCCGGGCAATGACGGCGAGCGGTATGGTGCCGAGCGCAATCGCCGGCAGGACAAGGTGGCGAAGCGCCGACCAGAAGGCCTCCGGCTCATCGGACAGCAGGGTGTCGATCAGCATGAAGCCGGTCACGGGCTCGATGTAGTACATCACGGAGATGCGGCCCGAGACCGGCGTCCAGCCGAGCTGCACGGAGAACAGCAGGATGAGCAGCAGCGCCCACCAGAAGATGGGCATGGAATAGCCGGTGAGCGAGACGCCCATGGTCGCGTAGTCGAGCACCGAACCTCGCTTCACCGCGGCCAGCACGCCGAGCGGCAGGCCGATGACGATGGCAAAGACGATGGCGCAGACGGAGAGTTCGATGGTCGCCGGGAAGAGCGCGGCGAACTCCTCGAGGACCGGCGTCTTGGTGACGATCGAGCGCCCGAGGTTCCCCGACAACACATCGGATATGTAGATGCCGTACTGGACCGGCAGCGGCTTGTCGAGCCCGAGTTGAGCCCGGTACATCGCATGCCGCTCGGGGCTGATCGCCCGCTCGCCCACAAGCAACTCGATCGGATCGCCGGGAACGAGCCGGATCAGGGCGAACGTCAACAAGGTCACCCCGATGAAGGTCGGGATGAGCAGGCCGAAGCGGGTGAGGACGAACCGGATCATGGCATGATCACACGCCCGGCAAGGGAGGCCGACCTTCCCGCCGACCGCCCGCGGTTGCTACTCGCTCAGGTCCACGACGTCGAAGTGGTGTCCGCCGAACGGATCGATGACGAAGCCCTGGACGGCGTTGCGCATGGCCTTGTACGTGGTCGAATGGGCGATGGTGACCCAGGGCGCCTCCTCCTTGAACACCACCTGCGCCTTCTCGTAGAGATCCGCCCGCTGGCCCTGGTCGGTAAGCCGCTTGGCCTCGATGACCAGTTCGTCGAACGGCTTGTAGCACCAGCGCGCGCGGTTGATGCCGTTCTTGGCCGAATCGCAGCTCAGCAGGGTATAGAGGAAGTTGTCCGGGTCGCCGTTGTCGCCGGTCCAGCCGAGCATGAAGCTCTGGTGCTCGCCTTCCTTGGTGCGTTTCAGATACTCGCCCCACTCGAAGCTGACGATGTTGGCGTCGACGCCCACCGCCTTCCAGTCGGACTGGATCATCTCGGCCATTCGCCGGGCGTTCGGGTTGTAGGGCCGCTTCACCGGCATCGCCCAGATGTCGGTCTTGAAGCCGTTCTTGTAGCCGGCCTCGGCCAACAGCTTTTTCGCCTGTTCGGGATCGTACGGGTAATCCTCAATCGCGTCGTTGTAAGACCACATGATCGGCGGGATCGGGTTCTTCGCCACTTGGCCGGTGCCGATGTAAACGGCCTCGATGATCGCCGGCTTGTTGATCGCGAGATTGAGGGCCTGGCGCACCCGCTTGTCCGTAAACGGCTGCTTCTCCGTATTGAACCCGAGGTAGCCGATGTTCAGCCCCGGCGCCGACATCACCTTCAGGTTCGGGTTTTTCTTCATCCCCTCGAGGTCTGCGGCATTGGGATACGGAATCAGATGGCACTCGCCCGCCAGCAGCTTGGCGTACGCCACGGCGGCGTCGGGCGTGATCGCGAAGACCAGGGTGTCGATCTTCGGCTTCTGGCCCCAGTAGTCGGCAAAGGCCTTGTAGCGGATCACCGCGTCCTTCTGGTAGTTGACCAACTGGAACGGGCCGGTGCCGACCGGATCCTGGTCGATCTTCTCCGGCGTGCCAGCCTTGTTCATGGCGTCGGAGTATTCCTTCGACATGATGGACGCGAAGTCCATCCCGAGATCGGCGAGGAAGGGCGCCTCCGGCCTCGTCAGCGTGAACTTGACGGTGTGGTCGTCGATCTTCTCGATCGACTTCAGAAGCTCCGGAAAGCCCATGCTGTTGAAGTACTCGTACGTGCCGCCGGAGAGGCCATGGTCCTGGGCCTCGGGCTTCCACTGCCGGTTGAACGAGTAGAGAACGTCGTCGGCGTTGAAGTCGCGGCTCGGCTTGAACGATTTGTTCGAATGCCACTTCACGCCTTCCCGGAGTTTGAAGGTGTATTCGGTGCCGTCATCGGAGATCGTCCACGACGTGGCCAGTCCCTCTCCCGGGGCGATTTCGGTGGTTCCGAGCTTGAATGCCACCAGCCGGTTCATGAGCGGCCGCGAGGACGCATCGAACGTCGTTCCCGTCGTGTAGAGGGCGGGATTGAACCCTTCCGGCGAGCCTTCGGAGCAGAAGACGAAGGTCTTGGCGTTGGCGGCCGAGGCCAAAGCGACGGCAACGACGGTAGCGGCAACCACGCCCAAGCTGCGGATCGACATCGGTATCCTCCCATTCGATCTCATGACGCCACGCCGTTGTCCGGCTGCAGTTTTTCTTCGTCCATCATAACCCGTTTTTGCCGGCAACGTTCAACGACTTCACGCCACCGCCAACGCGTCGCTGCGACGGGTAACGCGCCGGCGCGTCACCGCGAACAGGCGCCGCGCGTCCAGGGGCCGATCAGAGGCGGGCAAGTCGGCTCTCCGCCAGATCCCGGCTGCCGAGCTAAGCCGAACGTTGATCGCCCGGCCGACCGATCCCAGACTCTTGAGTCGAGGACGAGCCTGCCGCCGGAGGACGAGGCGGAGCCGGCGGAGCGAACTTCAAAGATCTTCAATGAGGAGGTTTCGCCGTGACCAGCAGCCGAAGCGACATGCACGATCCGCTCTCGCCGCATCTCGTCTGCGCCGGAGCCGCGAAGGCCATCGACTTCTACAAGAGGGCGTTCGGCGCCGAAGAGATGATCCGCCTGCCTGGCAGGGACGGCAAGCTGATGCACGCCGCGGTTCGCATCAATGGCGCCGTGGTGATGCTGATGGACGAGAACGTCGGTTGCGGCATGCCCGGACCGAAGACGCTGAAGGGTACGCCCGTCGGCATCCACCTGATGGTCGACGACGTCGACGCCTGGGTCGCCCGCGCGAGCGAGGCGGGCGCCACGGTCATGATGCCGGTCAACGACATGTTCTGGGGCGACCGCTTCGGTATCGTCCAGGATCCGTTCGGCCACCGCTGGTCGATCGCGACGCACGTGCGCGACGTGAGCGAGGCGGAGATGCGAGAGGCCGCATTGAAGGCCGGCGGCTGATCCGATCATGTGGACGGTGCTGCGGTCGATCTCCGGTTTGCGCCACGGCCTGCTTTCGCCGCGAGGTCGAACGGCGGCGCAGCGCCCCCATGCACAACGCGGTGCCGTTCGCGATGGAGGGCAGCAACAGCGTGCTGCCCGATCCGGCGCCGTCATACGGAGCGGAGCGAACAGAAAATGACAGCAAAGATTGCGCCATGCCTGTGGTTCGACGGTCGCGCCGAAGAGGCGGCCGCGTTCTACGTGTCGATATTCCCGGATTCGCGCGTCACTCATGTCGTTCGATCGCCGACCGACACACCCGGCGCCAAGGCAGGATCCGTCATCCTGGTCGAGTTCAGCCTCTCCGGGCAAAGCTTCCAGGCCCTGAACGGCGGACCGCACGACGCCTTCAACGACGCCATCTCGCTGTCCGCAAATTGCGCAGACCAGGCCGAGGTCGACCGGCTGTGGGATGCGTTGAGCGCTGACGGGGGCCGGCCCGTCCAGTGCGGCTGGCTGAAAGACAAGTTCGGCGTTTCATGGCAGATCGTGCCCGAAGCGATGATGACCATGTTGAGAGGGGAGGATCCGGAACCCTCGCGGCGCGCGATGGAGGCGATGATGCAAATGGTCAAGCTCGACATCGCCGAATTGAAGCGGGCCTACCAGGTGGCCGGGGCTCAATCGAGTAGCGAAACAGCCGAGGACTAGGGGATCCGCACAGCGAAGGGATGAAGACGGCCGACGGCATGCGACCGATCTGCGGCGGCTTTGAAGCGCTCGTTGAGCGCTGATGCGCCGGGCGGACCGCCTTTTCGCGGGCGGGGACGACACCCCGAGTTGAAAAGCTTATCGATTCCATGTCGCTAGAGCGCTCGCGCGGCGGCCGCCGGCAAGCAGGATGCTCTAGGCGAACGCGCAACGATCGGCTAAGTTGCCGATCATGTCGTACCTACGCACGCTCTATCACCGCTCCATTCGCCGCGCCGGGCGCTCCATAACCCTTTGCGGTTGCGCGGGACTTCTCGCAGCAGCCGCCCTGGGCTTGCCGGCCGAGGATGCCGTCGCGGCGCCGGTCGGCTCCGTTTCCTACTTCCGCTCGTTCGGTCAGTGGACCGTGATCTGCGGGCGGGACGATGCCGGCGGTCACGACAACTGCACCCTGAGCGCGCCGCCGCCGGAGTTTCGCGGCGCCGACAGCCAGATCGAGATCGGCCATGGCTCGGGAGAGAAGGCCGCGGTCACAATGCGCGTGCGCGGGACGTTGATGCCGGAGTCGCCGTTCTACCTGCGGGTCGACGCGAAGCCGCCCCACCAGACCAGTCCCAATCGCTTCGGGGAAGGCGGCTGGAGCGGCGCGGAAGCGCAGACGATCATCGATGAACTCGCCGCGGGACAGCAGGTCGTGGTTCGCTGGTTCGTCGGTCCGCCGCCGTCGCCGCGCGATGAGGTGCTGTCGCTCGACGGCTTCGATGAAGCCATGAGCGATCTTGCCGAAAAGGCCGGCGGCGGTTCGTTGAGCCAGAACCTGCCGCCGCCGGCTCCCCCCAGTCCCGCAACCTCCGAACCCGCTGCCGGCAGCGCCGCGAGCGCCGCCCCTGCGGCGGGCGCCGCCGTTTCGGCGGGTGCCGCAGGAGAGGCCCCGGCGACTGCGGCGCCGCAAGCCGAGCCTTCGCAAGCCCAGGCGCCCCAGCCTTCGCAAGCCCAGGCGCCGCAGCCTTCGCAAGCCCAGGCTCTGCCGGCCGAACCCGCGCGGGCCGGCGGTCAAAGCGGGGCTGGCGGCGCGGGCACCGAGATCCTCGATCAGCGTATCGCCCGCGCGCAACTGACCTCGAACGTGGTCAACCGGGAGCCGGTGGACAACCTTGCCTCGCCGGTCAAGGCGTCGGGACGCGACTCCCTCTACTTTTTCACCGACATCCGCGATTTCGGCGGGCGAACCGTGACCCATCGCTGGGAGCATGACGGCAACATCATGGCCAGCATCCCGTTTCAGGTCGGCGGCGATCGCTGGCGAGTCTATTCGCGCAAGTCGATCGCGCCGGACCAGACGGGATCGTGGACGGTGACGGCGTCCGCGCCCGACGGCACGGTACTTGCGCGCGACACCTTCGTCCTTGAATAGGCTCTTTGGCGCCGCAGCGGCGCGCCGAAAGGCCACAGGCGTGTGAGATGGGCGCCGGTCGCCTTCGCGTCACTCTTGCAGCCGCCGCCGCTTGGCCCGGCCTTGCCGGCCGCGGCACCGTCTTGAGCCCATGAGCGCCCTGCGCTCGCGCCTGTTTTCCAAACGACCCGGCGGCCGGAGCGGCGTTCTGATCGGCCAGAAGGCCCGCCGTCTGATCCTGTTTCTCGCCGCGGCCGTCCTGCTCGCGGTGGTCCCGACGGCTCTGGCCCTGGCGGTGACGTATGGCGCGGCGGTGGAGCATGCCCGGGTGCGGCTCGGCGACGTCGCGGCGCGGACGGCGGAGCGCGTTCGCAACGTGCTGTGGAGCGCCGAGGGCATCCTCTCCTCGGTCGATTACGCCGCCCGCGAGGAAGGGTGCGGTGGCGACCTCGTCTCCACCTTCGCCGCCGCCGCCGCAACCTACGACTGGGTACGCGGCATCTCGTTCATAAGCGCCAGGGGGCGGCTGGTCTGCACGTCCTATGGCGCCTTCGATCCGCCGGTCCCGGTACGCAATCGGCAGTTGACCCTGCTGGGAGAGGAGGGCTCGGCGGTCAGATTCACAGCGCCCATGAATGCGGATTTGATGCCCGGAAGCTCGATCCTCGCCGTGCATGACCTGACCCGCGGCCGGTACCGGGGGGCGCGGGTCGTCGTCGCGATCGCGCCCACCGAGCTGCTGGCCTCGGCGGATGCCGCTGTCCTCGGCGCTGCCGGCCGCATCGAGGTTCTGATGGGAGGCAGCGAGCTCGCCGGAGCCGGCCCAGGCGAAAAGGGGTCGCCGAAGGAATGGCTGTCGGCGAGCAGGGATGTCGGCCTGTTCGCGGCCCGGGTGGAGGTCGCGGCCGGCCGCGACTGGGCGCTGGCCGGCTGGCGACGCACGGCCGTGCCCATCGCTTCCATCGGAGGACTGGCCGCCGTCGTCTTCGTCATCGGCGCGGTGCGCCTGGCCAGCCGGCGGGCGTCGATGCGTGACGACCTTCGCGACGCTCTTGAGAATGGCGAACTGGCCGTGCATTACCAGCCGGTCATCGATCTGCAGAACGACCGGTGCGTGGGCGCCGAAGCCCTGATCCGCTGGACCCGGTCCTCGGGCGCGATGATCTCGCCAGATGTCTTCATCCATCTCGCCGAGGACACCGGCGACATCGTGCCCATGACCCGCTGGCTGATGGACCGCGTCGGCGAAGAAATTGGCGAGCGTCTGCGCAAGGATGACAGCCTCCACATCGCGATCAACCTGGCGCCGATCCATTTCAGCGACGCGCGCGTCTCCGCCGCGGCCGATGCGCGCGCCGTCGCGGCCAAGGCCGGCTTCCCCCTCGGCCGGATGCAGTTCGAGATCACCGAGCGCGCGCTGGTCGACGAGGAGCGGTGCAAGACGGTCATCGCCGCTCTGCATGAGCAGGGCAACGAGGTTGCCATCGATGACTTCGGCACCGGCTACTCGAGCCTCTCCTACGTCGGCAACTTTCCCGTCAACGCGCTCAAGATCGACAAGGCCTTCGTCAAGACCATCGGCAGCGACGCCGTTTCGGCCGGCCTCGCCGACATCATCGTCGAGATGGCGCGAACCCTCCGCCTCAAGGTAATCGCCGAAGGAATCGAGACGGAGGCGCAGGCGAAGCATCTGCGCGCCCGGGGGGTCGACTTCGCCCAGGGGTGGCTTTACGCCAAGCCGTTGCCGGCAGACGACTTTCTCGCGTTCATGGACCGCTACAACGCGCGCGGGGCGACATCGCCTCGGCCCTGACCGCGCCTTAGCGTCATTCAGGCACGTCCACCTCCCAAGCGGGTTATGCTCGTCGACGCTCCTTTATTTGCGAAGTAGAGTATTCGCTGCGAGAGGCGTCCGCTCGCGGCCTGCTGGGAGCTCACAGGAACATGACGGGAACCGAACCGGAAAACCAGAGCGTCGAGTCGCTGCGGCGGAAGATCGATACGATCAAAGCCGAGGTCGATGCCTTGCAGATCGCTCAGATGGAGAAGAAGACGCCATGGTATAAGAGCGTCCCAACCATCATTTCCCTTTTGGCGCTGCTCTTTTCGTTCGGAACCACGCTCGTTTCCTACAACAGGACCAAGTCTCAGGACATGCTCGCCTTGCGGGCGGAGCTGAGAGGAATGCTTCAGCGTCTCGCGTCGCTTCCGAAGGAGAATTATGAACTGACGAAGACCTATCAGCAGGAGCCTGCCAGCGCCGCTGCGCTATCGGGTTACGTCAACCAGGAGAATCTTCTGCTTGCTCGGCAGGCCGCCGAGATCGTCTTGAAGTTGCCGAAGGAGCAGGTTTCGGCGACCGAATACTACGCCGTCGGCCAGGCGCTCGTCATGTCCAACGAACTGGAGCGGGCGAAAGCCCTCATCGGTCGCGCCATCTCAGCGTCGAACGATGTCAACGACGAGGTCGCGGCGACCCGGGTGAACGCCAACCTGCTGTTCATGACCGGCCAGCCCGAGGCAGGACGGATCGAGTACCAGAAAGCGCTGGGGATCTTCACCAAGTATCCGGGATACAACGACTGGACGCAAAAGACCTATCACATCTACACCGAGCAACTCTGGGCGATCTCCGAAGCGAGCACGGGCGGCGTCAGCGTCGCCCTCAGTCACATCGCCGCCGCCGAGGATCTGGCGAAGCAGCTCCCACCGAGCCCGAACTCGGAACAGTTGAAGAGGCAGACTCAGCAGTACAGGGAGGTGATCCAGGCAGGCGAGAGCCTGAAGTTGACGCCGCAGGCCCAACCCTGAAACTCCCGACACGACGGCGGTCGGGTTTCGACCGCAGGGTTTGGCTTGGTTCCGGCGTTGTGGTTTACTCGCAAGGGGTTGCTGCACCAGGCAGCGGCGCAACCGCGGTCTTGCGGATGCGACGGTTTCAAGACACGAGAAGGCGGGCGTTGTGAACGCAGACGGCTATCCCGGCGACCGCAGGCGGCACCAGCGCTATACCCGGCCGCCGCTATGCCTGTCTTTCGAGGGCCACGTTCACGCCGCCAGCGACTGGAGCCTGGGCGGTTTCGTCGTCGCCGACTACGAAGGCGCTCTCTCTCCCGGTTCCTTGTTCGTCGTCGACGCCATCGGCGTGGATCCTGCGGCGCTGACGCCTGTCTCCATCAGCGCGCGCATCGTGCGCGTCAACGAGGACCGGCGCGTCGTGACCGCGAGTTTTCTGGTCATCGATCAGCCGGCCTTCGCCCTGTTGCAGAAGCTGATCGGCGAACGAACGACGGTTAAAGAGGCGTCGCCGTCGCGCTGATCCGCCGGAAGCCCTGGCGCTCATGGAAGCGTTTGCGCCCGCGTGAAGCGTGCGTTGCGCGCCGTTTCCGCGCCTGCCATGATGCGGCCGCGGGCCGGACGGCGCCGACGTTTCCTTGAACGACAAGAGAGAAGGGCAGGGGGTGCATCGTGGGACGACTCGATTGGAAGTGGATCGCGATCGGCGTGCTGATCATGGTCGCGCTGAACATAGCCGCAGGATTTGTCCTGGCCTTGACCCTCGGCCCGCAGCTGCCCGAGGCGGCCAGCATGGACGAACTGGCCTTGTCGGGCGGGCAGATCGCTCTCATTGCAATCCTTAACGTGCTCGCGTTCCTCATCGGCGGCTTCATCGTCGGGGTCAAATCCGCCGGGCGGACCGTCATCGAGCCGGGCATCTCGGCGGCCATCGCGGTTCTCATCGGCCTGCTGATGTCCGGCAACTTTACCCTCGGCAACCTGCTCGTCGGCGGGCTCGTCCCCTTCGTCTCCGGCATCGCCGGCGGCTGGCTCGGGGAGCGCCGGCAGGGCAATGCCTGATCCCAGGCTCTGCGGCACGCCGTCCGTCCTGAGGGCGTAACCGGCCGAGTAGTTCGCGAAGAACGCGCGAGACCCTGCGTTGGCCTTACGGCCAAAGCCTGCGCCGGGCCGTGCCGAAATCGCCAAGCTGGTAGATGGCGACGCCGGCGATGGCGAAGGCGAACGGCCGGAACGGCACATCCGACAGATCGGCGTGGTCAAGTCCGACGACGCCGATGGTGACATGGGGGGTGTAGTTCGCGCCCGTGAACTTGGCCGCGAAGGTCCGGGCGTCGGCCACGGTCAGCGGGTTGATCGCGCCGCCGTCCTCGCGCGGGACAAAGGCGCCGGCTTCGCCGCCGCTTCGCGCAAAGGACGCCGTCGCTTCCACCACCGCGGCCTGAAAGGCGACGAGGGCGGGCGTCCTTGCAACGCCAATCGACGCCAGGCCGACCTCGCCATAGCGCATGATCCCGACGCCGGTCGCATTGAGCCGCCAGCGGGCGGGTCGCGCGGCGTCGATCCTTTCTTCCAGGGCGACAGCGAGCCGGTCCAGGTCGGCGGCATCGACGAACGCCTGCAACACGGTGACGTGCGCGATGTGGCTGTCGTCGAGAGCGTAGCAGCGCGGATCCATTGCCGCCAGGCGTGCATTCGCCGCCTTCGCCGCGGCAACCATCCCCTGATCGGGTTGGAGCAGGATGTCGATCGCAATCATCGCGCTCGGCTCGCGAACGCGTTATGGCTGCGCCGCGGTCAGTTCTGGGTCGCAACCATGATGAACCGGCGGGCGTTCGCGGCGATCTGGTCCGGCGCCAGCGGCCTGCTCGTCTGGATGAACCCGTATGCCGGATAGATGGATGCACCCATCTGTCGGAGCGGAGGCCACCAGACGCGGACCTGCGACCAGTCGTTGTTCGGCGAGACATCGATGGAAAGAACGTCCTCGTTGATGCGGTGCGGCACCCAGTTGGCGTGCGTTAGAAGGATGCGGCGCGAGGAGAGGACGCGAGAGACCACCGCGACGTGGCCGTAAGGAAGCCGGCTGGTGCGGCGGAACACGAGGACGCTGCCGATGCTCGGCGCCTGCGTGCGCGCGTACTGCCCGGCCGCCCGGGCCCACCAGTCGGCGGCGTTGCCGTGGATCTGCACCTCCGCGACGGCTCGGGCGAAGGGCACGCATTCGCTGAGGATTTCCGGGCCCGCGTCTCCGCCCGCCGCCGAGGTGCTGCCGCAGCCTGCCAGCGAAACGCCGAGGAGAATCGCGGCAGCCAGCGCGAATCGCCTGCCGTGCGATCGCTGCCGGGAGAGCCCGATCAAACCGCGGCGGTTGAACCCGGCGCGAGAGGTGCTGTCGCCCACCTTCCGTCCTCCTCCTCTGGCCTGCCCTTGGCCTGTCCCGCAAGGACCCTTCTCAGGCCTTCTTGCGCATCCGCACGACACTCGGCGGTGTATCTTCTATGTTCTCATCTGCTCCTTCCGATGCCGCGTGCCAACCCCGCGGATCTCAACAAATCGTAGTAAAAGCGCGAAGCGGCCTCCAGCCCCATTAGGAGGTCATTGCAAATCGGCGCCGGCGCGGCAAGAGTGACCTCTTCCTGTCCGGGTCCGATGCGGCCACGTGAACGCGGCGCCGGCAGGTTCGATTCGACACCCCAAGGAGATCGATGACATGAGCGACCTGGTTGCGATCGTATTTCAAGACGAGGCCACGGCCTTCGAAATGCGCGCCGAACTGGTCAAGATGCAGAAGGAATATCTGATCCAGATGGAGGACGCGGTCGTCGTCACCAAGGAAGCGGACGGCAAGACCAAGCTCCATCAGGCGGTCAACCTGACCGCAGCCGGCGCCGTCGGCGGCGGCTTCTGGGGGATGCTGATCGGCCTGGTGTTCCTCAATCCGCTGCTCGGCGCCGCCGCCGGGGCCGCCAGCGGCGCCATCGCCGGTCGCCTGTCGGACATCGGCATCAACGATAAAATGATGAAAGAGCTGGCGGAAAGCTTCAAGCCAGGCACGGCCGCGCTGTTCGTGCTGGTCAAGAAGGTCACCGCCGACAAGGTGCTCGAGCGGCTCAAGCACTATGCCGGCCGCGGCACTGTGTTCAAGACATCGCTCGATCGGGACGATGAGGCGGCGTTGCGGCAAGCCCTGGAAGGGATGTAACAGCGCCGCGCTTGGCGACGACTCAGCCCTTCAGGCCGAAGTCCTTGAACCGCTTGTTGAACTTGGCGAGCTGGCCGCCGGTGTCGAGCAACCGGTGGACGCCCGTCCAGGCGGGGTGCGTCTTCGTGTCGATGCCGAGCTTGAGCACGTCGCCCGGCTGGCCGTAGGTCGAACGGGTCTGGAAGGTTGATCCGTCCGTCAGCTCAACGGTAATCTCGTGATAGTCGGGGTGTATGTCTTTCTTCATCGCGCCGCTCCGGTTGCCGGCGCGTATATAAGCCGAACGCGGCCCGGCGCGCAACCGCGCGCCGTCGGCGGCTGTTCGCACGTCCTCCATTCGCACAGCAGGGATGCCTGACCATGAACGCCAGCGGCTCCGGGACCGACATGGGCGACGAGAGCGCCTTCCAAGCCGAAGCCGACAAAGCGCTGGCGATTCTGCTCGAGCGAATAGACGACGCGCTCGGCGACGAACTCGACGTCGATCTCCAGGGCGGCGTTCTGACCATCGACCTGGATTCGGGCGGGCAATACGTGATCAACAAGCACGCGCCCAACCGGCAAATCTGGATGTCGTCGCCGGCGAGCGGCGCCTCCCATTTTGCCTACCGGGCCGGGGCGGGCTGGATCGCGACGCGCAGCGACGACGCCCTGTACGACATGCTGGCGCGGGAGTTGACCGCCGCGACGGGCAAACCGATCGCCTTCGCCTGACCCCGGCTCCCTGCCGCGTGCGCCGCGCTCAGCGTTCCGCTTCGGCGGCGGGCGGTTCCTGCACGGGAAGCGGCGCTGCGATCGTCGGTCGTCCGGCCATGACCATCACCGCGACCATGATCGCCGCGGCGGCGAAGAACGGCCAGTCCTTGCCGAGGACATAGAAGAGGCCGCCGGCGAAGCCGGGGCCGACGATGCGCGCCAGCGTCGTCGCCGAGCGGGTGACGCCCATCATTCCGCCCTGGGAGCCGGAGGCGACCTGGAGCGAAAGCAGGCTGTTCAGCGACGGCGTGACCATGCTGAAACCGGCGGCGACGGCGGCCATGGCCGCCAGCAGCAGCGTCACCGAGCCGGTGAACGGCAGCACCAGCATCCCGAGGGCCAGCAGAAAGGCGCCGACCGCCACCAGTCGACGCTCGCCGAAGGTATGGGCGAGGCGACCGACGAGGCCGCCCTGGATCAGCGCCGACATGATCCCGACGTAGGCGAAGAGATAGCCGTTCTGCTCGGGGCCCCAGCCGAACTGCCTGCGCGACCACATCGCGAAGGTCGTTTCCATGCCGGAGAAGGCGAAGGTCGCCAGGAACGACATGACGATGATCAGCTTGATCCCGGGCTCGCGCAGCGCCTGGGCGAGCCACTGCCAGCGGCTCGTTGTCGCCTGGGATTTGGCGGTGCGGGCTTCCTCGGGCAGCGATTCCTTCAGCACCGTCAGGCAGAGGACGAGCGCGGTCGTCGACAGGGCGAAGGCGACCAGCGCCGGCGAGCGATAATCGGCATGGGCCGGGTCGGAACCGGCGAGAAGTCCGCCGATGGCCGGACCGAAGATGAAGCCCAGGCCGAAGGCGGCGCCGATCAGCCCCATGCCCTTGGCCCGATTTTGCGGCGTCGTGACGTCGGCGACGTAGGCGAAGGCCGTGGAGATGTTGCCGGCCATGATCCCACCCACGGCGCGGGCGAGAAACAGCATCCACAGACTGGTCGCCGAGGCGAGCAGCAGGTACGACGCGGCGGCGCCGGCGAGGCTGATGCTGAGGACGGGGCGGCGGCCGACGCGGTCGCTGAGCCGGCCGAGGATGGGCGCGCTCAGAAACTGGGTGAAAGAATAGGTCGCCATCAGCAGCCCGACCACCGCCGGGCTTGCAGCGAAGTGCTCGCCGTAGAAGGGCAGCAGCGGGATAATGACGCCGAAGCCGACGAGATCGACGAAGACGACGAGAAACAGGATGGGCATGGATAGTCCCGATGCGGGGGGTTCAAGAACCCTTAGCGCTGGGTCAGCTTGATTTCAATGCGACGATTGCGGCGCAGGGCGGCGAGGTCGTCGCCGCTGTCGATCGGGTGGAACTCGCCGAAGCCGGCGGCGGACAGCCGCGACGGCGGGATGCCCTCCTCGATCAGCAGGCGAACGACCGACATCGCCCTCGCGGTCGACAGCTCCCAGTTCGACGGATAGAGCGGCGTCGCGATCGGAATGCGGTCGGAGTGACCCTCGACTTGGAGGATCCAGTCGATGTCCGGCGGGATGCGGGCGGCGACGTCCTTCAGCACCTGGGCCACCCGTTCGAGTTGGCTCCGTCCCTCCTGCTCAAGGTCCGCCGAGCCGGTCTCGAACAGAACCTCGGACTGAAAGACGAACCGGTCGCCAACGATGCGAATGTCCGGCTGGTCGCCGAGGACTTCGCGCAGCCGGCCGAAAAATTCCGATCTGTAACGCGACAGCTCCTGGACGCGGCTGGCGAGCGCCGCGTTGAGCCGCTTGCCGAGCGATGCAATCTCGATCTGCTGGTCGCGGTCCTTCGCTTCCGTCTCGGCGAGCGTGGCCGACAGGCGCGTAATCTGGTCGCGCAGCGCCGCCATCTGCTGGTTGAGAAGCGCGACCTGGGCCCGGGCCGTCTCCGACAGGTCGCGTTCGGCGGCGAGCGCCTTGTCCGATTCGGCGGCCTTCTCCGAGAGGTTTGCCGCCTGCTCCTCAAGCTCCTTCTTCAGAGCCTGCAGCGCGGCGATGTCGTTGCTGAGCTTGATGACCTGGCGTTGCGCTTCCTGTCCCTCGGCGAGGCCGGCTTCCGCGCTTTCCGCCCGCCTGGTCAAGGCCAGAACCTGTTCGCCGAGGGCGTCGCGCGCGGCGATCGAGGCGTTGAGCTCGTCGGTCAGGTGGGCGACGCTCTGCGACAAATCGTCCTTGGCCCGGCGTTCGAGCGCAAGCAGGTCCGCAAGCTCGCTGACCTGGCCCTGGAGCAGGGCCAACGCAGCGTCGCGCCCCGAAAGCGTCCGGCTCAGGAAGAACTGCGCCAGAACGAACACCATCAGCACGAAAATAAAGACAAGCAGCAGGTTCGCGAGGGCGTCCACGAACCCGGGCCAGATGTCGATGCCGTGCCGCGCGCGTCGCGTCGAGTAGGCCATGGCTTCCCTTGGCTAGAGCACGTTCAATCTACCGCTTTACGTTGCTTGCGCACGATCCCATTCGAACGCCGGCCGTTTCGTCAGCGGCCGGCATCCTCCGTGGCGGCGGCGATCGTCCGGGCGAGGAGCTTGATGTCGGTGCGGACCCGCTGGAGAACCTCTTCGCGACCGGAGCTGACATCCTCCATCAGGCGGGCGACGTAACGGTCGAGGTTGCGGATGTGCGTTCGCGTCGCCTCATCGAGACCGACCCCTTCGCTTCGCGCCATCGTCTCGGCGAGCCGGGCAAGGATGGGCTTGATCTCGGTCTGGCTTTCGGCGAGGCGCAGCATCAGGTTCTGGTCGCTCTGCATCTGATCGGTGAGCGCGCCGATCTTTTCGCCGAGGTCGAACAGGTGGGCCTGCGTCGCGTTGCGGTTTTCCTCGCCGCGGGCGATGGTCCGCTGCAGCGTTTCCAGGCTTTCGGCGGTCTGTTCGAGCAGCGCCTCGACATAAACCGGAACCCCGTGTTCGCCGTCGCCCGGCAGCGCGCCGCTGGACAGCCGGGTCAGCCCCGAGAGCCATTCTTCGAGGTCGTTGTAGAAGCGGTTTTGCGCCTGGCCCGCCTGCAGATCGAGAAAGCCGAGCACGAGGGAGCCGCCCAGCCCGAACAGGGACGACGAGAACGCCGTACCCATGCCGGCGAGCGGCGCTTCCAGGCCCTTTTTCAGGTTGGCGAAGACGCCCGACACGTCGCCGCCGTCGACCGACAGCCCGCCGATAACGTCGCCCACCGAACCGATGGTCTGCAGCAGTCCCCAGAAGGTGCCGAGCAGGCCGAGGAAGATCAGCAGGCCGATGGTGTAACGCGCGAGCTCGCGGGATTCATCGAGGCGCGAGCCGATCCCGTCGAGGATGGATCGCATCGCCATCGTCGACAGCGAGAGGCGACCGCGTCGTTCGCCCAGCATCCGAGCCATCGGCGCGAGCAGCCGGGGCTCTCCCGACTGGGACAGAACTTCCCGGTCGCTGCGGTAGTGTTCCACCCAGGTGACCTCGGGAATCAGCTTGAGAACCTGGCGGAAGCTATAGATGATGCCGAGGAGGAGAACGCCGAGAATCAGGCCGTTGATCGGCGCGCTGGCCATGAACGCGTGGCGAAGCGGCTGATAGAGGAAGGCGGCCACGCCTGCAACCACCAGCAGGAACAGCAGCATGCGCAAAAGGTAGCGTCGCGGGCGAGTCATGAGGCGGCCTCGCGCCAAAGGACACGATTGTCCCCGCAGGCATTACTTGTCGAGAACGACCACGTCAACCCGGTCGGCTTCGCCGGACGTCGAGGTGTTGCCGAGAGCTCGCACGTCGATCCGGCCGGCGGCAATCCCGTGATCGATCAGGAGGCTTCTGATGGCGAGCGCGCGCAACAGCGCCGTGCGCCGCGCCCTGCTTGCGGAGTTGTCGCTGTCGCTGTCGCCGGCGTAGGCGCCCAGCCTGATTCGCAGCCTGCCGGCGGCTTTCACGTCGCGAGCGAGGCGTTCGAGCTGCGCTCGCGCCGGGGTCGGGATGTCGGTTGCGTTCGACGCGTAGATGAGCTGCAGTCGATTGCCGGCGCTCGCGCTCTGATCCTCGAGAGCCGATGGACCAGATTTTCGGATCGGTCGCGGGGCGTCCTCATGCGGGTTCGCCGGCGGTCGCGCCGGGCTCAGGAGCGCCACCTGCGGCCCGTCGGCGGGCCTGCGCGCGGGCGCAGGCCGCCAGGCCGTCGCTTCAGGCGAGCGGCTTCCGCCGGCCCAGCTTTCGCCTTCGGGTACGGCGATCGGCGGCGGGGGTGGGGGGAACATTGTCGTGCCCTGCGCCGGCGACCCGGTCCCGTCGGTGTTCCCCTCGGTCATGCCGGCCGGCGCGCGGTCGGATGGAACCGAAGGCAAGGGGATTTCCGGCGGCGGGAACAGCTTTTCCCTGTCGACCGGGACCGGCGCTCGGGTCGGTCCGGGCGAGTCCGGCTGCGAAACCGCGCCCGGCGAGTCGATCACCGAGAGGTCGACGATGACATCGGCGTCGGCGGCGGGGCCACACCAGGCCGGCGCGCTCGTCATCAGGGCAGCCGCGGCGATTACGACGCCGGCAAGTGCCCGCCTCGGATCACAACGCAGATTGCATCGCCGTGCTGCCATGGCCGGTCCGTACCTTTTGACAAGATGCGGCTCATGGTGCCGGAGAGACGTTAATGAAACACGTATAGAGGGCTATGCTGTCTTTGGTACCAGCACTGATTGCGGGCGGCTTTGGCAGATAACGACGACGGTCCGCTTCGTCAGGCCGGTTCAGGCTCCGCCTTGCCGCTTTCGCCTGAACCGCCGATCAGCCGCTGCAATTGAGGATGGAGGGCGCTGTTGGCGGCGAGAATGCCGCCGCCCGACAGCATCCGCCGACCGCCGGCGAGATCCGTCACGAAGCCGCCGGCTTCCCGGACCAGGACGATCCCGGCGGCCACATCCCACGGGTTCAGTCCGTTTTCCCAGTAACCGTCGTAACGGCCGGCCGCGACATAAGCGAGATCGAGCGCCGCCGAGCCGAACCGGCGGACGCCGGCGCTGACCGCCATCACGCCCTGCAACTGGCGCAGGAACAGGTCGTGGTCCGGCAGGCCGCAGAACGGGATCCCGGTGGCGAACAACGCCTCGTCGACCGATTTCCGCGCCGAAACCCGCAGCCTGCGGCCGTTCAGGTAGGCGCCGGCGCCCTTCTCCGCGACGTACATCTCGTCGTGCACCGGCGCGTAGATGACGCCCGCGAAGGGATCGCCGTCACGCTCCAGCGCAATCGAAATGGCGAAGTGCGGGATGCCGTGAAGAAAGTTCGTCGTGCCGTCAAGCGGATCGACGACCCAGCGGTTGGAGATGTCGCTGCCCTCGACGACGCCGGATTCCTCCATCAGCAGACCGTAACTGGGTCGCGCCTTCTTCAACTCGGTGCGAAGGATGGCCTCGGCGCGGCGATCGGCCTTGCTGACATAATCGGCCGGGCCCTTTTTCGAGACCTGGAGGTGCTCGAGTTCGCCAAGATCGCGAACAAGGCCACGGGCCGCCTTGTGCGCGGCCGCTGTCATGACGTTCAGGATCGGCGAACGGTAAACCATGTCACCTCGACGGTGCAGTTAAGGGCCGGGGTCAGGCCAGCGAGGATTGCCTATCGCGCCGGCCGTCAGGCTTCAGGAGTGACGATCCAGCGATGGTCGAGCGGACGCGGAACGCGCTAGTCCTTGGCGCGTTCGACGTATGAGCCGTCGCTGGTGTTGACGACGATGCGGGTGCCGATCTCGATATGCGGCGGGACCATGACGCGCATGCCGTTTTCGAGCAGGGCGGGCTTGTAGGACGAGGCGGCCGTCTGGCCCCTGACGACGGCGTCGGCCTCGACGACTTCGAGCACGACCGAGTCCGGCAGGGCGACGCCGATCGGCTGGTCTTCGTGCAGCTCGATGGTGACGTTCATGTTCTCCTGGAGGAAGCCGACGCGGTCTTCGCCGATATCGTCGACGGACAGCGTGATCTGCTCGAACGTCTCGGTGTCCATGAAGGTGTAGGTCGAGCCTTCGGAAAACAGATACTGGAAGGGGCGCTGGTCGAGGCGAGCGCGCTCCACCGTCTCGGCGGAGCGAAAGCGTTCGTTGAGCTTGGTTCCGTCGCGCAGGTCGCGCAGTTCGACCTGCAGGTAGGCGCCGCCCTTGCCGGGCTGCGTGTGCTGGATCTTGACCGCCCGCCACAAACGTCCCTGATGTTCGATCACCATCCCGGGACGGATGGCGTTTCCGCTGATTTTCATGAGTTTCCGATTGCTGAAGGACAATACCCGCGCTGGGCGGCGAAGCTAACAGGTCCGCCGGAAGGCCGCAACGCCCGCTCGACCGGGACGCCGCGGCCCCGGGCAACCCGCGGCGAGCGTGCGTTTCGAGCCGATCAGTCGGCGCCGGCCGCCTCGAAAAGCCGGGCGAAGGCGCGAACCGCTGCGGCCGGGCCCTCCGGATGAGCCCAGACGCCGCCGCAAACGGCGAGGAAATCGGCGCCGGCCGCCGCCAGAGGCGAGGCGTTGTCGACGGTGATGCCGCCGATCGCGACGCACGGCACCGTCATCACCGCGCTCCACCAGGATAAGAGGTCGATGTCGGCGCGATACATCGCCGCCTTCGTCGTCGTCGGGTAGAACGTACCGAAGGCCACGTAGTCGGCGCCGGCCTCGGCGGCCACCATCGCCAGGTGCCGGGAGGCGTGGCAGGTCACGCCGACGATCGCACCGCTGCCGACCGCGGCGCGGGCGCTCGGGTAGTCCGCATCGTTCTGGCCGATATGCACGCCGTCGCACCCGAACGCGGCGGCGAGATCGGGCCGATCGTTGAGAATGAAGGCGACGTCGCGCGCCTGGACAAGGGGCCGAAGACGATCGCAGGCGGCCCGGATGGTATCGTCGTCGGCGTCCTTGAGCCGCAACTGCACCGCCGCGACCGGACCGGCGTCAAGCGCCGCGGCCAAAGGAGACGCGAACGCCGCCGGGTCGATGCGCGGCGGCGTCACGAGGTAGAGCTGACAGGACGGATCGGGCCTTGCGCTCACTCCGCCGCCTTGGCCGTTCCGCCTGCCTCTTCCTTGCCAAGGAAGATGTTGATGATACGCCCAAGCATCTCAAGCGCCTCCTCGCGCGGTCGCTGGAAGGTGTTGCGGCCGATGATCTGGCCGTTGCCGCCGCCGTCGCGAATATCGCGCGCATCCTGGTACACGGCGTCGGCGCCCTTCTTCGCCCCGCCGGAGAACACGACGATGCGCCGGCCGGCGAACGCCGCCTGCATGACGTGACGGACCCGCGCCGCCTGGGTCGAGATGTCGACCTTCTCGGACTCGTAGATCTTCTTCGCTTCCGGCTGCTCGATGAACTCGGTCGGAAGCTTGACCTTGATGACGTGGGCGCCCAGCAACGCCGCCATGTGCGCTGCGTAGGCGCAGATGTCGATGGCAAGCTCGCCGTCCTTCGACAGGGTGCCGCCGCGCGGGTAGGACCAGATGACGACGGCGAGGCCCTTGGCCTTCGCTTCCGCCGACATCTCGCGAATGTCCTCCATCATGTGGAAGGCCTCGTCGGACGCGGGATAAATCGTAAAGCCGATGGCCGAACAGCCGAGACGGACGGCGTCGTCGACGCTGGCGGTGATCGCCTGCGTCGGCGCCTCCTTGCTGCGGTAGAGCGTGTTCGAGCTGTTGACCTTGAGGATCAGCGGGATCTGTCCGGCGTAGGCGTCGGCCACCGCTTCGATCATCCCAAGCGGCGTGGCGTAGGCGTTCAGACCTGCATCGATTGCGAGCTGAATGTGGTAGGCGGGATCATAGGCCGGCGGATTTGGCCCGAAGCTCCGCAGCGGACCGTGTTCGAAACCCTGGTCGACCGGAAGGATAACCATCTTGCCGGTGCCTGCGAGATGACCGGTGCAGAGCATGCGCGCAAGATTTGCTTTCGTACCCGGCGTATCCGTCTCGTAGTTGGACAGGATCTTCTTAATGTGGGGCGTAACCTTCATGTCATAATCTCCCCAGGTTCGTGAAGGCCGTGTCGAGGTGCAGTTGACGCAAGCACCGTTACTCTCCATGTGGCTCCCGGCTGCCATTATGGAAGCGGGCCAGCCATGAGGCGCACGCCTTTTTCGGGTTGTCGACGCCGAGGAGGTCGAGAGCGTCTGGCGGAACCGGAGCGAGAGCGGCGCCGTAGCCGGCGGCGATGGCGGCGACCCGCGTCAGCATCGCCTCAGATCCGACCAGGGAGACGCGATCGATACCCCTGCGCATCAGGGCGAGCGCAAGGCCCGGCGCATCGCCGCAGTCGACGGCGACGCGAACGGCCGCTTCTGGATGAGCGGCGCGGGCGATGGCGAAGATCCACCCGATCACGGCCGCGCCGTAACCGGCGGCCGTGTCCTCGCGCATCCACACTGTGAGCGGAATGTCGAACGCCGCCGAGGCCGCGCACGCCGCATCGGTATCGGCCATGTTGTAGACGAACACGGCCGCCGCCGGCTTCACCGCGGGAACCTGGCGGGGCGGAAGGACGACGATGGACGGGACGGGGACGAAAATGACGGGGGCGGAGCCGTTGGCTCCGCCCCCCGTATGTCTGCCCCTATGCGGCTAGGAGGCAACCCAAGCGTTTGCCGTATCCGACATCCGATTGGAGAATCCCCACTCATTGTCGTACCAGGCGAGGATCCGCACGAGTTTGCCGTCTACCACCTGGGTCTGGCTCGCGTCGAAGACCGAGCTGTGGCTGTCGTGATTGAAGTCGACCGACACCAGCGGCGCCTTGTTGCAGGCCATGATGCCCTTCAGTTCGCCGTCCGCGGCCTCCTGAATGGCGTCATTGATCTCGGCGACCGTCGTCGACTTCTTCGCGATGAAGACGAGGTCCACGACCGAGACGTTCGGCGTGGGAACCCGGATCGCCGAGCCGTCGAGCTTGCCAGCAAGATGCGGCAGGACGAGGCCGACGGCACGGGCCGCGCCGGTGGTGGTCGGGATCATCGACAGCGCCGCCGCACGCGCGCGCCGCAGATCCTTGTGCAGCGTGTCGACGATCCGTTGATCGCCGGTGTAGGAATGGATGGTCGTCATGTAGCCGCTATCGAGCCCGACCAGCTTGTCGAGAACGAAAACCGGCGGCGCCAGGCAGTTCGTCGTGCACGACGCATTCGAGACGACCTTGAGGTCCTGGTTCAGGACGTTGCTGTTGACGCCGTAAACGACGGTGGCGTCCGCGCCCTTGGACGGCGCCGAGACGAGCACCCGCGGCGCGCCGCAGTCGAGATGAACCGCGGCCTTGTCCCGGTCGCTGAAGATGCCGGTGCACTCGAAGACGACGTCGACCCCGAGCTCGCCCCAGGGCAGCTTCGTCGGGTCGCGCTGCGCCATCACCTTAACTTTGTGGCCGTCGACCGTGATGCTGTCGCCGTCGGACTTGATGTCGCCGGGATAGGTGCCGTGCACCGAGTCGTACTTCAACAGGTGGGCGTTCACGTCGACCGCGCCGAGGTCGTTGATCGCCACGAAATCGACGTCGTTGCGGTGCGACTCCATCGCCGCCCGCATTACGAGTCGCCCGATACGGCCGAAGCCGTTGATACCAACCCGAACCGCCATGCATAACCTCCTTAGGAATCCGTAATGGTCTGGGACGACTGCGTTTACTGGATTTGGATCGTCGCCAGCTGAGTGAGGAGCGACATACTCCCGGGGCACTCTACATGGTCTCTGCTGGACCGTTTTTATGTGGCCGGCACAATCCCCTGAAAGGTTGACGTCGTCAACGGCTTTTTCCGGCTGTCGCGGCGGTTGACGGCTCCGCCGGAGGCTGCCTATCCTCGCCGAAGGTGAGGAGCGCCGCCGGCGCATCGAGGTGCGGGGGAGGCGATGGAACTGGAAAAGGCGATCGCGCGTCTGGCCGAGGCTTGCGCCGATCTGGAATCCGTCGCAATCCAGCGCGGCGCCTTCCACACCCGCCGGGCCGAGCGGATCAGAAACGACAACGTCGCGCTGAACCGGACCAACGAGCAGCTCGCCGAGGGTCTTGACGGCGCAATCGCGCGGCTGCGCACCGTGCTCGGCGGCTGACGCCGTGGGCCTCGTTCACGTCTCCCTCAACGAGAAGCCGTACGACATAACCTGCGACGACGGTCAGGAGGAGCATGTCGCCTATCTGGCGAAGGTGCTCGGCGACCGAGTTACGGCGCTGGCCGAGACGGTCGGCCAGGTCGGCGAGTCCCGGCTGCTGCTGATGGCCGGCCTGCTCGTTGCCGACGAACTGGTCGATGCCCGCGCCGAGCTGGATCGGTTTACGGGCGAGGGGGCCGTGCAGGGTCCGGGTTCCGACCCGGTCCGGTTGTTGTCCGCCGGTCTTACCGAAGAAGACCTGACGCAGATGCTGAACGGTCTTGCGAAACGGATCGAGGACATTGCCGAGCGCCTGAAGTCCTCCTAGATTGTGGGCGGCGGGCGCTGCGGGGTTCGTTTGGTGTCTATGTCCCTCGGGCCAACAGTGATCCGAATGGGAGCTGTGCCTTCCGGACCCGCGGGTTCGGGATACGGCGCCCACCTGCTTACGCAGGCCGGAGAGGATTGCACGACCGACGGCCATCGCGGCTCCGCCGACCCGGCGCGGGACGCAGGCTTGCTCATCCGCTCCTCTGGACACGGACGGCGATGGTCGATCTCGACGAAGACAAAAGATCTCTGCGTGTGCGGGCGCGGAAAATGCGTTTGGTCGCCGACCAGAAGGAGGGACCGGTCGCTGCTGCCGCTGCCGCCCGACATTTTCTCGCCGCGCTTGCCGATGTCGCTCTCCCGGCGGGGGCGATCGTGGCCGGCTACTGGCCGATCGGAACGGAGATCGACGACCGCCCGCTCCTCGCGCGTCTGCACGAGCGCGGCTACGTCTGTGCGCTGCCCGTGGTGGCAGAGCGCCACGCGCCTCTCATTTTCCGCCGATGGGCGCCGCTCGATGCGGTCGAACCGGGTGAGCATGACACCCTGCAGCCGCCGGCCGCGGCCGAGGAGGTCAGGCCCGACCTCGTCCTGGTCCCGCTTCTCGCTTTCGACGCCGCCGGTTGGCGGCTCGGGCAGGGGGTCGGCTACTACGACCGCACGCTCGCCACGTTGCGCCGGACGAAGCAGATCATCGCCGTCGGCATTGCCTACGCGGCGCAGCGTTTCGATGCCGTGCCCCACGGTCCGCTCGACCAGCCTCTCGACTGGATCTTGAGCGAGCAGGCGTTGACGAGAGCCGCACCGTGAACCGCGCCGCGATTTCGAGGCGAGCCGTGCAGGTCTCGTCGTGAGGGTTCTCTACTGCGGTGATGTCGTCGGCAGGACCGGACGGAAGGTCGTAACCGGCCTCATGGCGGAGCTGCGCCGTCGCCTGGAGCTGGATTTCGTCGTCGTCAACGCAGAGAACGCCGCCCACGGCTTCGGGCTCACCGGCGAGATCTGCGAACAGTTCTTCGCCGCCGGCGTCGATGTCATCACCACCGGCAATCACGTCTGGGATCAGCGCGAGATCATCCCTTACATCGCCCGCGAGACGCGGGTCGTGCGGCCGCTGAACTATCCGGAGGGCACGCCCGGCGTCGGCGTGCACATTTGCTCCAACGGCAACGGTTCGCGGCTGATGGTGCTTCAGGTCATGGGACGGCTGTTCATGGATCCGCTCGACGATCCGTTCGCCGCGGCCGAGCGCGCGCTGCTGAACCAGCGCCTCGGCGCTTCGATAGACTGCATCATCGCCGACATCCACGCCGAGGCGACCAGCGAGAAGATGGCGCTGGGTCATGTGCTTGACGGCCGCGTCTCCCTGGTCGTCGGCACCCACAGCCATGTGCCCACTGCCGATGCGCGCATTCTTCCCGGCGGCACGGCGTACATGACCGATGTCGGCATGTGCGGCGACTACGACTCCGTTATCGGCATGCAGAAGGCGGCGGCCATCGGCCGTTTCGTTTCGAAGATGCCGGCGGGCCGGCTGGAGCCGGCGACGGGGCCGGCGACCCTGTGCGGCGTCTACGTCGAGACCGACGACGCCACCGGGCTGGCGGTGCGCGTCGGCCCGCTGCGCGTCGGCGGGAGCCTTGTCGCGCAGTGGCCCCTGGCTTGAGCCGCGGGAGGGCCCAGCGCAAGCGCACCCCGGCTCGGCCGAGAGCCTGTGCGCTCTACCTCGCTGCGGCTAGATGTGGTAGACCTTAAAGATACCGGCCACTTTATTTAAGCTAATCTCTGGCAAACGAAACCGACGCAGGCCATGGCGGGTCACTCCCAGTTCAAGAACATCATGTACCGCAAGGGCGCGCAGGACGCGAAGCGCGCCAAGGCGTTCACCAAGCTGATCCGCGAGCTGACGGTCGCCGCCCGGGCGGGGCTGCCGGATCCGGAGTTCAACGCGCGTTTGCGCTCGGCGATCATTGCCGCGAAGGCGGCGAACATGCCGAAGGACACGATGGAGCGCGCGATCAAGCGGGGGGCCGGCGAGGACGGCGGCCAGCAGTACGAAGAGGTCCGCTACGAGGGCTACGGTCCGGGCGGCGTCGCGCTGATCGTCGAGGCGCTGACCGACAACCGCAATCGCACCGCGAGCGAACTGCGCGCCGCCTTCGGCAAGCACGGCGGCGCCTTCGGCGAGACCGTCAGTTTCCAGTTCGAGCGCATCGGCGCGGTTCGCTATGAAGCTGCGGTTGCGACGCCCGAGGCCATGTTCGAGGCGGCGCTTGAAGCCGGAGCCGACGATGTCGTCTCGGGGTCCGGCGGCCACGAAATCACCTGCGTCCCGGACGAGTTGTCGGCGGTGCGCGATGCCCTGGAGGCGCGCTTCGGTCCGGCCGCCGCGGCCGAGCTCGACTGGAAGCCGCTGGCGACGGTGGCGGTCGACGAGGATGCGGCGGGAACGCTGTTCAAGCTGCTCGACGTCCTCGACGACAACGACGACGTGCAGCGCGTCGCCTCGAACTTCGAGGTTGCCGACGACGTGATGGAGCGGCTGAGTGCGTGAGGGCTTGCACGCCGCGTCCTGCCGAGAGCGGTAGATGCGACTGCTTGGCCTCGATCCCGGGCTTGGCGCGACGGGCTGGGGCGTTATCGAGACGCAGGCCGGGCGGTTGCGCCACGTCGGCGACGGGGTCGTCCGGACCAGCCCCCGAGAACCGCTGGCGCTGCGGCTGGTGAGGCTGGCCGAGGGCATCGAGGCGGTGATCGCGCGCTACGGGGTCGCCGAGGCGGCGGTCGAGGAGACCTTTGTCAACCGCAACGCCGTGTCGACATTGCGGCTGGGCCAGGCGCGAGGGACGGCGCTTCTGGTCAGCGCCCGCGCCGGCCTGTCCGTCAGCGAGTACCTGCCGAACCTGGTCAAGAAGGCCGTCGTCGGAAGCGGCCACGCGGCGAAGGACCAGGTCAAGATGATGGTCGGCGTCCTTTTGCCCGGCGCGTCTCTGCAAAGCGAGGATGCGGCCGACGCGCTGGCGGTCGCCATCTGCCATGCCCATCACCGCCAGACCGCGCTGCGACTTGCGCGCGGGCTTGTGGGCGGCGGGGGCGCGGCATGATCGCCAAGCTGACCGGCACCATCGACAGCATCGGCGAGGGCGCCGCCGTCATCGACGTGCGCGGCGTCGGCTATCTCGTGTTCTGCTCCCAGCGCACCCTCTCCGAACTCGACGCCCACGCTGCCGCAAGCCTTCTGGTCGAAACCCAGGTTCGCGAGGACGCGATCGCGCTCTACGGCTTCGCCCGGGCGGACGAGCGCGACTGGTTTCGCCGGCTGATCACCGTTCAGGGGGTCGGCGCCAAGGCGGCGCTGGCAATCCTCTCGGCGCTCCCGGCGGAGACCTTGGCCGGTGCGATCGCCGCCGGCGACCGCGCGGCGATCATGCGCGCGCCCGGCATCGGCGCCAGGCTCGCCGCCCGCGTCATCGGCGAGCTGCGCGATGCGGCGGTGGCCGCGCCGCGTGGATCCGCGGCCGGTCCGGCAAGCGTTGGCGCGCATGTCGGCGAGGACGCCGCGCCGACCCGGCAGGCCGTCTCGGCGCTGGTCAACCTCGGATTCAGCGCGAGCGAGGCGGTGGATGCGGTCGCGGCTGCGGTGGCCCGACGCGGTCCGCAAGCGAGCGTGGAAATCCTGATCACCGACGGCCTCGCTGCGCTCGCGCCGAAGGAACATCACCCGTGAGCGCCGCGTCGGATCCGGACCCGCGGCTCGTCGCGCCCGCAGCCGACGACGATGATGGCGACGCCGGGCTGCGCCCGACCAGTCTCGACACCTTCGTCGGCCAGCGCGCGATCTGCGAGAACCTGCGCGTTTTCGTCTCAGCCGCGAGCGCCCGCGACGAGCCGCTCGACCACGTTCTGCTCTACGGCCCGCCGGGGCTCGGCAAGACCACGCTGGCGCAGATCATCGCCCGCGAGCTCGGCGTCGGCTTTCGCGCGACCTCCGGGCCGGTGATCGCCCGGGCCGGCGATCTGGCCGCGATTCTGACCAATCTGCAGCCCCGCGACGTGCTTTTCATCGACGAAATCCACAGGCTTTCCGCGGCCGTTGAGGAAATCCTGTACCCGGCGATGGAAGACCGGAAACTCGACCTGATGATCGGAGAAGGACCGGCGGCGCGCTCGATCCGGATCGAATTGCCGCCCTTCACCCTGGTCGGCGCGACGACGCGCACCGGCCTGATTACCAAGCCGTTGCGCGAGAGGTTCGGGATCCCGCTGCGCTTCGAGTTCTACGCCACCGAAGACCTGGTCCGCATCGTTCGTCGCGGCGCGCGGATCCTGACGATGCCGCTGGACGCCGATGGCGCGCTGGAGATCGCTCGGCGATCGCGCGGGACGCCGCGGATCGCGGTGCGGCTACTGCGCCGGGTCCGCGACTTTGCCGCCGTGGCCGGGCTTGCGGTCATCGACAAGGGGGCTGCGGATTCCGCGCTCACCCGGCTCGAGGTCGATGGCTTCGGCCTGGACGCGATGGACCGGCGCTATCTGCGGTGCATCGCCGAGACCTATCGGGGCGGTCCGGTGGGCGCCGATACGCTTGCGGCGGCGTTGTCGGAACAGCGCGACACCATCGAGGACGTTATCGAACCGTATCTTTTGCAGCGCGGCTTCGTCATGCGGACCCCGCGCGGCCGCGCCCTGGCGCCGGAGGGCTATCGTTGCCTGGGGCTGCCGGCGTCCATCGTCACGGCTCAGCTCGACCTGCTGGACCAAGATGACGACGGATGACCCGGCGCCCGCGCCGTCCTCGGGTCGGATCCGCGATGGCGTCCATATCTTCGCCGCACGGGTCTACTACGAGGACACCGATGCCGGCGGCGTTGTCTACCACACGAGCTACCTGCGCCTGGCCGAGCGGGCGCGAACCGAGATGATGCGATGCGTCGGCTTCGACCACGGCCTGCTGCTGGAGCGACACAACGTGTTCGTTGCGCTGCGTCGGTGCCTCGTCGAGTTCGCGCGGCCGGCCCGGCTCGACGACGCGCTTGAAGTCCGCACCCGGGTGGTCAGGGTGGCCGGCGCTTCCTTCGACGGCCGCCAGACGATCGCGCGCGGCGACGAGGTTCTGGTCGAGATCGACTGCACGCTCGCCTGCCTGGGCCGTGCCGGCCGGCCGGCACGGCTTCCGGGCGCGGTCCGCGCCGCTCTCGAAACGTTGTGCCTCAGCAAAGGATGATTGGAACGAATGGACGCTAACGTGATCGACGCGGCGGGGCTTGCTGTTGCCGCGCCACACGGCCTTTCGATGCTGAGCCTGTTCTGGAACGCCGACTGGGTGGTCAAGTCGGTGATCCTCCTGCTTCTCGCGGCGTCCATCTGGTGCTGGGCGATCATATTCGAGAAGTCCTTCAGTCTGCGTCGGCTCAACGGCCGCGCCGACCGCTTCGAATCCGCCTTCTGGTCCGGCGGCGCCATCGACGAGCTCTACGACCGCATCGGCTCGAGCCCGCAGGATCCGATGTCGGCGCTGTTCGTCGCGGCCATGCGCGAATGGCGGCGCGCGACGGTTCGTGCGCCGCAGGGCGATCGCTTCTTCCGGGAGGGCGTCCAGAATCGCATCGAGCGGGTGATGCAGGTGACCGCCAGCCGCGAGCTCGACCGGATCGAGCGGTACATGACCTTCCTCGCCTCGACCGGCTCGACGGCGCCCTTCGTCGGCCTGTTCGGGACGGTCTGGGGCATCATGAACAGCTTCGAGGCCATCGGCCTGACCAAGAACACCAGCCTTGCCGTGGTCGCGCCCGGCATCGCCGAGGCCCTCTTCGCCACCGCGCTCGGCCTGCTTGCGGCGATCCCGGCGGTGCTGGCCTACAACAAGCTCTCGCGCGATCTCGACCGCTATTCGGGGCGCTTGAACGGTTTCGCCGGCGAGTTCCTCGCCATCCTCTCGCGCCAGATCGAGGAGCGGGGGTAGGAGGCATGGCCACGATTCTGAACAATCGGCGACGCGAAGCGTTCGGGCGGGCGCGGTCCCCGTTGATGACAGAGATCAACGTCACCCCGATGGTCGACGTGATGCTGGTGCTGCTCGTCATCTTCATGATTACCGCGCCCCTGCTCACCGTCGGGGTGAGCGTCGATCTGCCGAAGACCCAGGCATCGACCATCGCCGGCCAGGACGAGCCGCTGTCGGTGAGCGTCGATCGCCGCGGGCAGGTCTTCATCCAGGACACGCCCGTCGAGATCGACGCGCTGGTGGAGCGCATTCGGGCCATCGCCGGCAACAACCCGGACGTGCGGATCTTCGTGCGCGGCGATCAGGCCATCGACTACGGCCGGGTGATGGCGGTGATGGGCGCGATTCACGCGGCCGGGTTCCACAAGATCGCGCTTTTGACGGCGCCGGTCGAGGCCGGTTCCGGCGGTCGGAGCGCCGGCCGCGCCGCCGGCGACAAAGGCGGGGAGAAACGCTGACGGTTATGCGGCGGTCGCTCTTCGTTTCCGTTGCCTTTCACCTCGCCATTCTGCTGCTGGCCGCGGCGGGCCTGCCGGCGTCGCGCCCGGACGTGGCGCCGATGCCGGACTCGGCGCTGAGCGTCGAACTCGTCGACGTGGCCGAGAAGAGCAACCTGCCGCCGGCGCCGAGCCCAAAAATGGAGGTCAAGCCGGAGGAGAAGCCGAAGCCGCCGGAGCAGGCGCGGGTGCCCGAGCCGGTCAAGCGCGAACAGCCGCCACCACCGCCACCACCGCCGCCGCCCGTAGCCAAGGCCGAGCCTGTGCCGCCGCCACCGCCGCCGCCCGCAGCCAAGGCCGAGCCTGTGCCGCCGCCCGTAGCCAAGGCAGAGCCGGCACCGCCGCCGCCCGCCGAGCCGGAGACGAAGGCCGAGCCGGAAAAGGCCGCGCCCCCGCCGCAACCCGAACCCGCGCCCGTTGCCGAGCCTGCGCCGGCGCCGGCGTTCGCGCCGAAGCGGAAGGTGGAGGCGCCCCCGCGTCCCGTTGACGAGCCGGACAAGGTCGCCCAGGCGGAGCCGAAGAAGGCCGAGCCGAAACCGGAGGCGAAGCCGGAGACAAAACCGGTCAAGCCGGAGCCGGCGAAAGCGCCCGAGCCGGCGAAGCCGAAGGCCGACACGAACAAACCGAAGCCGGATACGGAGATGGATTTCGCCGCAGTCCTGAAGTCGCTGGAGACGAAGCGGCAGGCCGCACCCGGTGAACCGAGCCGCGGCGAGAGCAGGGCGGGCAGCGAAGCCGCCAACGCATCGGGAAAAAACTCCAGCGAGACCTATGACGCGAGCCTGCCGGTGACTATGAGTGAGATCGACGGGGTCCGCCGCCAGATCGAACAGTGCTGGAACCTGCCGGCCGGAGCCCGCGACGCCCCGGACCTTCGGGTCACGATCGTCGTCGACATGAACGCGGACGGCACGCCGCGGACCGCGGCCATCGACGATCAGGGGCAGATGCAGGCCAATCCCTACTACCGCGTCGCCGCCGAGAGCGCGCTCCGCGCCGTCTTGAACCCGCGCTGCCATCCCTTCAAA
>JAEULH010000068.1 GCA_016793925.1 Rhodospirillales bacterium | reverse complement strand
CGACGAGCGTCGCCGCCGGCGCCGGCTCCAGATACCGCGCGACCTCATCGAAATACGCCCGGCGCAGACGGAGGACGTCATCGCCGTCGAGGCCGGCCAGGGCCGCCGGATAACCGCCCGGCATGGCGGCGACGGCGTGGCGGACGACGTCGATGGCCGGCTTCTCCTCCAGCGTCTGCAGGCCCGGATGGGCGTCGAGGATCTGGTCGAGCAGGGTCGTGCCCGAACGGGGGAAGCCGATGAGGAAGACCGGCGCCGGACCGTCGTTCGTCAGCGACGGAGTCCAGGTTGCGAGCCACTCCGCGGTAAACGTCCGCCGCAAGGTCGCGACCAGCCGCGGCATGGCTTCATGGTCGACGGCCTGCGCCTGCGGGCTTTGTTCCGCCAGCGCATTGGCCTCGGCATAGGCGGCATAGGCGGCATCGTAGGCGCCGACGCGATCGAGGCTGGCGCCCTGCTCAAAGGCGACATGGGCGCGGCCTTCGGCATCGACGCCGGCCAGGGAAAGCCCGCGCAGCCGCGCGAGCGCCTCATCCACGCGGCCCAGGCGGCGTTCGCACCGGGCGGCGACCACCGCGGCGCGGATGTCGCGCGCGTTGGCGACGAGAGCCCGTTCCGCCGTCGCCAACGCCGGCTCAAGCTGGCCGGCGCGTTCCTCCAGCGCCGCAAGCGCTGCCAGGGTCTCGCCGTCTTCCGGCTCCAGCGCGAGAGCGCGGCGAAAGGAGGCTCTCGCGTCGTCCGTGCGCCCGCTCTCGGCGAGCACGTCGCCGAGGACGCGCTGCGCCTTCGCGTAATCCGGACGAAGCCGGAGCGCGGCGCGCAGGCTCTCGGCCGCCGGCGCCAGTGCGTCGAGGCCGTGCAGGGCGCGGCCCTTGTTGCACAGGGCCTCGGCATAGTCGGGGCGCAGGGCCAGCGCGTGGTCGTAGCTGCGGACCGCATCCTCGGCGCGGCCGGCCTTCTGTTGGGCGTTGCCGAGGTTGTTGAAGGCTTCGACCAGGAGCGGGTCGCGCGCGAGCGCTTCGCCGAAGGCGGCGATGGCGGCGGCCGCGTCGCCCTTGGCGAGATGGACCAGGCCGAGACTGTTGTGATAGGCGGCGTTGGCCCGGTTGTTGGCGATCGCCGCGGCGATCAGGTCGCCGGCCGCCATCTGGTCGCCCTCCTGATGACGCACGAGGCCGAGCAGATGCAGGGCGTCCGCGTGGCGGGGCTCGGCTTTCAGGATTCGCTGGTAGAGGCTGCCGGCCTGGTCGAGGCGGCCGCGGCGGTGATGGCGCACGGCCTCGGCGAGGAGGCCGGCGACGGGGCCGCCGCCGGGCGCCTTCTTCCTTGCGGCGTCGCGGGGCCGGGCGCGGCTCACCGGACCGTCTCACGCAAAGCCTCGGCCACGGCGGCGACGACCCCGTCCCAGTCGCCGGGACGCGGCTGCCGGAACAGCCGCATCGTCGGATACCACGGCGTGTCGCTGCGCTGGCGCAGCCACCGCCATTCCGGCACGAACGGCAGCAGCAGCCATACCGGGTGCGCCAACGCGCCGGCCAGATGGGCGACGGCGGTGTCCACGGAGATGACCAGGTCGAGTTCGGCGATGATCGCAGCGGTGTCGGCGAAATCGGCGATGTCGCCGCCGGGAGCGGTCAGGGCGGCGGCGCTTCGCTCGTCCAGGTCCGCGCGCTGCAGGGCGCCGGCGCCGACCTGCAGATCGACGAACGCGACGCCCGGCATCGTCAGGAGCGGCGCCAAGGCCGCGACCGGCGCCGAGCGGTTGCGATCGTTGTGGTGCTGCGGGTTGCCCGCCCAGACGACCCCGACGCGCGGCCGCGCCACGGCGGCGAGGCGGTCTCGCCACACCCGGCGAAGCGCCGCCTCCGTGGCCAGGTAGGGCACGGCGTTGGGAATGCTTTCCAGCGTGGTTGCGAACAACCGCGGCAGGCTCATCAGCGGCGCGTGGACATCGCACTCCGGCAGAGGATCGCCCTTGGCGACGATGGCGACCGGCTGCGTCCCGCCCAGGCCCGCGTTGGCCTCCGCGTTCGCGAGCGAGGCGAACAGTCGAACCAGCGGCGGCTGGCATTCGAGAACAACGCGGCCGCCGCGGGCCGCGACCAGCGGCGCGTAGCGGACGAACTGGATCGCCGAGCCGAGCCCCTGTTCGGCATGGATCAGGATCGTGCGGCCGGCAAGCGGTTCGCCATCCCAGGCCGGGGCGGCGAAATCGCGACGCGGCGTCGTGAAGCCCTCCGTCCGCCAACGCCACTCGTATTCGCGCCAGCCTTCGTCCATCCGGCCGAGCAGGAGCAGCAGCGTCGAGCGATTGGCGCGGGCGGCTGCAAGCTCCGGTTCCAGCGCCAGAGCCCGATCGTAGGCGGCGAGCGCGGCGTCGAAGGTGCCCTGCTCGTGGCGAATCAGGCCGAGCGTGCACAGGGCGCCGGCATAATCCGCGCGCAGATCCAAAGCACGCAGCACCGCCGACTCCGCCCCCGCAAGATCGCCCAGCCGACGCAGCGCGGCGGCGAGGTTGGCGTGGGCCTCGGCGTATTGCGGGCGGGCGGCGATGGCGCGGCGATAGGCCGGCGCGGCGCCGGCGGCGTCGCCAAGGCGGGCGCGCACGTTGCCGAGGTTGTTGTGCGCTTCGGCAAGCCCGGCATCGCAGGATATGGCGCGGGCAAAGGCGGCTTCCGCATCGCCGAGCCGGTCCTGGGCCATCAGGACCAGGCCGAGGGAGTTCGCAAAGGCCGCGTTGGCCGGCGCCAGGCGCAACGCCCGCTCAACCAGGCGAAGCGCCTCGTCCTGCTTGCCGCGCTGGTGAAAGACGAGCCCCAGAAGGTGCAGCGCGTTCGGGTGATCGGGCTGCGCCTTGAGGATGGCGCGATAGTGCGCTGCCGCCGCGTCCAATCGGCCGGCGCGGTGGGCGGCGACGCCCTCCGTCAGCTGCGCGGCCACCGCGCGCCCGGTCTTGACGGCGCGGGCGCGGGCATCGCCGCGCCTGGGTGCGTCCATCCCGCTCATTGTCAGCTCATTGTCGTCTTGGCGTCTGTTTTTCCATGGGCGGCCGGTACTGTAATCGACGATCGCGCCGATCGCCACGCGCCCGGAGCGTTTGCAGCGAGCGCGGCCTCGGCGCGCCCGGGGGGCGGATCGCGGTGAGGCGGCATTGGGACCTCAGACCCGCAATTTTCCATCGGCGGATACGTAGTCGAGCTCGGTCATCAGCGGGCGATGGTGGGCGAGGATCGTCTCCACCTGGGCCGGCGACAACTCCTTGCGCCAGCCGCCGACGCCGCCGCGGCGGAAGAAGGCGCTGGCGCCGCGCGAACGCTCGACGAAGCCGCGCTCGCGTTCCTGCTTGGCGAGGATCTTGAACGCGCTATTGCGGATCGCCCGGTCCAGGCGAGCGCGATCCTCGGGCATCTTGAGGAAGGCGCAGATCTCGCCGAACGTGCGGGTCGGCGCCGCGACCATGTCCTCGTAGCGCACGGACTTCAGGGTCAGGCCCGGGGCCCTGAGCCAGCTTCGGACATGGGTCGACCAGTCGGCGATGAGCTGGACGACGTGACCTTCCTTGGGCGGGATCTCAAGGCGCCTGAAGCAGACCGCGGCCACCGCCTGGTCCACGCTCAGGCCATAGTGATGGTGGAAGGAGACGGCGACGTCGAGCGGATTGCGGATGACATAGATCGCGCCGAAGGTGGCCTCGGGCGTGATCGTCGGGACGCCGTCGATCGTGGCGATGACGCTGTGCGACTTGACCGGAACGAGGCCCGGCCCGGCGGCGGCGAGATCGCGGTGGACCTGCGGGCGCAGGCGGTTGATGTCCGCGCGCGAAAGCTCCGCCGCGGTCTTGCCGGAGGCGCGCAGATAGGGCTCGATCCGCATGTCGCCCAGCGCGAACATCGGCAGGGCGTTGATGTCCTCGGGCGCGGCGCCGTTCTTGAGATAGTTGGCGAGAAACGCGCGCAGCCAGGTGTTGCCGGATTTCGGGTAGGAGGCGAGCCAGAGAATACGCATCCGATCAGGGCGACGGGCCTGAATGAGGAAGGAGCGGCAAGCGCCGCCCCTTTCCAAAGGAAATGTGAGTATGTCGAGTCGCGGCTAGAATCCAAGCTTGAAGCCGGTGGCGAAGCCGTAGCCGTCATTTTTGGTGGTGTTGCCTTCGCTTTCGCCATCGAACCAGAAGACGCCGCCGACCAGCCGGACCCCCGGCCCGAGGGTGTAGGTGCCGCTGAGGACCGCCTGATCCAGGTGCTGCTTTCCGGAGGTATCGATCGCCGTCGAGGTGTTGGGGTTGCCTTCGCCGCGCTGGTAGGTGACGCCGACCTTGTATGGCCCGACCTCGTAGGTGCCGCCAACCGTCCAACCGGTGCTGTTGATCTGAATGATCGAACCGCCGCCGGTGCCGCCGCGACCCTGTTCGCCTCTGGCGAAGCCGAAGCCGGCGGTGAAGCCGCCGATCGATCCCTGGCCGCCCAGCGACCAGGCAAAGAGGTTGTCGGTGTCCGGACCCGCATTGGCCTTCGCCGTCATCGCGCCCGCGGACAACTGCAGGCCGAAGCCGCCGAAGTCGGCCGTGTAGTTGCCGCCGCCGGCCCAGCCGTCGTAGAAGCCGTTGCATCGGCCGCATGCACGCAGCGAACTGTTGTCGTCGCCGCCGCCTTCGAAGTTCGGGATGTACGAGCCGCCGAGCTGGAAGCCGGCGAACCGCGGCGTGATGTAGGTGATCTTGCCGGAGTCGTTATCGAAGAAACGCAGATACGTGGTTGCAATCGCGGTGTCGAACGTGCCGACGACGGGGATGTAAAAGGCGTCAATGCTGACAAGGTCGCCCGAGTCAAGGCTGACGCCGCCGTCCGGCGCGGTTACGTGCAGGAGGTAGCCGGCGTTGTTCTCGTCGCCCAGGATCAGCCGGCCCAGGCTCGGCTCGGAGACGTAGAGGTAGGATTCGTCGATCTGGTCGCCATCTTGCGTGTTGGCCTCGAGCTGGACGTTGACGCCGAAGGTCCGTTGTCCAGCGTCGTCTCGCCGATGAAGCAGACTTCGCTGTTATGCTTCTGGTCGACGGCGTTGTAGTTGTTGCTGCCGCTCCCGGGAGGCAGGTCGATATTCTGGTTGCTGAAGACGACCCATTGCTGCATGTAGCCGCCCAGTCCGAGTTTAAGCTTCTCGGAGGCCGACGCATCCGTCGCCATGCCGGCAACGATGCCGGCCGTCGCGAGCGCGGTGGTGCCGTAGAGTAGCTTCTTCATTGTAATCCTCCCTGCTGCACTGGACCTCTCCCTGGGCTATCGGGAGATGTTTTTCATGAATGCTTGGGCCGTGCGTCCCCACCTTTCAACCGGCCATCAACGCATAGCGGCATGGACGCATCAAGTACCGCAGGGTGTGACTGTGCTCCTTTTCCAGCAATGTGACTCGTCCGCCACAATATGACCGTGCGTGGAAACCGCAGACAGCGATAACACAAAGAAAAAGGGGCGGCAGTCGCCGCCCCTTTTGCAGAAGATACGCGATGCGTCGAGTGGCGGCTAGAAGCCGAGCTTGAAGCCGGTGGCGAAGCCGTAGCCGTCGTTCTCTGACGTATTGCCTTCGCTTTCGCCGTTGAACCAGAAGACGCCACCAACCAGCCGGATCCCCGGCCCGAGGGTGTAGGTGCCGCTCAGGACAGCCTGATCCAACCGCTGATTGCCGCTCGTGTCGGCGCCGACGGTATTCGGGTTGCCGACGCCGCGCATGTAGTCGACGCCGACCTTGTACGGACCAATCTCATAAGCCGCGCCGACCGTCCAGCCGGTGCTGTTGATCTGGCTCGTGCCGGCAGCCGCCGAGCCGGAACCGCCGCGGCCCTGTTCACCCTTGGCGAAGCCGAAGCCCGCGGAGAAGCCCGCGATCGACCCCTGGCCACCCAGCGACCATGCGAACAGATTGTCGGTGTTCGGGCCCGCATTGGCCTTCGCGGTCATTGCGCCGGCCGAGAGCTGGAGACCGAAGCCGCCGAAGTCGGCCGTGTAGTTGGCGCCGCCGGCCCAGCCATCGTAGAAGCCGTTGCATCGGCCGCACGCACGCAGCGAGCTGTTGTCGTCGCCGCCGCCTTCGAAGTTCGGGATGTACGAGCCGCCGAGCTGGAAGCCGGCGAACCGCGGCGTGATGTAGGTGATCTTGCCGGAGTCGTTATCGTAAAAGCGCAAATATGTCGTGCCGACCGCCGTGTCGAACGTCGAGACGGTCGGGATGACGAAAGCTTCGATATTGAGCAGGTCGCCCGAGTCGAGGCTGACGCCGCCGTCCGGCGCCGTTACGTGCAGGAGGTAGCCGGCGTTGTTCTCGTCGCCGAGGATCAGCCGGCCCATGCTCGGGCTCGAAACATACATGTAGGATTCGTCGATCTGGTCGCCAGTGTCCGTGTTCGCTTCGAGCTGGACATTGACGCCGAAGGTCAGACCGTTATCCAGTGTCGTTTCGCCGATGAAGCAGACTTCGCTGTTATGCTTCTGGTCAACGGCGTTGTAGTTGTTACTTCCGGCAGGCAGGTTGATATTCTGGTTGCTGAAGACGACCCATTGCTGCATGTAGCCGCCCAGTCCGAGTTTAAGCTTCTCGGCGGCCGACGCATCCGTCGCCATGCCTGCGACGATGCCCATCGTCGCCAGTGCGGTGGTGCCGTATAGTAGCTTTTTCATTGCGACCCTCGCTGTTTGCATTTGGAGCTCTCCCGTAGCAATCGGGAGTTGTCGGCGGCCACCTCGGGCGTTGCGTCCGCCACTTGAAACAGGATCATCAAGGCATGATGGGGTTGAGGCTTCAAGACCATCGCCGGGAGTACTGTGCTTATTATTCAGCACTGTGGTGCAGACGCCACATTCATGCCACGAAGGCGACTGTTGACACGATCCGGGGTGAGGGGTACCAGCAGGGCATGCAACCGAAGCGACATGCTGTGCGGCCGGGTCTCGGACGGTGCGTCCGGGTCGTCATCGCGCTGGGTCTGGGCGGGTTTCTGCTCGCTGCCTGCGGCAACGTCAATACCAAGACCGAAAACGAGTATCCCGATGTCGATCCGAAGTCGGGGAAGCGAAACCCTTATCAGAGTACGGACTCGATCTTCGGCTCAAGCGGGCTAAGTTTCGGCACCGGCAAAAGCACGCGCGAGAACGAAGACAGCGGCGGCGGCATCGGCGTCAACAGCTTTCTCTGGCGCGCGTCGCTCGACACCGTCGCGTTCATGCCGGTCGCGTCGGCGGATCCTTTCGGCGGGGTGATCATTACCGACTGGTACGCGATGCCGGAAGCGCCGAACGAGCGGTTCAAGGTCAACGTCTACATCATGGGCCGGGCGCTGCGCGCCGATGGCGTCCGGGTCGCGGTATTTCGCCAGGTGCATGAAGACCAAGGCGACTGGCAGGACGCGAGCGTGCCTGTCCAGACCGCAAGCGGAATCGAGGACGCCATTCTCACCCGGGCCCGGCAGTTGCGATTCGACACCATGGAGCAGTAGCTTCGCCTCGGGACGCTCCCGCATCCCGTTTCGTCCCGACGCGTTCGGCCGCCCGTGTTTGAGCGAACAGGTCGAGACGGCCGGCGTGGTTCACGCAATCTCGAAGTACGGCGATGACGCGCTACAATTTCAAGCAGTCCGAGACGTCCTGGCAGGCCACATGGCGCGAGCGGAACGTGTTCGGCGTCGCCGCCGACCCGTCGCGTCCCAAGTACTACGTTCTTGAAATGTTCCCGTATCCGTCCGGGCGCATCCACATGGGGCACGTGCGCAACTATACGCTGGGCGACGTCGTCGCCCGCTACAAGCGGGCCTGCGGCTATAACGTCCTTCATCCCATGGGATGGGACGCTTTCGGCCTGCCGGCGGAGAACGCCGCCATCGAGCGCGGCACCAGCCCGGCGGAATGGACCTATGGCAATATCGCCACCATGCGCCGGCAACTCCAGTCGATGGGGCTGTCGATCGACTGGGCGCGGGAGATCGCCACCTGCCATCCCGGCTACTATCGCCACCAGCAGGCCATGTTCCTCGCATTCCTCCGCGACGGCCTGGCCTACCGCCGCGAGTCGTGGGTGAACTGGGATCCGGTCGACAACACCGTTCTCGCCAACGAGCAGGTGATCGACGGCCGCGGCTGGCGGTCGGGAGCATTGATCGAGCGGCGCAAGCTGAGCCAGTGGTTCTTGCGCATTACTGCCGATGCGCAGGCGCTGCTCGACGATCTCGCCATCCTCGACCGGTGGCCGGAGCGGGTCCGGCTGATGCAACAGAACTGGATCGGCCGATCCGAAGGCGCGCGCATTCGCTTTGTCGTCGAAGGTCAAAGCGAGCCGCTCGAGGTCTTCACCACCCGCCACGACACGCTCTTCGGCGCCTCGTTCTGCGCAATTTCCCCTAATCATCCGCTGGCCACGGCCCTCGCCGCGGACAATGCGGACCTGGCCGCGTTCATCGCCGAGTGCAGTCGGCTGGGCACCAGCGAGGAGGCGATCGAGACGGCGGAAAAGCGCGGGTTCGACACCGGCCTGCGCGCCCGTCACCCGTTCGTGGCAGGCCAAAGCCTGCCGATCTACGTCGCCAACTTCGTGCTCATGGACTACGGCACCGGCGCGATCTTCGGCTGTCCGGCGCACGATCAGCGCGACCTCGACTTCGCCCGCAAGTACGACCTCGCGGTCCTCCCGGTGATCCTGCCCGAGGGCGTCGACGCGGCCGACTTCCTCGCCGGGCCGGGCATCGGCGACGAGGCCTATGTCGGCAATGGCACACTGATCAATTCCGCGTTCCTCGATGGCATGGGCGTCGATGAGGCCAAGGCCGAGGTTGCGCGGCGGCTCGGCGAGGCCGGGCTGGGCGAGGTCGCCGTTACCTACAGGCTGCGCGATTGGGGCATCTCCCGCCAGCGCTACTGGGGTTGTCCCATCCCGGTCATTCACTGCGCGACGTGCGGCATCGTTCCGGTGCCGGAAGACGAGCTGCCGGTGGTTCTTCCCGACGATGTGCGGTTCGACACCCCCGGCAACCCGCTCGCCGATCATCCGAGTTGGAAGCACGTGGCCTGTCCGACCTGCGGCGGCGAAGCCCGGCGCGAGACCGACACGATGGACACCTTCGTCGACTCGTCCTGGTATTACGCCCGCTATTGCTCGCCGCGCGCCGACGAGCCGGTGGATCGGGGCGAAGCCGACTACTGGCTGCCCGTCGACCAGTACATCGGCGGCATCGAGCACGCCATTCTCCACCTTCTCTATTCGCGCTTCTTCGCCCGGGCGATGGTTCGTGCCGGCTACCTCGGGGTCGAAGAACCGTTCAGCGGCCTCTTCACCCAGGGCATGGTTTGCCACGAGACCTACAAGGACGAAGAGGGCAAGTGGCTCTTCCCGGACGAGGTCGCGAGGACCGCGAACGGGGTCGTCCACGCCCGAACCGGCGCCCCGGTCAGCGTCGGCCGTTCGGAATCGATGAGCAAGTCCAAGCGCAACGTCGTCGACCCGGAGGCGATCATCGCCACCTACGGCGCCGATACGGCGCGGCTGTTCATGATGTCCGACAGCCCGCCGGAGCGGGATTTGGAGTGGACGGACGCCGGGGTCGAGGGCGCCTGGCGCTACGTCAATCGGCTGTGGCGGATCATCGCCGACAACACGCTGCCGCTTGCCGCGGTGGGCGCGGACGCCGGCTCCGGCGCCGGCGAAACCGGCGCCGCGCTCGCCATCCTCCGCGAGACCCATCGAACCGTTGCGCGGGTCACGGACGATCTGGAGAAGTTCGGCTTCAACCGTGCCGTGGCGCGGCTGCGGGAACTGACCAACGCACTGGCCGACTTCGACGCCAGCGACGCCTCGGCCGCCCGCGCCCGTCGCCTGTCGTTCACGGTCCTGGTCAAGCTGATCGGACCGGTCATGCCCCATCTCGCCGAGGCGCTGTGGCAGAAGCTGGGCAACGACGGGCTTCTCGTCGACCAGCCGTGGCCCGTCGCCGACCCCGCCTACCTCGTCGACGACACGGTCAGGCTCGGCGTCCAGGTCAACGGCAAACTCCGCGGCACGATCGAGATCGCCGCCGGCGGCGACGAGGAGACCAGTCGCGCCGCCGCGTTGGCGCTGCCGGGCGTGATCAACGCGTTGAACGGGCGGCCGCCACGCAAGGTCGTCGTCGTTCCGAACCGCATCGTCAATGTGGTCGTTTGAGCGGCGTCACGGCATCCGCGTCGTCGTTGTCGGCGGCATTGTCGCCTGTCTTCTCGGCTGCGGCTTCCACCCGCTTTATATGAGCGGCGGCAGCGAGCCGGACGAACCCGGCATCAGCACGGAACTGGCCAGCGTTTCCGTCGCGCCCATCCCCGATCGCGTCGGCCAACTCCTCCGCAACGATCTGCTCTTTCTGCTGGCCCCGACCGTCGACGAGCGGACCGCAACCTATCGCCTCGATGTCCAGCTCATCGAGCGGATCAGCGAGCTTGCAGTCGAGCGCTCGGGCTTCGCAACGCGCGCCAACCTGCGCCTGAACGCAACCTTCGCGCTGGTCGACCTCAACAAAGGCAAGGCGGTCATGAACAGCCGGGCGCGGGCGGTCAGCAGCTACAACATCGTCAACGCCAGTTTCTCGACGCTGACGGCGCAGAACGCCGCGCGCGAGCGGGCGGCGCGGAGCATTGCCGAAGACATCCGCTCGCGGGTCAGCGCCTATCTCGCGGGGCGCGACGCGGGCGCGCCCTCGGCCCCCGGACCGGGGCCGGCGCCGATGCCGAGCGTCCCCGGTACGCTCGAGACGCCGCAGCCGCAATACGGTGCGCCGAAATGAAATTGGCGGCCGGGCGGCTGGAGGCCTTTCTCCGCCGCCCCGACCCGGCCGTCTGCGCCGTCCTCATCTATGGACCCGATCGCGGTCTGGTGCGCGAGCGCGCCGATGCCCTCAGTCGCGCCGTTGCCGGCGATCCGCCCGATCCGTTCCGCCTGAGCGAAGTCTCCATGGCCAACGTCCGCGAGGACCCGGCGCGTCTGTCCGACGAGATGGCCTCGCTTTCGCTCGCAGGCGGCGCCCGTGCGGTTCGCCTTCGCGAGGCGACCGACGCGGCTGCGGAACCGATCGGCAACGCCTTCGCGCGGCCCCGGGCCGGCTCGCTGCTGATCGTCGAGGCCGGCGATCTGGGCAAGCGGTCGGCTTTGCGATCCGTGTTCGAGGGCGCGAAGAGCGCGATCGCGATACCCTGTTACAGCGATGACGAGGCCGGTGTGCAGCGCCTCGCAGCGGCGATGCTCGCGGACGCGCGCCTCAGCATCACGGACGAGGCCATGGCCTACCTCGTCGCCCATCTCGGTGGCGACCGCGCACTGACACGCGGCGAAATCGAAAAGCTGATCGTTTACATCGGCGCTTCGAACGGCGGCCCCGTTGGTCGCGGCCGAGGCGATGCGGAGAGCGCCGAGCAGAGGGCGCGGCGGACGGTCCAGCTCGCCGACGTCGTTGCCTGCATCGGCGACAGCCGCGAGTCGTCGCTGGACGCCATCGCCATGGCCGCCGCGGCCGGTGACGTCGTCAGTCTCGACCGCGCGCTTGAGCTGGCGTTCGCCTCGGCGGTCCAGCCGGTCAGCGTCATCCGCGCCGCCGCCCGCCACCTCCAACGCCTCCATCTCGCCGCCGGACTGGTCGCGGCCGGGCGGAGCGCCGAGCAGGCCATGGCCGCTCTTCGTCCGCCGGTCTTCTACAAGGCGCAGACGGCGTTTCGCACCCAACTGCGCATCTGGACCCTTCCCCGCCTCGGCGAAGCGCTTCGTCTCGTCCTCGAGGCGGAGCTTGCCTGCAAGGCAACCGGTGCGCCCGCCCAGGCCATCGCCACCCGCATGCTGTGGCGAATCGCGCAGGTCGCGGCGGAGCGCCCGTCGTCCAGCATGGAGCGCTGCAAGACCTGACTAGCTCGGCGACGCCTCTGTCCGGTCGTCGCCCTCCGCCGCCACCGCGCCGTCATTCGCTCCGACCGCCTCGACTTCGTCGGCATCCGGGTCAGGCTCGGCGCCGGCATCATCCGCCGCCGCCCGTTGGTCGCGTGCCTCGCCTGCCTCGTCTTTTCGCTCGCCGTCCGCTGCGGGCGCCCGGGCTTCGCCGCCGCGCGCGCCATGACTGAGCCGATGCAGAATATCGTCGAGTTGTTCGAGGGAGCGGTAGTGCAGGGTGAGGGTGCCGGCGCTGCCGCGAAAGCGAATGCCCACAGCCATGCCGAGGAGGGCGCTGAGATCGCGTTCCAGGGCCAGCGTGTCGGCGTCCTTTTCCGCCGCCGGCCGCCGCACCTGTGCCGCCCGCGTCGCCTTGACCAGGTTCTCGGTCTGGCGGACGTTCAGGCCGCGCTTGACCACCAGTCGCGCCGCCGCTTCCGGATCGTCCGCAGCGACGAGCGCTCGGGCATGCCCGGCCGAGAGTGCGCCCTCGTCGACCAACTCCTTAACCGGGTCGGGCAGGCTGAGCAGACGCATCATGTTGGCGACATGGCTGCGGCTCTTGCCGACGCTGCGGGCAAGGTCGTCCTGGCTGTGGGCGAACTCCTCCATCAGGCGGCGATAGCCTTCCGCCTCCTCCAGGGGTGAAAGATCCTGCCGCTGGATGTTCTCGACCAGGGCGATCTCGAGCGCCTCGCCGTCGGACAGTTCCTTGACGACGACCGGAACCTCGTGCACCTGCGCGCGCTGTGCGGCGCGCCACCGGCGCTCGCCGGCGATGATCTCGTAGGCGTCCTCCTCTTCGGGATGCCGCCGCACCAGCAGCGGCTGGAGCACGCCGCGATCGGCGATCGAGCGGGCGAGCTCCTCCAGACCGTCCTCGCGCATGATCCGACGCGGCTGAAACCGGCCCGGACGGAGCTGCGCTACGGAGACCGTCTTGGAGGCGCGAAGCTGATCCAGCCGGGCGTAGTCGCTCTCCTCGTCGCCGAGCAGGGCCGAAAGTCCGCGCCCCAGGTTGCGCCGCTTGCCTTCGGAGCCGATCATGCCACCTCCGCCGCTGCACGCTTCTCACGGCGCAGGATCTCGCTCGCCAAAGCGAGATAGGCCAGCGATCCGGCGCAGTTCGTGTCGTAGATCAGGACCGGACGGCCATGGGAGGGCGCTTCGGAAACGCGCACGTTGCGGGGAATGACCGTCTCGTAGACCCGCTCGCCGAAATGGGCGCGGACATCCCCCGCGACCAGCTCGGACAGTCTGTTGCGTTTGTCGTACATGGTCAGAACGATGCCTTGGATGCCCAGTGTCGGGTTCAACGTCTTCTTGACCCGCTCGATCGTGCGCAGCAGGTGGCTGATGCCCTCCAGCGCGAAGAATTCGCACTGCAACGGCACGAGCACCGCGTCGGCCGCGACCAGAGCGTTGATGGTCAGCAGGCCGAGCGCCGGCGGACAGTCGATGAGGACGTAGTCGTAGGTCGAAAGGGTTCGACCGAGCGCCGTTTTGAGCACGTACTCGCGCCGCTTGGAGCTCACCAGTTCGACCTCGGCGCCGGACAAATCGACGCCGGCCGGGACGACGTGCAGTCCGGGAACAAGGGTTTGGAGGCACGCCGCGCCGACGGGCACCTCGCCGCTGAGGACGTCGTAGGTGTTCGGATGGCGATCCGCGACCGGAATGCCGAGGCCGGTCGAGGCGTTGCCCTGCGGGTCGAGATCGATGACCAGAACCTGCTTGTGGATCGCCGCAAGCGCCGTTCCCAGATTGATGGCCGTCGTCGTTTTGCCGACGCCGCCCTTCTGGTTGGCGATGGCGACGATGCGACAGGTTCCGCAAGAGGCCGTCGGGGCCGTCATCGGATCGCTCTCTTCATTGGGCTTTTCATTGGGCTATCCGTCATCGCGGGCGGATCGCTTGTACTCGAACAACGCTGCCCGAAGGGTCCGACATGCTGGGAATGAGCGATACGCTCATCTTCCATGTTTTCTCAGCCTCCGTCAATTCCGCGCCAGCCGTTCGCCCCTTCAGAAACAGCCCGACGCCATCCGTTGCCAGATGGCGAGCCGCATGGCCCAGCAACGCGGACAGGGGTGCGCAGGCGCGGGCGGTGACGACCGCAGCGCCCAGCGGTGGAAGCGCTTCGATGCGCGCCGCTTCCACCTCGGCCGGGGCTTCGGTTGCGCGAATCGCCTCGCGCAGAAAGCCGCACTTGCGCGAATCGCTGTCGATCAGCCGGACCGGTCCGACGCCGAACACCGCGAGGACCAGGCCGGGAAAGCCGGCGCCGCTGCCGAGGTCGGCGATCGACGGCCCGGGCGTGCTGGCAGTGGACGCAGCGGTGGCCAGGTTCGCCGGTGGCAGCAACCGAACCAGTTGGGCCGAGTCGAGCAGGTGGCGGCGCCACGGATCTGCCAGGGTCGACGCGGCCACGAGGTTGATTCGCCGCTGCCACTTGTGCAGGAGCGCCAGATAGGTGCGAAGGCGCTCCATGGTGGTCGGCGTCGCGCCGGTGAGCGCGGCGAATTGTTCGGGCGCCAGAGGCCGCGCATGTTTCACGTGAAACAGCCGCCGTCGGCGCTCAGGCGCTGCGGCGCGGACGCTCGTCCGCCGCCGAGCGTCGGACGTGGCCGAGCAGGATCGTCAGCGCCGCGGGCGTGACGCCGCTGAGCCTCGCCGCCGCCGCCAGGTTCGCCGGACGCGCGGCGCTCAGCTTGGCGACGACCTCGTTCGACAGCCCGGAAATGCCGCTGTAGTCGAGATCGCCCGGCAACGCCAGGGCCTGATCACGGCGGACGGCTTGTACGTCGCTTTCCTGCCGCCTGAGATAGCCGTCGTAGCGGGCGTCGATTTCGAGCTGCTCCGCAATCACCGCGGAGATGTCCCCCAGGTCAGGCCAGACCTGAGCGAGCCGGTGCACGGATACATCACCGCACGCCAGGAGATCGCGTGCCGTGCGCTTCCTGCCGTCGTCGCTGACGGCGAGACCCAGCGTCGCGAACACCGAGGTGTCGGCCGCCAGCGCGCCGAGACGCGCCGCCGCCGTGGCCAGGGCCTCGCTCTTTGCGGCAAACGCGCGCCGGCGCTCGCTTCCGACCAGGCCCACGTCGATGCCGATCCCGGTGAGGCGACGATCGGCGTTGTCGGCTCGCAGCGACAACCGGTACTCGGCGCGGGAGGTGAACATGCGGTACGGCTCTGCCGTCCCGAGGGTCACCAGATCGTCGATCATGACGCCGATATAGGCCTCGGTCCGTCCGAGGCTGAAGCTGGCGCCGCCGCCGGCTTTCAGCGCGGCGTTGGCCCCCGCCACTAGTCCCTGACCGGCCGCTTCCTCGTAGCCGGTCGTTCCGTTGATCTGGCCGGCAAGGAACAGCCCCGGTGCGCGCAACACTTCGAGGCCGGGCGTCAGCTCGCGCGGGTCGACGAAATCGTATTCGATGGCGTAGCCGGGTCGAAGGATGCGGGCGTGCTCGAGGCCGGGAATGCTGGCGACCAGGGCGCGCTGGACCTCCGCCGGCAGCGAGGTGGAGATCCCGTTCGGGTAGACGGTGTCGTCGTCGAGGCCCTCGGGCTCGAGGAAGATCTGGTGGCGGTCGCGGTCCGCGAAGCGCACCACCTTGTCCTCGATGGACGGGCAGTAGCGCGGTCCGACGCTCTCGATCTGGCCCGAATACAGCGGCGCCCGGTCGAGATTGGCGCGAATGATTGCATGGGTAGCCCCCGTCGTCTCGGTCACGTGACAGAGGACTTGAGGCGTTACGATCCGGTCGGTGAGGAACGAAAACGGCCGAGGCGGGCGGTCGCCGGCCTGCGCCGTAAGCCCTGCCCAGTCGATCGTCCGCCCGTCGAGCCGCGGCGGGGTCCCGGTCTTCAGCCGGCCGAGCGCCAGGCCGAGCCGAGCGAAACCGTCGCTCAGAGCCGTCGCCGGACGCTCGCCGAAGCGCCCGGCCGGCGTCTGCGTCTCGCCGATGTGGATGACGCCGCGGAGGAATGTCCCGGTGGTAATGACCACGGTGCCGGCGTTCAGCGTCCCTCCGTCGCCGGTGCACACGCCGGCGATGCGCCCGCCCGCGTCGTAGGCGAGATCCTCGGCCGTGCCAGCGCGGATCGTCAGGTTTTCCTGCGCGGCGAGAAGCGCCTGCATGGCCTGGCGGTACAGCCGCCGGTCCGCCTGCGCCCGCGGCCCCCGCACGGCGGGGCCCTTGCTTGCGTTCAGCACCCGGAACTGGATGCCGGCACAATCGATGGCTCGCCCCATCAGGCCATCGAGCGCATCGATCTCGCGTACGAGTTGGCCCTTGGCAAGCCCACCGATCGCCGGATTGCACGACATCTCGCCGATGGTCGAAGTGTTGTGCGTGAGCAGCAGTGTGCGGGCGCCGAGGCGCGCCGAGGCCGCCGCCGCTTCGCAGCCGGCGTGCCCACCACCGATAACAATGACGTCGAAGCTTTCCATGGCGCGGGACTCTATAGGCCGGGGTCAATCCTGTCAAAAAGGGGTCCGCGGCGCGTGTTTCACGTGAAACAGCTACTTGCCGATACAGAATTCCCGGAAAATCCTGTCCAGGATTTCCTCGACGTCGACCCGTCCCGTGATCCTGCCCAGGGCCTCCGCGGCGCAACGCAGATCCTCCGCCACCAATTCCGCCCCGCCGCCCCACACCGCCTGCTCGAGCGCGTCCCGGCACCGCTCCAGCGCTTGCCGATGGCGGGCGCGGGTCAAGGCCGGCACCGCCGTCGCATCGAACCGCGTTGCGACCTTGGTCTCCAGGGCGCGGACCAGCGTGTCCAGGCCGGCGCCGGTGCGTGCCGACACCGCCAAGGCCTCACGGCCTACCACCTGCAGGTATTTCTCCGCCGCAGCCGGGGCGAAAAGATCCGCCTTGTTGACAACCACCACGTCGTCGCCGTTCGCCAAGGCCAGCGCCTCGGCATCGCTCCGAGGCCACACGGCACCGTCGAGGACAACCAGGCGCACATCCGCTTCGCCCGCCCACCGCCGAGCCCGGGCGATGCCTTCGGACTCGATCGCCTCGACGGGTACGCGCAGCCCGGCGGTGTCGGCGAGCACCACGGGGTAGCCGCCGAGGTCGAGCGCGACCTCGATGACGTCGCGGGTGGTGCCCGGGTGCGGCGAGACGATTGCGGCGGCGCGACCGACCAGCGCGTTCAGCAGACTCGACTTGCCGGCGTTGGGCGGCCCGACGATCGCAATGTCAATTCCCTCGCGCAGCCGCTCGCCGCGGCGGCCGTCGGCCAGGTGCGCGCCGACCTCGGCCGCCAGCCCCGCGGCCGTTGCCCGCACGCGCTTTTCCAGGTCGTCGGGGATGTCCTCGTCGGCGAAGTCGATGGCGGCCTCGACCTGCGCCAGGGCGCCGACCAGGCGTTGCCGCCAGCCTTCGTACAAGCGTGCCAGCGCCCCGCCCATCTGCCGCAAGGCCTGACGCCGCTGCGCCGCGGTCTCGGCCGCAACCAGGTCAGCCAGGCCTTCGGCCGCAGTCAGGTCGAGCTTGCCGTTCGCGAAGGCCCGCCGGCTGAATTCACCGGGCTCGGCCGGCCGCAATCCCGGACAGCGGCCGAGCACCGCCAGCACGCCGTCTGTGACCGCGCGGCCGCCATGGAGGTGAAGCTCTGCCGTGTCCTCCCCGGTAAAGCTGCCCGGCGCCGGAAACCACAGCACCAGACCCTCGTCGAGAACTTCGCCGTCGCCATCGCTCAACCGAGCGAGATGCGCCCGGCGCGGCGGCGGCAGGCGGCCGGCGATGCGCGCAAGGGCGGCGGCAGCATCGGGCCCCGAAACGCGGACGACCGCAATGCCGGCGCGGCCCCGACCGGAGGCGAGGGCGAAGATCGTCTGGTCCGTCATCGAAAGGGGAGCAGCCGCGCGGTCAGTGGGCAGGCGAGCGGCCGCAGGCGCGCTCAGGCGTCGCGGCGGAGCGCGAGGCGTTCAACCCGCTCGCCGTCGATCAGATGGCGCTGGAGGATCTCGTCGACGTCGTCGCGCGTCTCGTAGTGGTACCAGACGCCCTCCGGATAGATCACCATCGTCGGCCCGAGCGCGCACCGGTCCAGGCACCCCGCCGCATTGATCCGCACGTCGTCAAGGCCCAGTTCCTTGGCCCGCGCCTTCATGTAGTTGCGCAGGCGCACCGAGCCTTTTCGCGCACACGAGCCTTGCGGATGGTTCTCGGGGCGTTCGTTGACGCAACAAAAGACGTGGCAGCGGAAATACGGCTCGTCGCCGGCACCCGCGCTCACCGCTCCGCGCTTTCCTCGTCCTTGCCGCCGGTCAGCCGCGACCACACAAACTTCTGCCACTGCTCGAAGCCCTGGACGCCGGCCGGCAGCCACATGCTGAACAAGGCCTCCGGCTCCATGGCCGAAAGCGTCTTTTTCATCCGCTCTTCGATCTGAGCCATCAGTGCGTTCTGCATCGGCTTGACGTCGGGAAGACCGAACATCGTCCGTGCCTCTTCGGGCGTGCAATCGACGTCGATATGGATTTTCATGGGCTCAACCTGACTGTCGTGGCCACCGTTCGCCCGCCGTTTGCACCGCAACCGCGGGGATGCGGGCTTGTACGCCGTGCCGCTGCGCCCAACCTAAGGCAGCGTGCCGCTCGACGCAACGGGCAGCGCGTCAACGACAGCCTCCAGCGCCGGGAACGTCTGCCCATGTCGCGCAACCTCCTCGCCCAGGAAATCAGCCCCTACCTGCTCCAGCACAAGGACAACCCCGTGCACTGGCGGCCGTGGGGCCCGGACGCTCTCGCCGAAGCCCGGCGCGAGGACAAGCCGATCCTGCTGTCGGTGGGCTATGCCGCCTGTCATTGGTGCCATGTCATGGCCCACGAGAGCTTCGAAAGCGACGAGATCGCCCGGTTGATGAACGAGCGGTTCGTCAGCGTGAAGGTCGATCGCGAGGAACGCCCGGACATCGACGGCATCTACCAGTCGGCGCTGGCGCTGATGGGCGAGCGGGGGGGCTGGCCGCTGACGATGTTTCTTACCCCGGACGGCGAACCTTTTTGGGGCGGAACCTACTTCCCGCCGACGCCGCGTTACGGCCGTCCCGGCTTTCCCCAGTTGCTCCAGGCGATCGCCGACGCCTACCGCTCGGACCGGGCGAAGGTCGAGACCAATGTCACCGCCCTGCGCGCCGGCTTGTCCAAGATGCAGTCGCCGGAGCCGGGGACCGGGCTCACCATGCAGACGCTCGACGAGGCGGCGCAATTTGCCCTGCGCCTGGTCGACGCCCACAAGGGCGGCACCAGCGGCGCGCCCAAGTTCCCGCAGCCGACCTTCTTTCGCTTTCTCTGGCGCGCGTACAAGCGTAGCGGCGAAACAGCCCTCGGCGAGGCCGTGACGACGACGCTCGACGCGATCTGCCAGGGCGGCATCTACGACCATCTCGCCGGCGGCTTCGCCCGCTACGCGACCGACGAGATCTGGCTCGTTCCCCATTTCGAAAAGATGCTCTACGACAACGCCCTGCTCGTCGACCTCCTGACCGAGGTGTGGCTCGAAACCCGCACCCCCCTCTATGCCCGGCGCATCGCCGAAACCGTCGACTGGCTGATGACGGAGATGCGGGTCGATGCGCCGGACGGTGGCAGCTTCGCCTTTGCGAGCGCCCTCGACGCCGACAGCGAAGGCGAAGAGGGCAAGTACTACGTCTGGAGCGAAGCGGAAATCGACGCGATCCTCGGCGGCGATGCGGCGGCGTTCAAGGCCGCCTACGATGTCCGCCCCGGCGGCAACTGGGAGGGTCAATGCATCCTCAACCGGATCGGCGCGGCGGGCCTGGCCAACGACGAGGCCGTTCTCGCCCGTTGCCGGGAACGCCTTCTCGCCGTCCGCCGCCGGCGGGTCGCGCCGGGTCGCGACGACAAGGTGCTCGCCGACTGGAACGGGCTGACCATCGCCGCGCTCGCGGGAGCGGGCGCCGTCTTCGAACAGCCGGGGTGGATCGAGGCGGCCGCCGCGGCGTTCCGCTTCGTCACGACCCGGATGAGCGACGGCCAGCGCCTCCGCCACGTCTGGCGCGCCGGGATTGCCCGCCATCCCGGGGTGCTGGAGGACTACGCCAACATGAGCCGCGCGGCGCTCAGCCTGTTCCAGGTCACCGGCGAACGCGCCTACCTCGACCAGGCCGAAGCCTGGGTGGCCGTGGCCGACCGGCACTTTCGCGACCGCAGTGCCGGCGGCTACTTCACCTCGGCCGACGATACGACCGACGTCATCACCCGTCCCAAGGCCGCCTTCGACAATGCCGTCCCTTCCGGAAACGGGACCATGATCGAGGTCCTGGCGGGATTGTTTTTTGCCACCGGCACGGTCGCCTACCGTGACGCCGCGGACGCGGCCGTGCAGGTCTTCTCCGGCAGCAACCCGCAATATCTGCTCGGTGTCCCCGGGCTGATGACAGCGTACGAGATCCTCGTCGCCGCCAGCCAGGTGGTCATCGTTCACGATCCCGGCGACCCGGTTGCGTCGGCTTTCCGCAGTACCGCCCTGCAGTCGCCGAGCGCGGTCCGCTTCGTCATGAGCGTCGAGGCCGATGGCGACTTGCCCGCCGGCCATCCTGCGGCCGGGAAGCCTGCCATCGACGGCGCCGCCACCGCCTACGTCTGCACCGGCCAGACCTGCGGCCCTCCGTCGACGACGCCGGCAGAGCTCCTCGCGCGGTTGGCGGACGCCGCGCCTGCCGCGGCGATGTAGGCGATGGCACACGCCTCGCTCTCTTCCCCCTTCGGCATGCTCACCGTGTTTGTGGAGGACGCAGCGGTGGTCGCGCTCGACTGGGGCCGGGCGGCGACGGCCGCGCCGGGTGCCGGACTTGAGCAGGCGGTGGCGGAGCTGCAAGCCTACCTCGGCGGCGCGCCGATGACCTTCACCGTCCCGGTCAACCCGGCCGGCGGCGCCTTCCATCGCCGGGTCTGGCAACACCTGTGCGAAATTCCGTGGGGAACCACCCTCACCTATGGCGAGCTCGCGCGCGCCCTCGGCACCGCGCCGCGAGCGGTGGCCGGCGCCTGCGCCCGCAATCCGATCCCGATCATCATCCCATGTCATAGAGTCGTCGGCGCCGGCGGCGCATTGTGCGGCTACTCCGGGGGCGACGGGATCGCGACCAAGGCGGCGCTGCTTGCCCTCGAAGGCATAGTCACAAAGCCTGCAGAGGCGCATCGTGGCGTCCATTCCCGAAGACGCAGGCAGGAAGGAACAGCGTGATGAGCAAGGCGATCCGAATTCACGAGACAGGCGGCCCCGAAGTCCTGCGCTGGGAAGAGGTCGATGTCGGCGAACCCGGACCTGGCCAGACCCGGCTCCGCCAGACCGCCGTCGGCCTGAACTTCATCGACGTCTATCACCGCACCGGCCTTTATCCGGTGCCCTCGCTCCCGAGCGGCATCGGGCTCGAGGCAGCGGCCGTGGTCGATGCCGTCGGCGAAGGCGTCACCGGGCTGAAGCCCGGCGATCGCGTCGCCTACGCCGGCGGTCCGGTCGGGGCCTATGCAGAGGTGCGGTTGATGCCGGCCGACCGCGTTGTCGCGCTTCCCGACGAAATCGCCGACCGGCAGGCTGCGGCGATGATGCTGCAGGGGATGACGGCGCAATATCTGCTTCGCCGGACCTACCGCGTCGAGCCGGGCGACGCCGTGCTCATCCACGCCGCGGCCGGTGGGGTCGGCCTGATCGCCTGCCAGTGGGCCGCTCATCTCGGCGCGACCGTCATCGGCACGGTCGGCAACGACGAGAAGGCGGCGCTGGCCAAGGCGAACGGCTGCGCTCACCCGATCGTTTACACCCGCGAGGATTTCGTTGCCGCGGTGAAAAGCATTACCGACGGCCGCGGCGTCGCCGTCGTCTACGACGGGATCGGCGCGTCGACGTTCATGAACTCTCTCGATTGCCTGCGACCGATGGGGATGATGGTGTCGTTCGGCAACGCCTCGGGGCCGGTGCCAACCTTCGAACCCGCCCTGCTGTCGGCGAAGGGCTCGCTGTTTTTGACCCGACCGACGCTGATGACCTACACCGCCGATCCGAAGGATTTGCGCAAGACGGCCGGCGAGTTGTTCGACGTGGTCCGCAGCGGCGCGGTCAAGATCCACGTCAACCGGACGTACCCGCTGGCCGACGCGGCCGAGGCCCATCGCGATCTCGAGGCGCGCAAGACAACCGGCTCGACGGTGCTTCTGCCCTGACCGCCGTGGCCGGGGTCAGCTGTTCATCGCCTCGAAGAACTCGCTGTTCGACTTCGACTGGCGCAACTTGTCGAGCAGGAACTCCATCGCGTCGACGACGCCCATGGGCATGAGCACGCGGCGCAGAACCCACATCTTCGACAGGGTCGACTTGTCGACGAGCAGTTCCTCTTTGCGCGTGCCCGAGCGGGTGATGTCGATGCTGGGCCAGCTCCGCTTGTCGGCAAGCTTGCGGTCGAGGATGATCTCGGAGTTGCCGGTGCCCTTGAACTCTTCGAAGATGACCTCGTCCATGCGCGAGCCGGTGTCGATCAAAGCCGTCGAGATGATCGTCAGCGAGCCGCCCTCTTCGATGCACCGTGCGGCGCCGAAGAACCGCTTCGGCCGCTGCAGAGCATTGGCGTCGACGCCGCCGGTCAGGACCTTGCCCGAGGACGGCACGACGGTGTTGTAGGCGCGCGCCAGCCGGGTGATGGAGTCGAGCAGAATGACGACATCGCGCTTGTGCTCGACCAGGCGCTTGGCTTTCTCGATGACCATTTCAGCGACCTGGACGTGGCGTGCCGCCGGCTCGTCGAAGGTCGAGCTGATGACCTCGCCCTTGACCGAGCGGGCCATGTCGGTGACCTCCTCGGGCCGCTCGTCGATCAGAAGCACGATCAGGTAGCATTCCGGATGATTGGCGGCGATCGAGTGGGCGATGTTCTGCAGCATCACCGTCTTGCCGGTTCGCGGCGGGGCGACGATCAACGCCCGCTGGCCCTTGCCGATCGGTGCGATGAGATCGACGACACGGCAGGTCAGATCCTTCCGGTCCGGGTTCTCGATCTCCATCCTTAGCCGCTCCTGGGGATAGAGCGGGGTCAGGTTGTCGAAGTTGATCCGGTGACGAACTTCGCTCGGATCGCCGAAGTTGATCCGGGTGACGCGCAGCAGGGCGAAATAGCGCTCCCCGTCCTTCGGCGAGCGGATCTCGCCTTCGACGGTATCGCCGTTGCGCAGGCCGAATCGGCGGACCTGGCTCGGCGAGACATAGATATCGTCGGGACCGGGAAGATAGTTCGCCTCCGGCGAGCGGAGGAAGCCGAAGCCGTCCTGCAGGATCTCGAGCACGCCATCGCCGAAAATCGCGACCTCGTTCTCGGCCATCTGCTTGAGGATGGCGAACATCATCTCCTGCTTGCGCAGGGAGCTCGCGTTCTCGATCTTGAGCTCTTCAGCGTAGCTCAGCAGCTCCGCCGGCGGCTTGGACTTCAATTCCTTCAGATTCATTGCTTACGCTTCTTCGTAAGATGGGGACGGGACTGGCGCTCGAGCGGGTTCCGGGAGGCGTCGACAGGGAGGCCGGCACAACCGGCAGCGGCAATCGGACGAGCCGGGGGAGACTGATCTGCCGTGCGTGGAACGAAAACGGAGGAAAGGACTACACGGCTTCTACAATGGATCAGGTTGCCAGACCCTGTCAAACGCCATTTAAAACGCTGGCGCGCTCAAAAAGGCTTAAGCACCGCCAGAATGACGATCGCGATCATAAGGATCGTCGGCACTTCGTTGATAACGCGATAGAACGTTTCCGACCGCTGGTTGCGGTCCGCGGCGAAGTCCTTGCGCCACTTTGCGAGGTAGCCGTGGATCACGGCCATTGCGACGACAAGCGCAAGCTTGGCGTGCAGCCAGCCCATGGTCCATGCCTCCGAACCCAGGTACCAGATCAAAATCCCGCCGAAGACGAAGGTGGCGATCATGGCCGGGTTCATGATCGCCCGCAGCAGCCGTCGCTCCATCACCTTGAAGGTCTCGGACGCCTCGGAACCCGGTGCCTGCCGGCAGTGGTAGACGTACAGCCGTGGCAGGTAGAGCAGGCCGGCCATCCAGGAGATAAAGCTGATGACATGCAGGGCGCGCGCCCAGAGATATCCATCCATCATCGCGGCTTTTCCGTGTCCGTCGCCTCGCCCCGGGAAGGCAGCGTTCGAGTCGGGCATCCGGCAAGGGCCGGCGCGCACCAGCGCTTGCCGCAGCCGCTCGCCACACCCCCCGATCTTTCTAGCGCACCGATCACAAGCTCGGCCAGCCCCTCGATGAACGCGCCCGCGGTGCCGACCGTCGCAACCCGGATAAAGTTGGCGATGCCCAGGCTCGCAGCCAGCGCGCGGTACTCGATGTCGAGCTCGACCAGGGTTTCGGAGTGCTCGGAAACGAAGGCCGTCGGCACGACGATCACGGTGGCGACGCCGTCGTCGGCGGCGCGCCGCAACTCGTCTTCGATCGCCGGGCCGATCCATTGCAAGGGGCCGACCCGGCTCTGGTAGCAGATGGCGTGGTCGTGGTCCGCCTCGCCCAGCCGGGCCATGACCGCCGCCACCGTCGCCTCGACCTGCGCCTGGTACGGGTCGCCGCGGGCGATGACGCGTTCGGGCAAGCCGTGGGCGGAAAACAGCAGCCGCGCCTCGCCGCCCAGCGCCGCCGCCTCGTCCAACGCCGCGCCGGTCGCCGCGGCGATCGCGGCAATGAAGCCGGGGTTGGTCGGATAGCAGCAGATGGCCCGCGTCGGCGCGTCAAGACCGGCGCGCCTCGCCGCTGCGGCCCAGGCCGACAGCGACGACCCGGTCGTGGTCGTGGAGAACTGCGGATAGAGCGGCAAGAGGACGATTTCCTCCGGGCGCCAGCGGGCGACGGCCGCCGCCGTCGCCTCGCTCATCGGATGCCAGTAGCGCATCGCGACGAACGTCCGTGCCGCGCCATGACCGCGCCGGGCCAAGGCAGCCGCCAGCGCCGCCCCCTGCTCTTCGGTCAGCGGCAGTAGCGGCGAGCCGCCGCCGATCCGTGCATAGATCTCGCGGGCGATCGGCGCCCGCCGGCGGGCGATGAACCAAGCCAGCGGTCGACGGAGCAATGCCGGCAAGCCGATAATCGCCGGGTCGGCGAAGAGATTGGCCAGGAACGGCCGAACCGCTTCGAGCCGGTCGGGGCCGCCGAGGTTGAACAGGACGACCGCGATCCGCCGCTCGGTCGTGCTCACGCGGGCTTCCAGGCCATGATCGTCTCGGCGATGCGGGCGATGTGCTCGGGCGGCGTATCGGGCAACACGCCGTGGCCAAGGTTGAAGATGAAGCGCTCCGGTCCGAGCGCGGACAGGATCCGCAAGGTCTCGTCCTCGAGCGCGTCGCCGCCGGCCTGGGCGAGGAGGTTGTCCAGGTTGCCCTGAACCGTCGCGAGCGGCTTCAGCGCCGCCCTCGCCCAGACGGCCGGCACGCCGGCGTCGAGCCCGACCGCGTCGACACCGGTCTCGCGGGCATAGGCCGCATAGGCGGCGCCCGCACCGCGGGGGAACCCGATCACGGGGACGTCCGGGGCATGATCCTTGATGCGGCGGACAACGGCAGCGGTCGGGCCGATAACCCAGGTGCGGAACTGGCTCTCGGGAAGGAGCCCGGCCCAGCTGTCGAAGAGCTGGACGACCTCGACGCCGTGATCGATCTGGCGACAGACGAAGCGGGCGATCGCCTCGACCAGCCGCCCGATCAGAACGGCAAACGTCTCCGGCGCCCGCCAGGCCATCGCCCGCGCGCGCTCACCGGCCGTCCCACCGTGACCCTCGATCATGTACAGAGCCAACGTCCACGGCGCGCCGGCGAACCCGATCAGGGCGGTCTGCGGCGGCAGTGCCGCAGCCGTCCCGGCGACGGCCGCATAGACCGGCTCCAGGTGCGCATCCAGGCGGTCGAGGTCGAGCGCGGCGATCGCATCGGCGTCGCGCAGCGGCTCAAGCCGCGGCCCGTGTCCTTCGACGAAGGCAACGCGCTGGCCAAGCGCGTCGGGGATCACGAGGATATCGCTGAACAGGATCGCCGCGTCCATCCGAAACCGGCGCAGCGGTTGCAGCGCCGCCTCGACGCACAGCGCCGGCTCGTAGCAAAAGCTCAGGAAGTCCGGCGCCTCGCGGCGCAGCCGCTGGTACTCCGGAAGATAGCGGCCGGCCTGGCGGAGAAACCAGAACGGCGGCCGTTCCGGTATCGTGGCGGATCCGAAGGCTGCGAGCAGACCCTTGAGCGGAGCGCCGGCGCTCATGACGGGATTTCCACCGCTTCGACGAAGGTCACTACAAGACTCTTTCTTTAAGAGAAAAGGTAGTTGTTGTAGTAGGGCGGGGAAAGCCGGGGATTAGTGCGTGTGGATAAACATGCCGTCGCAGATGCCGTGGCCGCCATCGGCTTGAACAAGCATGTGGGTAACGCGGCGGATCGATGCCAGGAGCGTTGTCGATGAAGGCGTTGGACCCTGCCCTGGGAGACGAGGATAACTGCATGCTGCGCCTGGCGTCCACGGCCCAGGGCGATGATGCGGGGTTTTGTCAACAGCCGGACAGGCGCGGGATCCTCGTGGTGCTGGCGCACGCGGTTGAACGCCGGCGACGGGGCGGGCGCGGCGATCCCCAACTTGTCCGCATGTCATCCCGCTGTTTGCGGCCGGACAAGGCGCGGGCGGCCGGGCGACGCCGGCAGCATGCAGCGCCTTCCCCATGACGGCCGGTCCGTCATCCGCGTGCGGCCCGCGGTCCGCATCGCCGCGGCTGGTGCTGGCATCGGCGAGCCGGACCCGCCAGCGGCTGCTGAGCGACGCGGGTCTGGCCTATGATGCCGCGCCCGCGGACGTCGATGAGGCGGCGGTGCGCATCGCCATGCGCGCGGCGAGCCGAAGCGCCGAGGAGGTGGCGACGGCGTTGGCCGAAGCCAAGGCGGCGGCGGTGGCCGGGGTCCATCCGGACGCGCTGGTTGTCGGCGCCGACCAGATGCTCGAATGCGATGGCCAGTGGTTCGAAAAGCCGGCCGATCTGGCCGAGGCCGAGCGCAACCTGAGGATCCTGCGCGGGCGTCGCCACCGTCTGGTCTCGGCGGTGGCGGTGGCGCTAGAAGGCCGCTGCGCGTGGACCCATGTCGACGTTGCGGTCATGAGCATGCGCGCATTTTCCGACGACGTCCTGGCCGACTACCTCGATCGCGCCGGCGCGGCGGCGCTGGATACGGTTGCCGGTTATCGGTTCGAGGGACCGGGCATTCAGCTCTTCGACGCGGTCGAGGGCGACATGTTCACGATCCTCGGTCTGCCGTTGCTGCCCCTGCTCGCCTGCCTGCGTCGCTGCGGCGCGGTGGCGGACTGACGCCGGTGATCGTCCTCGGCCTCACCGGCTCCATCGCCATGGGCAAGTCGACGGCCGCGGCGATGTTTCGCCAACGGGGCGTGCCGGTCTGGGACGCCGACGCCGTCGTTCATCGTCTGCTCGCCCGCGGCGGCGGTGCGGTCGGGGCGATTGCGCGTGCGTTTCCCGGCGTGGTCGTCGACGGGGCGGTGCAGCGGGCGGCGCTGGGGGCGCAGGTCTTCGCCGAGCAGGCGGCGCTGCGTCGGCTCGAGGCGATCGTCCACCCGCTGGTCTACGCCGACCGGCGCCGGTTCCTGAGCCGGGCAAGGCGCGCGCGAACGCCGCTCGTGGTTCTCGACGTCCCGCTGTTGTTCGAATCGGGCGGCCACCGCGTCTGTGACGCCGTGGCGGTGGTCTCGGCGCCGGCGTTCGTCCAGCGCCAGCGACTGCGTCAGCGCGCCGGTCTCGACGAGGCGCGGATCGACGCGACCCTCGCCAGGCAGATGCCGGATCGCGAGAAACGACGACGGGCCGACTTCGTCATCCCGACGGGCCTCGGACGGGCCTGTTCCATGCGCGCCGTCGGCGCTATCGTGTGCAGGCTGCAAGAGGGGAGGGCCGGGCGGGAGCCATGCGCGAGATCGTTCTCGATACGGAAACGACGGGCATTGATCCGGCCGCAGGGCATCGGGTCGTCGAGATCGGCTGCGTCGAGCTCGTCAACCACATTCCGACCGGGCAGGTCTACCACGCGTATGTCAACCCCGAGCGGCCGATGCCGACCGGGGCCTTCGCCGTTCACGGCCTGTCCGACGCATTCCTCGCCGAAAAGCCGCTCTTCGTCGCGGTGGCCGACGGCTTGATGGACTTCATCGGCGGCGACCCGCTGATCATCCACAACGCCGCCTTCGATGTCGGCTTCCTCAACGCCGAACTCGCGCGCTGTGGCCGTCGTCCCATCGCCGCCGAACGCGCCGTCTGCACCCTGACGAAGGCGCGGCAGATGTTTCCGGGCGCGCCGGCGAGCCTCGATGCGCTCTGCCGACGCTATGAAATCGACATCAGCGATCGGTCGGTGCACGGGGCGCTGAAGGATTCGCAGCTCCTCGCCGCCGTCTACCTCGAGCTGATCGGCGGCCGACAGCCCAGGCTGACGCTGGCGAGCGTCCTGCCCGTGCGTCGGACCGGTCCGGTTGCGTCGGCGGCCCGCAGGCCGCTGCTGATCCAGCCGACGCCCGGCGAGGCTGCGGCTCACGCCGCCTTCATCGCCCGGTTGCCCGAGGCCTTGTGGTCGCTTGCGCGCTCCAGCAGGGTCGGTGAGGCAAGACGGCTTGAGGAAGCGTAGGCCTCAGGCCGAAGACGCGCCGGCCGGCGGCGCCGGGGCGCGGGCGATTTCCGCGTCGTGAAGCTGGCGCTGATAGAGGCTCGCGAAATCGATCGGCCCCAGCATCAGCGGCAGGAACCCGCCATTGATGGTTGTCATCGAGACGATCTGGCGGGCGAACGGAAAGAGGAGCCGGGGGCACTCGATCAGCAGCACCGGATGGACGTCGGCCTGCGGAACGTTCAGCGTAAAAACGCCGCCGTAGGACAGCTCGACCAGGAAGGCCTGCGTCTCCCCCGACTTGCAGTCGGCGCGGACGTTGAGCAGGACCTCGTAGACGGGCGCCTCGAGCGGTCGCGCCTGGACGTCGACGTTGACGGTGATGTCCGGCTGCGCCTGCTGCATCTGCGTGAAGACGGCCGGCGTGTTCGGCGCCTCGAACGACAGATCCTTGATGTATTGGGCGTTGACAATCAGCGGCGGCACCGTGGCGTCCTCGCCGTTGCCTTTCGTCGCCGCGTCCGCTCCGCCCTCTGCGCTGGTCTCGTCGCTCATCATCGCTCCCGAAAGATTTTATGGCTCGGCGCTGGCTAACATGGATCGGGTTGGAGCACAACGTGCGAGCAAGCGATGGTCTTAAGCCTCGGGGGTTCGCATGCGCGCCGGCGGATCGCCGTCCTCCCCGCCTCTCCGCTCGCCGGAGCGGCCCCAGCCGCGCCCGGGCTCCGGATCGCCGGAATCGTGTTGGTGGTCCTCCGGCCCCGTCTCGGTGAGGTCCTGCCACTCGCCCTCGATGGTCACGCCGGCTCCGGGCGGCGTGGCGCCCGGGCCGCCGCGCGTCCTCGGGTCCGTATTGCCGCCGGGCCCGGTTCGCGATGCCTGCACCCGGACTTCCGCCCGCCGGACCGCCCGCGCAACGAGCGATGCCGCGACCGCTTGGCGCAGCGGCGGGATGAGCAGGAGGAAGCCGAGCGTGTCGGTCACGAACCCCGGCGTGACCAGGAGCGCGCCGGCGACCAGCAACGCCAGGCCTTCGAGGACTGCGCCGACCGGGGCTTCACCGGCGTTGATTGTCTGCCTGGCCTTGGCGATGATGCCGACGCCCTGGTGGCGAATGATCGCTGTTCCGATCAGAGCGGTGGCAAGGATCCCGGCCAGCGTTGGCCACAGGCCGATGAAACGGCCGACGACGATGAAGACCGCGATCTCCAGGATCGGAACGACTATCATCACGCCAAACAGAACTAAACCCATCGTTGCCTCCCGGCGCGTTGAGGTCCATCTCATCAAGGAGAAAAGCGCTGTAAATTGAAAAGCAATGGGTTGGGCGGACGCAGGATCCACAGAAGGCCGTTGTTGTTTGTCCGGCGCGACGGATGAGGTGCCTTTAACCCTTTGTTACGAAGCTAGGAAATGACATGGGCGGCGGCTTTCAATTCATCGACATCATCCTCTTCGCGCTCGTGGCGGCGTTTTTGATCCTGCGGCTGCGCAGCGTCCTGGGACGCAGGGACGGCCATCAGGGTCCAGCGCAGGACCCGTTCCGGTCCCAGCCACAGAAGGAGGCTCCGGAAAAGGATGTGGTTCGCCTGCCCGAAAGGGGCGAAAGCGCCCCGTTGCCGGCCGACATCGCTTCCGCAACGCCTCAGGGCGGCCTGACCCAGATCAAGATCGCCGACGCGCGGTTCGAGGAGAAGGAATTCCTCTCGGGCGCCAAGGTCGCCTTCGAGATGATCCTGACGGCCTACGTAGCCGGCGATGTCGCGAGCTTGAAACCGCTGTTGAGCCCGGAGGTCTTCGCCAATTTCTCCAGTTCGATCGCTGATCGCGCGGCAGCCGGAGAGACGCTGGAGACGACTCTCGTCGGCATCCAGAAAGCCGAGATCGAGGACGCCACCATGGTCGGAAGAATGGCGCATATCTCCGTTCGCTTTACCAGCGAACAGGTGACGGTCACCCGCGATGGGGCGGGGAAAATCGTCGACGGCGATCCCGATCGTGTCGCCACCGTGAGCGACGTCTGGACGTTTGCCCGCGACACGCGCAGCCCGGATCCCAACTGGACGCTGGTCGCGACCGGCTCGAGCGAGTAGCGGCTGGCGGCGCCGGTTCGCCCATCACCTGCAGGTCGACCATGGCGCGCCGCATGAACGCTTTGCGAAATGGTGCGAGCGCCATCCTTGCGGGCGCAGCGCTGATGCTTCTCGTCGTGGGATGCGCGCCGCCGCCGCCGGCGCTTCGTCTCGAGCCGGCACCGTTCAGTTCCTTGGCGGGTTGGGCCGACGACGATCACGACCGGGCCCTGGCCGCGTTTCTCGTCTCATGCTCGCGGTTGCAGGCCGGCGCCGTCGGCGAAGCGTGGGCGCGGCTCGGCGTCGGTCGCGAGGCCCTGAATTCGGTGTGCGCTGCCGCCGCCGCCGTGCCGCTCGGTCAGGGGGACGCCGCCCGGCTGTTCTTCGAGCAGAACTTCACGCCGGCGCTGGCAACCGACAACGGCAATCCGACGGGCCTGTTCACCGGCTACTACGAGCCGGAATTGCGCGGGGCGGAGCACCGCGGCGGGCCCTACCAGACGCCGATCTTCCGGCTGCCGGACAATCTCGTCACCGTCGACCTTGGCGCGTTTCGCGAGGACCTGAAGGGCCAGCAACTCGTAGGACAGCTCGCCGGCCGCTCGGTCGTGCCGGTTCCGACGCGAGCCGAGATCGAGCGCGGGGCGTTGTCCGGCCGCGACCTGGAGATGATCTGGGTCGACAGCGCCGTCGACGCCTTTTTCCTGCATATCCAGGGATCGGGTCGGGTCATCATGGACGATGGACGGGTCATCCGCCTCGGCTATGCCGGCAAGAACGGGCGCCCCTATTACGCCATCGGCCGAGAGTTGATTCGCCGCGGTGCCATCTCGGAAGAGCAGATGTCGATGCATGCGATCCGCACCTGGCTGAGCGAGCATCCGCAGGAGGCCGCCGAGGTGATGGCGAAGAACCCGTCTTTCGTGTTCTTCCGGCGCATCGACGGACCGGGGCCGGTCGGAGCGCAAAACATCGTCCTTACGCCGGAGCGGAGTTTGGCCGTCGACCCGGCCTTTATTCCGCTTGGTGCGCCGTTGTGGCTGGAGACGACGGATCCGCTGGCGCCAACGCCGCTGCGCCGGCTGGTGGTGGCGCAGGATACCGGCGGCGCGATCAAGGGGCCGGTTCGCGGCGATCTGTTCTGGGGGTCCGGGGCGGCGGCAGGCGATCGCGCCGGCGCGATGAAGCAAACCGGCCGCTACTATCTTCTGCTGCCGCGCGCGCCGGCGGCAAAGGGAGCCACGGGGCAGGCGCTCTCGGCGAGATGAACCAAATGATATTGTCATGACTGGGATTGCGCTGCATTCTCATGACATGCCGGAGCACCGCCCAACCGTCGGCCTGTTTGTCACCTGCCTTGTTGATCTGATGCGGCCGGCCGTCGGCTTTGCCGCGGTGAAGCTTCTCGAACAGGCCGGATGCGACGTGGTTGTGCCAGCGGCGCAGACGTGCTGCGGCCAGCCGGCCTACAACGCCGGCGATGTGGCGGATGCCAAGGCCCTCGCCCGCGGCGTCATCGACGCGTTCGCGCGCATCGACTATGTCGTGCTGCCTTCCGGCTCCTGTGGCGGGACCATCAAGGTCCACTATCCTGAAATGTTCGCCGACGAGCCGGCTTGGCTCGACCGCGCCCGGGACCTTGCCCGGCGCACCTTCGAACTGACGACCTTTCTCAGCGATGTGATGAAGACGGGTCCCATCGCGGGTCGCCTGGAGGCTGCCACCGCCTACCACGACTCCTGTTCCGGCCTGCGCGAGCTCGGCATTCGCGAGCAGCCGCGCGCTCTCTTGTCCGGGATCCAGGGACTGGAGCTGCGGGAGATGGACGAGGCCGAAGCCTGCTGCGGGTTCGGCGGGTTGTTCTGCGTCAAGTACCCGGAAATTTCCGAGAAGATGGTCGACGTCAAGGTCGATGCCATCGCCGCGACCGGCGCCGACCATCTTATCGGCGGCGACATGGGCTGTTTGATGAACATGGCCGGCCGGCTGCAGCGGCGGGGACTGGACGTGCACGTCCGCCATGTGGCCGAAGTCCTTGCCGGAACCTGCGCGGACGCACCGCCGATCGGCGAGAGCGAGACGTCGCAGGCCAAAACCAAGATCGCCTGACGACCGCGGCGCGGGCCCACCGCGTCCGGTCGTGGGTTGACAATCAGCCGGCGGCCAAGCCGGCGCGAACGCCACCGGGAGGGTTACGTCCGTGGATTCTACCGCGCATTCGTTCGTCGACAACGCCCATCGCGCTCTCCACGACGCAAAGCTGCAGCACTCCCTGGGTCGTTTCAAGGAAGGTTTCCCGGTCAAGCGGCGCGCCGCGGTCGATCGAATGCCGGAGTTCGACGCGCTGCGGGAGGCCGCGCGCGAGATCAAGGACCACGCGATCGCCAACCTCGACCTCTACCTCGAGCGCTTCACGGAGAGGGCCGAGGCCAACGGGACACGGGTTCACTGGTGCACGGACGCCGAAGCCGCCCGCCAGAGAGTCCTCGAGATTTGCCGCGACAGCGGCGCGCGGACGGTGGCCAAAGGCAAGTCGATGATCGGCGAGGAAATCGGCATCAACGAGTTTCTTGAAGCCGAGGGCATTCGACCGGTCGAAACCGACCTCGGCGAATACATCATCCAGCTTCGACACGAGCCGCCCAGTCACATCATCGCCCCGGCCGTGCATCTGTCCAAGGACCAGGTCGCCGACGCCTTCCGCAGTCACCACCGCGACTACCCGGAGACGCGGCCGCTGGAGGAGCCGGAGGTCATGCTGGCCGAGGCGCGTGCCGTCCTGCGCCAGGAGTTTCTTGCCGCGGAACTCGGCATCACCGGCGCCAACATGCTGGTTGCCGAGACCGGGTCGGTCGTGCTGGTGACGAACGAAGGCAACGGCGATCTCACGCAGACACTGCCGCGGGTGCAGATCGTGATCGCCAGCCTCGAGAAGGTCGTGCCGACGCTGGAGGATGCGACGACCATTCTGCGGGTCCTCGCCCGCTCGGCGACGGGTCAGGATCTTTCGGTCTACACCACGTTCACCACCGGGCCGCGACGCGGCGGCGACCTCGACGGCCCGAGCGAGGTGCATGTGCTGCTGCTCGACAACGGCCGCACCGAAATGCTCGGCAACGAGTTCCGCGAGATGTTGCGCTGCATCCGTTGCGGCGCCTGCATCAATCACTGCCCGATCTACGCGGCCATCGGCGGCCACGCCTACGGCTGGGTCTACTCGGGGCCGATGGGTGCCGTGCTGATTCCCAACCTGATCGGCATTGAAGAGGCCGGCAACCTGCCCAACGCCTCGACCCTGTGCGGTCGCTGCGAAGAGGTCTGCCCGATGCAGATCCCGTTGCCGCGGATGTTGCGCCAGTTGCGCGATCGTCAGTACCGGGCGCGGAATTCGCCGGCGGCCGTCCGCTACGGTTTGAGCGGCTGGGCGTTCCTCGCCCGCCGCCCGGCCCTGTACAGGTTGGCGATGAGCCTCGGGGTCGGCGGCCTCGGCCGCATCGGTCGGCTGAAGCGGAACGGCGGCCGGTTTCGCCGGCTGCCGTTTGCCGATGGATGGACAGGGACGCGCGACCTGCCGGCGCCGGCCGGCAAGACCTTCCAGCAGATGTGGTCGGAGCGTGGGGGTCGGCGACAATGAGCGACGCCCGCGAGACGATCCTCGGTTCGATCCGGCGCGCGCTCGACCGGCGTGAGCCGGCAGATGTCGCCGCCGCGGCGGTCGCAGCCCGCCTTACCAATCCGAAAGCCAACGTGATCCCGGAGCGCGGCCGCAGTCAGGGCACCGACGCCCTGGAGCGGTTCGTGTTCGAAGCCGAGCGGGTCAATGCGACCACCGAGCGCGTCGCCGACCTTGCCTCCGTGCCCGAGCGGGTTCGCGCCTATCTGCAGGCTGCGAACCTGCCGGCAGTGGTGAAGGTTGCGCCCGATCCGGACCTGGCCGCCATTCCGTGGGATCGCGAACCGCTCCTGCAAATCGCGACCGGCAAAGCCGACGACCACGACGCGGTTTCCCTGACCGGAAGTTTCGCCGGCGTCGCCGAGAGCGGAACACTGGTGCTGCTGTCCGGGCCGGAGAGCCCGACGACGCTGAACTTCCTTCCCGACTACCACGTCGCGATTCTTTTCGTCGATCGGATCGTCGGCAGTTACGAAGACACCTGGGCGCGGCTGCGCGCGCGCGCTGGCGCGGGCGTTATGCCGCGGGTCGTCAACTGGATTACCGGACCCTCGCGCACGGCCGACATCGAACAGACCCTGCTCCTCGGCGCCCATGGGCCGCGGCGGCTGCACATCATCCTGGTCGACGGGGCGTCGTCGTCGGCGGAGACGTCATGACCGCGCACGAAGCCGATGCCGGCGAAGGATAGGAACGGCGACGACGAGGCGCCCGATCGGGAACTGTGGCGGCGGGTGACCGAGGGGATTACGCCTCTCAAGAAGCGGGAACCGGCGCCGCCGGCGCCTGTCGGGGCTGTCGGGAGGGAGGTGCACGGCCGGCCGTCCGCGCGCGCCGCCACGCCGGGCCAGCCGGATCATGCATCGGCCGCTCCGCTGCCGCCACCGCCTGTTCGTCTCAGCCGCGCCGCGCCGCCGGAACTGGCGCCGGGCGTTGCCCCAGGGATCGACAAGCGCACCCTGGCGCGGCTGCGCCGCGGACTGATCGCGCCCGAGCGCCGGATCGATCTGCACAACATGACCCAGAGCGAGGCCCATGCGGCGCTGAACCGTTTCCTCGCCGATGCGCACGGGGCGGGTAAGCGCTGCGTGCTGGTCATCACCGGCAAGGGCTATCGGGCGGACGGCTCAGTCGGCGTGCTGCGGGCCAACGTCCCCCACTGGCTCAACCAGTCGGGAAACCGTACGCGCATCCTCGCCTTCTCCCACGCCGCGCCCGCTCACGGCGGCGAGGGCGCGCTCTACGTCCTGCTCCGCCGACAGCGCGAGGAGCGGTAGCGGGTTACAGGATGAACCTGGTCAGATCGGCGTTTTTGGCCAGTTCGCCAACGCGAGTCCGAACGTCCGCGGCGGTGATCTCGATGGTCTCGCCGCCGCGCTCGGAGGCCGAAAAGCTGATCTCCTCGACCAGCTTCTCCATCACCGTCTGCAGCCGGCGTGCGCCGATGTTCTCCACGCCCTGATTGATCTCGGCTGCCAGGGTCGCGATCTCCTCCACCGCGTCGTCGGTGAAGGCGATGGTCACCTCCTCCGTCGCCATCAGCGCCTTGTACTGCTTGATCAGGCTTGCCTCGGGCTCGGTCAGGATGCGGACGAAGTCGTCGCGGGTCAGGGCCTTCAGCTCGACGCGGATCGGCAGTCGACCCTGCAACTCCGGAAGCATGTCGGCCGGCTTGGCCACGTGAAACGCGCCGCTGGCGATGAACAGGATATGGTCGGTGCGGACGTTGCCGCGCTTCGTCGCGACGATGGTGCCCTCGATCAGGGGCAGCAGATCGCGCTGCACGCCTTCCCGACTGACGTCGGCGCCGACCCGTTCGGAACGGGCGGTGATCTTGTCGATTTCGTCGAGGAAGACGATGCCGTCGTTTTCAACCGCCTCGATCGCCTCCTTGACGATCCGATCCTCGTCGAGAAGCTTGTCGGCCTCCTGGCCGACCAGAACCTCGTAGGAATCCGCGACCGACATCTTCTTGGTCTTGGTCGGCGGGCCGCCGAAGGCCTTGCCCAGCATCTCGTTGATGTTGAGCATGCCCATCTGCGCGCCCGGCATGCCGGGGATGTCGAACGTCGGCAATTGCAGCCCGCTGCTCTCGGTGACCTGGATCTCGACTTCCCGGTCGGCAAGTTCGCCGGCGCGCAGCATCCGGCGGAAGCGATCGCGGGTCTCGGGGCTGGCCTTCTCGCCGACCAGTGCCGTCAGCACCCGATCCTCGGCGGCGAGTTCGGCGCGGGCGCTCACCTCCTTGCGCAACCGCTCGCGGGTCATGTGCACCGCGATCTCGAGCAGGTCGCGGACGATCTGCTCGACGTCTCGACCGACATAGCCGATCTCGGTGAACTTGGTCGCTTCGACCTTGAGGAACGGCGCCTGCGCCAGGTTGGCCAGCCGCCGTGCGATTTCGGTCTTGCCGACGCCGGTCGGGCCGATCATGAGGATGTTCTTGGGCAACACTTCCTGACGCATGCCGTCCTCGAGCTGTTGGCGGCGCCAGCGGTTGCGCAGCGCGATCGCGACCGCGCGCTTGGCGTCGTTCTGGCCGACGATGTAGCGGTCCAGCTCGGAAACGATCTCGCGGGGGGTGAAGCTGGTCATAGGCTCTCGATCAGGATATTGCGGTTGGTAAAGACGCAGATGTCGGCCGCGATCTCCAGCGATCGCCGCGCAATCGCGACGGCGTCCATGTCCGGGCGGTCGATCATCGCCCGTGCCGCCGCCAGGGCGTAGTTCCCGCCGGAGCCGATCCCGATCAGCCCGTACTCCGGTTCGAGCACGTCGCCGGTGCCCGTCAGCACCAGGGAGGCCTGAGCATCGGCGACGGCCATCATCGCCTCAAGACGGCGCAGGTAGCGATCCGTCCGCCAGTCCTTCGCCAATTCGACGCAGGCCCGGGTGAGCTGTCCCGGATACTGCTCCAGCTTGGCTTCCAGTCGCTCGAACAGGGTGAATGCGTCGGCCGTGGCTCCGGCAAAGCCGGCGAGCACGGCGCCGTCGCCGATCCGGCGGACCTTGCGTGCGTTCGCCTTTACGATCGTATTGCCGAGGGTGACCTGGCCGTCGCCGGCGATGACCACCTGCCCGTCCTTGCGAACGGCGAGGATGGTTGTGCCGTGCCACGAGCGCTCGTCAAAGGACTTCATAGGAAACGCTTTCCGGATGGAGATCGACGCGTCCGGCGCCGGTATGGAATGCTTGGACGATGTAGGCGGCGCGACGGGGCAGGTCAAGTTGCGCTCCCGCGCGCCGGCCGCCGGTCGGTCGCGATGAGCGGCGGTGACGAACGCCGCGGAATGCTGCTAAAACCGCCTCAAGATGGCAATGGAGAGCCTATGCGCACGGCAAGCATCGAGCGGGCGACGAACGAAACGCAGGTGAAGGTGGCGGTCGATCTGGATGGCTCCGGGCGCTACGACATCGCCACCGGCATCGGCTTTCTCGACCACATGCTGGCCCAGCTCGCCCGCCACAGCCTTCTCGACCTGACCGTCAAGGCCGAGGGCGACCTGCACATCGACAGCCATCATACGACCGAGGACGTGGGCATCGTCGTCGGCCAAGCGGTGGCGCAGGCGCTGGGCGAGCGGCGTGGCATTCGGCGCTACGGTCAGGCCCTGACGGCGATGGACGAGACGTTGACGCGGGTGGTGGTCGACGCCTCGAACCGGCCGTACCTGATCTGGAAGGTCGCGTTCAATCAGCCGATGCTCGGCGCGCTCGATACCGAGATGGTCAAGGAGTGGTTCCAGGCCTTCTCACAGAACGCCGGTCTGACGCTGCACGTCGAGACGCTGTACGGCGAAAACAGCCATCATATCTGCGAAGCCTGTTTCAAGGGGTTGGCGCGGGCCCTGCGCGAAGCCGTCGAGATCGATCCGCGCAAGGCCGAGGCCGTGCCGTCCACCAAGGGCGTTCTTGGCGGCTCTCTTTGAATAGCCGAAACGGATCGGCCGGAAGGGAAAGATCCACCAGTGCGATGAAGGTTTTCACGATCCACACACGCCGCCACGGTCTTGATCCCGACCGCGACATCGTCGTCGTCAAGGAAGGCTTTTCCTGGCCGGCTTTCCTGTTCTCTGCAGTCTGGGCGCTGTGGAGCCGACTGTGGCTGGTTGCGCTCGGCATCGTCATCGCCGAAGCGCTCGCGGGCGCGCTCATGAGCTGGCTGAACGCCAGCGTCGTTACCCAGACGAGTATCTCGATGGGACTTGCCGTTCTCCTGGGGGTGATCGGCAACGATTTGAAGCGCTGGACCCTGGAACGCCGCGGCTTCATCCAAAGCGACATCGTCGCTGCCGCCGACGGCGACGCCGCCGAGCACCGCTTCTTCGAGCGCCACCCTCAGCTCACCGCGGACTACGCGTCATGATCGTAGCGATCGTCGATTACGGCTCGGGCAACTTGCGTTCCGCCGCCAAGGCCTTCGAGCGGGCGGTGCGCGAGGCCGAACTCGCCGCCGAGGTCCGGGTGACCGCCGATCCGGACGACCTCGACCGCGCCGGGCACATCGTCCTGCCGGGCGTCGGCGCCTTCGCCGACTGTCGCCGTGGGCTGGAGGCGTTGCCGGGCATGGTCGAAGCGCTTCGGCGCAACGTGATCGAGCGCGGCCGCCCCTTTCTCGGTATCTGCGTCGGCATGCAACTTCTTGCCGACATCGGCCGCGAGCATGGCGATCATCCCGGTTTCGGCTGGATTGGCGGCGAGGTTGCCGCGCTCGCGCCCGCCGACCCTGCGCTGAAGGTTCCACACATGGGTTGGAACGAGCTCGAGCTGATCCGGTCCGACCATCCGCTCTTGGGCGGCATCGGCTCCGGCGCACATGCCTACTTCGTCCACAGCTTTGGCTTTGTCTGTGCCAATCCCGATCATCTTCTCGCAACCGTCGACTACGGCGGCCCCGTCTCGGCGGTCATCGGTCGCGACAACCTGGTGGGCACCCAGTTCCATCCCGAGAAGAGCCAGGCCGTGGGGCTGCGGCTGATCGGTAATTTCCTTGCGTGGCGGCCATGATCTTCTATCCCGCCATCGACCTGAAGGACGGCGCCTGTGTTCGCCTGCTGCGGGGCGAGATGGCCACGGCTACGGTGTTCAACGCCGATCCGGCGGCGCAGGCGCGCGCCTTCGCCGCCGCCGGTTGCCAATGGCTGCACGTTGTCGATCTGAACGGCGCCTTCGCCGGCAAGCCGATCAATGCGGCGGCGGTGGCGGAGATCGTCCGAGCGATTGACATCCCGGTGCAACTGGGCGGCGGCATTCGCGAGATGGCAACGATCGAGCGCTGGCTGGAAAACGGCGTCAGCCGGGTCGTGCTCGGCACTGTCGCGGTGCGCAATCCGGCGCTGGTCGGCGCGGCCTGCCGCGCCTTCCCCGGACGCATCGCGGTCGGCATCGACGCTCGCGACGGCGAGGCCGCGGTCGCGGGCTGGTCGGAGCCCGGCGGCATTTCCGCGCTCGATCTCGCCCGCCGGTTCGAGGACGACGGCGTCGCCGCGATCATCTACACCGATATCAGCCGCGACGGCGCCCTGAGTGGTCCCAACGTCGAAGCGACCCTCGCAATGGCGCGGGCGGTTCGTCCGCCGGTGATCGCCTCCGGCGGGATATCCGCAATGGACGATCTGCGGGCCCTCAAGGCCGCGTCGACACAAGGCGATATCGCCGGCGTGATATGTGGCCGGGCACTCTATGACGGCCGGATCGACCCGGCGGCGGCGGTGGCGCTGCTCATGCAAGACGATCGCGCGGAGGGGACCGATTCGGTGGGGGCGCACGGCAATGCTTAAGGTCCGGATCATTCCCTGCCTCGACGTCGAAGGCGGCCGCGTCGTCAAGGGCGTGCGCTTCGTCGATCTGGTCGACGCCGGCGACCCGGTCGAGCAGGCTCGTGTTTACGATGCCGCCGGCGCCGACGAGCTTTGCTTTCTCGATATCACGGCGAGCCACGAGAACCGCGACACCATCCTCGACGTTGTCCGGCGGACGGCGGAGCAGTGCTTTATGCCGCTGACGGTCGGCGGCGGCGTGCGTACGATCGAGGACATTCGCCGGCTTCTGCTCGCCGGCGCCGACAAGGTTTCGATCAACACGGCGGCCGTCAAGATGCCGGAGTTCGTTGCTGAAGCAGCCGAAAAGTTCGGAAGTCAGTGCATAGTCGTCTCGGTCGACGCAAAGACGGCCGCCCCGGGCCGATTCGAGATCTTCACCCATGGTGGGCGCGCCGCGACCGGGATCGACGCCATCGCCTGGGCAAAGCGGATGGTTGACTACGGCGCCGGTGAGCTGCTGGTCACGTCCATGGATCGTGACGGCACGCAGGTCGGCTTCGACATTCCGCTGACCCGCGCAATCGCCGACGCGGTGCGCGTTCCGGTGATTGCCTCGGGCGGCGTCGGTTCACTCGACCATCTCGTCGCGGGCGTGCGCGACGCTCATGCCTCGGCCGTTCTCGCCGCTTCGATCTTTCACTTCGGCACGTTTACGATTGCCGAAGCCAAGGCCCATCTTCGCCGCGCCGGTATTGCCGTGCGCGTAGACGCGGGATCTGCGATCGATGGCGGCTGAAGAGGATGCTCGTATTCTCGAGGCGCTGTTTGCGGTCATCGAGGAGCGACGCGGCGGTGACGCGCAGACCTCCTATACTGCGCGCCTGTTTGAAGAAGGGCGCGGCAAGATCGCCCGCAAACTCGGCGAGGAAGCTGTCGAAGTGGTGGTTGCGGCGCTGAGCGAACCCGGGCGTATCGCCTCCGAGAGCGCCGACCTCCTCTATCACTTGCTTGTCCTATGGGCCGATGCAGGGCTTGGGCCGACCGAGGTCTGGGCCGAACTCGGGCGACGGCAGGGCATCTCGGGGATTGCCGAGAAGGCGGCGCGCGGAAGCGGCGGACGGCCGGAGCAAGGGAGTGGATGACATGGCCTACGACAACGACAACATCTTCGCCAGGATTCTCCGTGGCGAAATCCCGTGCAAGAAGGTCTACGAGAACGAGGTTGCGCTGGCTTTTGAAGATATCCGCCCGCAAACGCCGGTGCACGTCCTGGTGATCCCGAAGGGTCCGTACGTCTCGCTCGACGACTTCACGACTGCGGCGCCGGCCGACGAGGTCGGCGGCTTCTTCGTCGCTGTGGCCGAAACGGCGCGCAGGCTTGGCGTCGTCGACAACGGCTATCGCATCCTCGCCAACATCGGCCGCGACGCCAATCAGGAGGTGGCTCACTTCCACGTGCATATTTTCGCGGGTCGGCCGCTCGGCCCGATGATCAAGCGAAGCTCCTGAGGCGCCGGCGGCGAGCGTGGCGCCGCTTATGCAGACGCATCGCCGTCTCACCGGAGAGGCTCATTCGCCAAAGCTGGGACGGCTATGGCTGCAGTGAGCCGCACCGGGCGGGCACCCGAAAACCTCGCGCTGGTTCCGGTCATCCATATCATCGGCTGGTTCGTCACTGCGCTGGGCGCGCTGATGATCGTGCCGGCTATGGTCGACGGCGCCTACTCAAGTCCCGACTGGAAGGTTTTTTCCGTCTCGGCCGGCGTTACCGTGTTCGCCGGAGTTTCGCTGCTGCTGACGACGAGCGGGGCGCGTCTGCACCTCAGCATCCGCCAGGGCTTCATCCTGACGACCGGCGTCTGGTTGTGCGCAACCGTCGCCGGCTCGCTGCCGCTGATGTTTTCCGGTCTCGGGATGAACTTCACCGACGCCTTCTTCGAGACCATGTCCGGCCTGACCACGACCGGTTCGACGGTACTGGCCGGACTGGACACCGCACCGCCCGGCATTCTGCTGTGGCGCGGCCTGCTTCAATGGATCGGCGGCATCGGGTTTATCGTCGTCGGCCTCGCCATGCTGCCGTTCCTGCAGATCGGCGGGATGCAACTGTTCCGATTGGAATCCTCCGAACGCTCCGACAAGGCCGTGCCTCAGGCGGGGCGCTTCGCGGCGATGTTGCTTCTGGTCTATCTCGGCATGACCATCGTCTGCATGGGCTCCTTGCATCTGGCGGGGATGACGTGGCTAGAGGCTGCGGTCCACGCCATGACGACGCTTTCTACTGGCGGCTATTCGACCTCCGATAATTCCGTCGGCTACTTCCGCAGTCCCGCCATCGAGTGGATCATTTCGCTATTCATGTTGCTCGGAAGCTTGCCGTTCCTGCTTTATGTCCGCATGGCGCAACGCCGCGGCCGCTTCTTCCTCCTCCGTGACGAGCAGGTGCGAAGCTACCTCCGCTTCGTCGTTGCCGTCGCGCTCGGCCTTACGGGCTGGCTGTGGTTCACGGACAACCTTAACGTCGGCGACGCACTTCGCCTGTCCGTGTTCAACACGATTTCGGTGATTACCACCACGGGCTTTGCCGCCAACGACTACACTCTCTGGGGGAATTTTGCCCAGGTGCTGTTCTTTCTCCTCACCTTCGTGGGCGGATGCACCGGCTCAACCGCCGGCGGCATCAAGGCATTCCGTTTCGACATCCTTGGCCTGGCGCTGAAGGTCTACATCCAGCGCCTTATCTTCCCGCATGGTACCTTTGCTGCCACCTACAACGGCAGGACCGTCGCCAGCGACGTCGTCGCGGGCGTGTTGCTCTTCATGGGGCTGTACCTGATCACGACCGCCGTGTTGAGCATTCTGCTCGCCATGACGGGGCTGGATCTCGTCACCTGCGTCAGCGGCGCGGCGACCGCGCTTGGCAACGTCGGTCCCGGCCTGGGCCCGATCATCGGCCCGGCCGGCAACTTCTCGTCCCTGCCGGACTCGGCGAAGTGGCTTCTATCTGGCGCCATGCTTCTCGGCCGGCTCGAATTCTTTACGGTGTTGGCGCTGTTGTCGCCGCGTTTCTGGCGACATTAGCAAGGTGACGGCATTTTTTCCGCCCGGGCACCCCGACGGGATCTATGAGAAGATGCGCTGCAGAGCCGAACCGATGCCGACCAGTGTCAGGACAGCCGATGCGAAGCAAAGCGGCAGTTCGAGCCGGCTGAGATCGGCAACCGGCCGCTCGTCCGTGCCGAGTGCCTCTTGTTCGTAGCTGATGCCCTCGACTTCGGTTTGTTCCTTGGGCCACACGTCGTGCGCTTGTGCCACCATGGTGCCCTCCATTGCTGCCAGTGCCGCCAGACGTTGACAATGGCTTAACGGAACGCGCGTGACAGTGACGGCTGTCACGCTCTATGGTGGTGGCATTCCCTCTACCGGGCGACGGCCGGTCGCCTCGATCAGCTCAGTCGTCTTGTACCGGATCGTCGGCCATTACCGGCGCTGGTGGTGTTTCCCTCGGCTCATCGTCGCCAAACGCGATGTCGAGAGGCGTTCCGGTCGCGTGGGCGTAAAGGATAAGGTCGTTCAGAAGCTCAGCCTCGAGGTCGGCGCGACGCTTGTTCCGCCTTATGGCGACCAGCCGGGTCAGCGCCGGGACGTTGTAGCCGTCGCCCTTGATCTGGGATTTGAGGTCCTTCAAGTCGTCCTTGAGCGCGTCGATGTCGTCGAGGAGCCGCTCCATACGCTCGGCGTATGAGGTCAGCTTCTCTCCGGCGGCGGTGTTAATGCCGATGCTCACGCAAATCTCCTTCCGGTTCCGTACGGCAGCACATGGTCCGCCACCCGGAGGCGACAGCGCCAGCAGCTCAATCGGCAATGGATCAGACTTATGGTCGCACGACACGCCAACAAGCGGCGGCGTACGGCGTTCACCATGTCATCCCGCTTCGGCTGGTGCAATGCTTGCGGAGCCTCTTTAAGCTCGCCCCTACGTCGCCGAGGCGCTGCCGGCCACCAGCACAGGAGTCGTTCGCCATGCCGCTCGATATCGTCATCGTCTACGGCTCCGTGCGAAGCGCTCGGCAGGGCATCAAGCTTGCACGCTTTCTGGTTCGTCAGGTCGAAGCCCGCGGTCATGCGGCTCACCTGCTCGATCCGCTTGAGCTGCGCCTGCCGCTGCTCGACCGCATGTACAAGGAATATCCGGATGGCGAGGCGCCGGCCCCCCTGGAGGAGGTGGCAGCCTACCTGCGCCGCGCAGACGGCTTTCTCATCGTCAGCGGCGAGTACAACCACGGCATACCCCCGGCGCTGAAAAATCTGCTCGACCACTTTCTCGAGGAGTGGTTCTGGCGGCCGTCCGCCATCGCCTGCTACTCGGCGGGGACGTTCGGCGGTGTGCGCGCCGCCGTTCAGCTACGGGCGACGCTGGCCGAGCTTGGCATGCCTTCGATCCCTTCGCTGTACCCGGTTGCGAAGATCGGTGCGCAGTTCGACGAGGATGGCACGGCACGCGAAAAAGCCCATGAGCGGCGGGTCGGCCGCTTTCTCGACGAGCTGGAGTGGTACGCAAATGCGCTGAGGGCAGCCCGCTCCGGCGGCGTGCCTTACTGATGGCGGATTGCGGCTGATCGTTGGCGGGCGTCGGGCCTGGCGGCGGCGTGCAAAAGCGCTTGGCGCGAGAGCCGCCATCGTTTTGCATTGACCCCTTGCATTGCAGCGATCCAGAACAAATCTGGAACAAACGATGTGGTCGAGCGGGTTGATGAAAACATGGAGCTGCGCGACAAGCTCGCGATCCTCGCTGACGCCGCGAAATATGACGCCTCCTGCGCGTCAAGCGGCGCACCCGCGCGCTCGGCGGCTGCGACCGGGGGCATCGGCTCGACCGCTCGGATGGGGATATGCCACAGCTACGCCCCGGATGGCCGCTGCATCTCGCTGCTGAAGCTTCTGCTGACGAACGTTTGCACGTTCGACTGCCTCTATTGCGTCAACCGAAGGTCGAGCAATGTCCGCCGCGCGCGTTTCAGCGTCGATGAGGTGGTCGACCTGACGCTGGCATTCTACAAGCGAAACTACATTGAGGGATTGTTTTTGAGCTCCGGCATCATTCGTGATCCGGACTATACGATGGAGCAGCTTGCGGCGGTCGCCCGCAAGCTTCGGCTCGATCACGGTTTTCGCGGCTACATACACCTGAAGGCAGTGCCTGGCGCGTCCTCCGAGGCCGTCGCCGCTGCCGGGCTTCATGCCGATCGCCTGAGCGTCAACATCGAGATGCCGACGGACGCGGGCCTGAGCGACCTTGCACCGGAGAAGAACGCGCGCGCGATCCGCGGGCAGATGGGCGATCTTCGCCAGCGCATCGATGAAGCCAGGGCCGAGCGCAAGGCACCGCCCTTCGCCCCGGCCGGTCAAAGCACGCAGATGATTGTAGGCGCCGATAAGGCCAGCGACCGCGCCATTCTTCAGGCCAGTGCCCGGCTATACGCTTCTTACGGCTTGCGCCGGGTTTATTATTCGGCGTTCAGCCCGATACCCGACCCTCATGCACGACTGCCGCTTGACGCCGCACCCTTGGTTCGCGAACACCGGCTCTATCAGGCCGACTGGCTATTACGCTACTACGACTTTCAGCTGGAAGAGATTGTGGCTTCGTGCGTCGACGACATGCTCGATCTCGCCGTCGATCCGAAGCTCGCCTGGGCGCTGACTCACCGCGAGCGCTTCCCCGTCGATGTCAATCGCGCCGATCGTGAGAGCTTGCTGCGTGTGCCAGGGCTGGGCGTGCGTTCGGTTGCGCGGATTCTCGCCACGCGCCGGCGCGCCGCTGTCCGGCTCGAGGATCTGGGACGCCTGCGCGTCGCCCTGCGCAAAGTCATGCCGTTCATCATCGCGTCTGACTATCGCCCGCGAAACAATGACCTCCGCGCCGAGGATCTGCCGGCCCGCATTGCGCATACGCCACGCCAACTCGAACTTTTCGAAACATGATTGAGGTGAGGCTCTCGGGGAATTCCGACTTCGTCGGCTGGCGGACTCACGCGCGCCGGCTTCTCGCCGCTGGGCACCCGCCCGACACCGTCACATTTCGCGTGGACGATAGCGCCCCCGACCTGTTCGCCACGGCTAACGCGAACGGTTCGCGATGCGCAGGTACCGCGGAGAATGATGCGTTTCGCGTGCCGCGCCGCTTTCTCGATCTTGCGCGCCGCGTCGTACTCCATAGCGCATCCGACCGCTTCTCCCTGCTCTACGAGATGGTTTGGCGGATGGCGCACGGCGAGCGTCACCTGCTCGAGATCGCCCCCGACCCGCAGGTCCGCCGCGTCGAGTCGATGGTCCATGCTGTGCGTCGAGACATCCACAAGATGAAGGCGTTCTTACGGTTTCGGGAAATCAAGGACGCTGGAAGCGACGACTTCTACATCGCCTGGTTTGAGCCGGATCATCACATCCTGACGGAGACGGCGCCGTTCTTCGCCGAGCGCTTCGCTTCCATGCGGTGGTCGATCTTGACCCCGGAGGCGAGCGCCCACTGGGATCTTGCGGCGCTGTCGTACGGCCCCGGCGCCAGCAAAAACGTCGTTCCGACCGATGATGCCCTGGAGGCCTATTGGCGAACCTACTACGCCAGCATTTTCAACCCGGCGCGGCTCAATACAGCGGCGATGAAAGCGCAGATGCCGGTGAAATACTGGAAAAACCTGCCCGAGGCCGCGCTGATCCGACCGCTGGCGGCGGAGGCCGGTCGACGCACCCGGCTTATGCTTGAGGCGCCACCCACTGCACTTCCAAAGCAGCGCCACCCTCTCGCGCCGGTGCGGCCTCGGGTCGGCGCCAACAGGGAGGAAGATACCATGCCGGCAGCCAGCCTCGACCAGCTTAGGCGGGCGGCGGCGCATTGCACGCGGTGTCCGTTATGGGAGCCTGCGACTCAGACGGTTTTCGGCGAAGGACCGGCGGACGCCCCGCTCATGCTGGTCGGTGAGCAGCCGGGGGACAAGGAAGACGTCTCCGGGCGGCCGTTCGTCGGCCCCGCCGGCGCCGTGCTCGACCGGGCTCTGAACGACGCCGGGATCGAGCGAAAGACGGTCTACGTCAGCAATGCGGTCAAGCACTTCAAGTACGTCATACGCGGGACGCGTCGGCTCCATCAGAAGCCCAGCATATTCGAAATCGATGCCTGCCGTTACTGGCTCGATGCCGAGATCGAGGCTGTGGCGCCGCAAGTGATTGTCGCCATGGGCGCGACCGCTGGTCGCGGGGTGTTTTCCCGCGAGGTGAAGATCGGCCGCGAGCGCGGCCGGCTCTTTGAGCTCCGCCAGAAACAGAAGACGCTCATTACGGTGCATCCGTCCTACCTGCTCCGCCTGCCCGACGAAGACGCCAAGGAGCGCGAGTACGCTCGATTTGTCGACGACCTGAAGCTCGCCCGTCACGCACTTGCCGCGTGATCTGTACCGATCTTCTGCTGTGGTGAGCGCTTGGCGAGACGTTTCGGTCAGGCGGATTTCAGCGGGGGTGTGGCCCCCGTTCATCAGCGAGTAGCGCCAACGGCCCTGCTCTCCATTGCCGGGCGCCACCGGCCAGGATGCGTGCTTTTCGAATCGTGATGCCCGCGCCCGGAGGTCGCCGCGGTGGGCTCCAAGCGCGGGTCATCTCGAGTCCTTACAGTGCCGATGCCGGACAGGCGAGCAACGGCTCGACCTCCAGAGCATCGATCATCGGTTCGCCCAGCTTGCGCTCGAAGGCGATATCCAACTCGCCATCGCGCACGATGACATTGTCGAATGTCTTGACCAACGCCTTTCGTGCTCCACCGGCTTCGGCGAACACGTCGAGATTGTCGAGGCGTCTTCCTTCGACATCGACCGAGAAGACGCGCTTGCCGCTCTCGACCACGCCTGCGGATGTCTCGGCGAAGTGAAGCCGGACCGCGTACATGCCGACGGGAAGCGGCAGGGTATAACCGTCCAGACCCCAACGTTCCGTGCGGTAGATCCGCTCGTCTGCGGCATTGGCGACGGCGATCGGACCGCGATCAACCGAGGCGCCACCGATAAAGCCGCGATCAGCGGCCCAGGTCAGGCCGGCCGAACTGAGATCGCCGCTGCTTCCGGCATTTATGCGCAGCGGCAGCCCGTCGTCGTCGGCGGGCGGATCGGGGAAGTCTTCGCCAGTATCCGGGAGGTCGGCATAATCCGCATAGTGGTTAAAGTTGCGACTCACCGACTTGCCGTCCCACTGCAAAGGGCGGTCGGTAATCTCAAGCAGCCCGTCGCCTTCCCAGGCAACTTCGTCACGACGACCGTCACCGTTCAAGTCTCGCTTAAGCACAAAATGCGGCGTGCCGAGCCTGTTACGCCCGTAGTCGGCCCAGGTCTGGATATCCGCGAGGTCGTTGGCGAACGCCTGACCGGCGGGCAACGAAATGGGACCTGTCGTGGTGCCGTCCAGTTGGACGTACAAATCGGCCGGCGCGTTGAGCAGTGAAGTGACGTAGACGCGGTCCGGCGGCAATGCGCCGCCTGCGGTGCCAACGACGCTGGGCGTTGCGGATTTGCAGAAGTCACCGGCCGGGGCCGGGAGGTTCGCCGGATGTTGCCGGTAGGCCCACTCGATCGATTCGGTCTGTGTGTCCGGCTTGCGGCCGCTCAGGAACCACTCGCTGAACGCCTTGTCCAGCCGCCAAAATCCCCGGTGTGTCCAGTTGGAGACGCTGTAGCTGTACCTGAAGAAGGGGAACGGCGTCGCCGCCTTCCGGTAGGCCGGTCGGGCAGGATCGGGATCCAACGCCGGGCTGTGCAGCGCGTCCTCGCCGTAGTCGCTCCACATCGTCAGCCAGACATAGTCGATCGGCTTCGGCCCCTTCAGCGAGAGCGCGCCGCCAGGAAGAGCCGCGCGCCAGGCGCGGACGAAGCCCTCGAAGCCGTTGTGATACATGAACGCCGGCCGGCTCGTTTTCGCGCTGGGCGCGCAGGCGCCGGTCACACTGCAATTGCTTGCGCGTGACGTCGGGATGCCGGGTGCGAAAAGAACGCCGGCCGGATCCGCGGCGGCCTTGATGTTCTCCTGATTCTTGTGGTGGGCCGGGTTCCCGCTGAAGAACTGGAACCACGAGAAAGGCACCCCTGCCTTGGCAAACGGCTGTTTGCAATTACTGACCGACGTTTTGAACGCGTTAATATCTCCGGGATGGAAATATCCCCAGAAGTAGGGCGTACCCAAGCCGGCCTGCTTGATCGGGTTTATGACGTTGCTGAGGTAGTAATTCGAATCGCACACCTTGGTGTTCCAGGCGCCGATAATAGGCTGGCCGTCTTTGACGCAGTTCGTGCCGGACGCGTCGGATTTCTTCAGCACGTCGATGACATCGGCACTCTTCCAGCCGGCGAGGTCGTAGACGGGAAACTGGCAGAAATCGGTGCCCGGATGTTCATTGTTATATTCCTTGACCGCTGTCGCGAAGTAGCCGACGCGGGCAGCTCTTCCGGCGCCGGGGAAGGTGTCCATAGCGGCGACCCTTACGCCGGCGTCCGCCATGTCCTTGACGCTCGCCTTGTAGTTGTCAATCATCTCCCTCGCCGAGTAGCCATTGAGCTTGGGCGGGCACTGATCGACGTAGTCCGGACAATTCATGAACACCATCGCGACGACGGCTTTGCTTGGCAAATCGATCCTTGCTTGTGCGGGCGGCGAACCGAGAACGGCCGCCAAGACGCTTGCAGCAAGCACGGCTGCAGTGGTCTGAGTCTTTGTCAATACGTTTCTCTCACGCCTTGTGGTGAATGCGGTGGCGCGAGCGGGCTGGCCGCCATATCGGGTAAGCCCGCTCGTCCTTAAGCGCGTCTGTTGGTGGGAGCCGGACTAGTGGGCGCTCGGCGCGCAGGTCAGGACCGGTTCGATCTCGATGGCGTCGATGATCGGCTCTCCCGACTTCCGCTGGAACGCAATGTCCAGGTGGCCATCGTCGACAACGACGTTGGATACGGTTTTGACAAGAGCCGTGTTATTGCCCGCGGCGGCAAAGACGTCGATGTCGTTCAGCGCCTGTCCCTCGACATCGACCGAGAACACTCGCTTACCGGCAACGGTCACTTTGTCCGAGGTCTCGGCAAAGTGGAGCTTGACCGTGTAGATGCCGCTGGCCGTCGGTAGGGAATAGGCGGAAACGCCCCAGCGCTCGGTCTGATAGATCCGGTCGTTGTCGGTACCGGCGATCTCGATGGCGCCGCGATCGACGATCTGCCCGTCGACAAAGCCGGTATCCGCTGCCCAGCGGCGACCGGTTTCGTCGACATAATCGGTTTCGCTGCCGGCTTCGATGAGTTCGCCCGACGGCAAGTCCGTCGGCGCTTCGACCGTGATCGTGAAGCCTTCGCTGTGCACGTGTCCGACAGTGTCGGACACCGCAATCACGATGCGATGGCTCGCCGCCGCCTCGTGATCGAGCCCGGCGTCCGCCGTGACGCTGACAACACCGCTCTCGGCGTCGATGGCGAAGCGCCCATCCGCATCGTCGGTCAGCGCATACGTGAGAGTCTCGCCCGCATCCGGATCGGTTGCCGAAGCAACGCCGACAACCGTGCCGCCCGGAGCCTTGTCTTCGACCGACTGAGCGCTGAGGCTGACTGAGGTCGGCGGCTCGTTGATGTCTTCGAGCTCGACCGTGAATGACTGGTTGAGCACGAGGCCGGCGCTATTGCTTGCGGAGACCGTGATCACATGGCTCGGGGCGACCTCATAATCCAGGCTGTTATCCTCGGCGACTTCGACCTTGCCACTGGCGGCATCGATCGTGAACCGGCCTTCCGCGTCATCGCTCAAGGAATAGCTGACGCCTGGCGCCGCATGCGGGTCGATCGGTGAAATGACGCCGACCGTCGCGCCAGCCTGCGCATTTTCCGGAACGAGATGCGTAATCTGCAACTCGGTCGTGTGCTCCGCGACATCGAGAACCACGATGGTAAAGGTGGCTTCCGTGCTCACGCCTTCTGCGTCGGTCGCCGACACAACCACCTTGTGCGAGGTCGCAAGCTCGTAATCAAGCACCCCTTCCGCTGCGAGCGTAAGGTCGCCACTCTCGGCGTCGATGACGAAGCGACCGTCGGCGTCGTCGATCAAGCTGTAATGGAAGGCGGAGTCGCCTGTTGACGAGGCTGTGACGGTTCCGACGCGATAGCCAGCCGGTGCGTCTTCGGCAACGGGACCACCAACGAAGTCCATCGCGACCGTCGGCGCCGGCGCCGTGTCGACGATCTCGATGCCGTTGACGATCGGGCTTTTGCCAGTGAAGTTGATGTTCAACTCGCCGTCGCTGACGATGACGTTGTCGAACGTCTTCACCAGAGCCTTGTTCTTGCCGTCGGCTTCGGCGAAGACGTCGAGATCGGCAATCTTTTGGTCCTCCACCTCGACAGAGAAGATCCGCTTGCCGGCGATATCCTGGAAGGTCTCGGCGAAGTGCAGGCTGACGCCGTACGTGCCGTTCGGGACCTTGACAGCATATCCCGTCAGGCCATAGCGCTCGGTCTGGTAGATGCGGTCGTCTGTGGTTCCGTCGATTTCGACCGCACCACGATCGGTGATCGCGCCGCCGACGAAGCCAACGTCGGCCCGCCAAACGTTGCCGTCCGCGTCGATATAGGCCTGGTCGCTGCCGGACTCGATGAACAAGGGAAAGCTGGCGTCCAACGGCGAAACGGCCGGCGACGCCGGGGGCGGAGGAGGAGAAAGTTCGATGGCCGCCGCGGATGCTGCGCTCTCAAGAGCGACCGGCAGTGCTACAGCCATGGCCAGCGCAAGAAATGACTTGGTCGTGAACATGAATATAAAAGCCTCTCTGAAAATCGGTCGAAAAAACAGCACACAATAATTGTTGAATAGGCGCTCCTCTTTCTGGTCAAGAAACGGCAGAATTCCGCAGTTTAATTGTAGTACAACAAGCGCCAAAGGCCGTGCAGCCGGACGTCATGTTATTGACGTCGGCTCACAGCCGCTTTTTAATCGTAATCAGTAAAGTATGAGCGTAAACGGATCGCCAGTGCAGGTCGACGGCGCTTCTACGCGGCGGTGGTCTTGCCTCGATCCTTGGCGGTTTTCACATAGGCCACGTCGCAGTGCCTGCTGCAGTAAGGCTTTCCGGTCATCGTCTCGGCACCACAGAAGTGGAACGAGTCGTCCCCTGGGTTGCCCAACGGCCAACTGCACATCCCCGAGCGCAACTCGCCAAGGCGTACGACCTGAGCGGCTTCCGGCTTCTCCGGAGGCAATCGTCGCTTGGGCAACCCCAGCCGATGCACCTTGCCGATGACGGCATTCTTCGTGATGCACAGCCGCCGGCCAATCTCGCTGGTGGGGAGCTCTTCGTTCCACAGGGCAATCAGCGCCGCTATACGCTCAGGTGTCCAATCGCTGCTGCTCATCGGTGCGTCCTGCGTTTGCCGAATTGCAGCAGTGGCCAATTCTCAGCCTTGGGCACTTTTCGAGGCTGCCACCTGAGCCGCCACCGCCGCTTCAACGCTATGTATACACCCGATGAGCGTCGGTATCACTATATATCGTATGTTTCCTAAATGTTGCTGTTTTTGCCAGGCAGTCGTCTACCGAAAGTAGAAGAACCACAAGTTTTGCTCGGCATCGGGCAATCATCTGCCGCTACGGCGAAAAATCGCCTTCAGCCCGAAAGGGTCCGAAGCCGCGCCAAGCGCCCCGGCTCACTTCGCGCGGCGGCGCCGCCGCCAAGCGCGGCAGACGAACCGGTTCACTCAGCAAGCACCCGGCAACCGCATCGAGTCCGTCGTCACGGCAGCGTCGCGCGCCAGGCCGCCACTCGCGCATTTCCTGAATGAAGGGCGAACGCAAGACGCTGTCATGAACGGAGAGGCGCCGGGCTGCGAGAACAGCATCGAACGCCTCCAGGATGCGCAGGTCTTTGTTCGTCCGAGAGACTTGCTCCAGAACCGAACAGCGCAGGCCGGCCCATCCGATTTGCTGTCGTAACAACCCGGCAAGAAAGCGGCCGATGCCGTTGGTCTCCACGACGATAGCCGGCAGATGCAAATCACGAAGGAGCGACGCCACCTGACGGCACAACTGCGTCGCTTCGTCGACGTTGTCGAGCAATCGGACGTCGTGGGTCAGATACTGGACCCTGTGCAGCCAGTAGCCCCCGGTTTCATCGGTAAAGACCGCCGCAACGGCATTGGCATCGCCTTTTTCCGGCGCGCCGTAGGCCGGATCCCACCAGCACGAGGCCGAAACAAGGCGTCGGCCGCCGAGCGTGAGGCTCGCCGTCCTGTTGCTCTCGCTGTAGATCAGGTCGTCGTGGTAGACGCGCAGCCGCTCCGGATCGAGCCGCAAATCGGAAGGCGGGCGTGCCTTGAGCAGCATTTGGCTTTCGAATTTCGCCGGACCCGCCTTTGACAGCATGTCGCCGATGCGATCGAGCGAGAACCGCTCGGGCCAAGCGCTCTGCTGGCGATGGTCCAGAATCGGGATTTCAAGACGCTTGTAGCCGGAAAGAAATGCTTCGCTTTCGCCCAGTTCTCCGTTCAATTCTATGTTATAGATACTATAATATGTGTGGGGCGTGCCAATGTATAGCCTCAGGCCTCCCGGCGTAAGAACAAATTCCGCTTCACGTAGGCGTTCGCGCAGAGCCTCCCTTTTATCAGGCGTATCCGATGTTTTTGGCACCTCCACGTCGTCGTAGACGATGGCATCGGCCCGCAGGCCGGTAATGTTGGCAGAAATGCCCTTGGCGAGCATGGACGGATCGCGCAGTTCCAAACGACGAACGACCGTAAACTGGTCCCCCGCCCACTGATCGGAGCGACGCGCTCGCAGCCCGCCGGTTAGCGGATGGCTTTCGATCAACCGCCGGACGTTCCTCACCATCTTCTTCGCCAGGGGAAGGTCGCCGGCAAGAACCAGGATCCGAAGGTTTGCGTCCTGAAGCAGCAGCCAGGCGCAGAACAAACCGACCAGCGTTGACTTGCCGGAGCTGCGAAAGGCCAAGAGCAGCAGTTCGCGGTCGCCGCTTGACCAACGCTCGAACAGCCACCGCGCCATTCGTAGATGCACATCTGGCGTCGGCATGTCCTGCGAGTGGTTCCAGATCCATATGAATTCGGAAAACGTCGCTCGGCACGCGCTCGAAGCGCGTGCCGGGTGAACGAGGTCCTCTGGCATGGACGCGCCTACGGAAGCGTCATGCCGACGCTGGCGGCCCTGCTGACGACGAGGTTTGACACAAATGTCGAGAACTGCGGGCAGTCGCGCAGCAGTTCCTCGACCCAGTCCTGACCAAGCTCAGCGTCCTCCGCAGCGGCGCTTACAGCCGCCGGCGTTAGCGCCGGGCTATAGCAGCGCGCACTGCGCAGCCTCTGTCGCTCGATCTCAGCTTGACGTAGCGCCTCCAGGCCGAGCTCTTGCTGCACCGCCACCGCTGCGTCGGCGAAGCTGCGAGCCTTTTCAGCGGTCGAACACCCGGCAACGAAAATTGCCGGAAGGAATAAACCGACACATAAAAACAAATAGCGCGGCATTTCTTACACCGATCTTATTAAAAAACATTCGGAACTTCATTGGTCGAGAGCGACGCGGGCCTGCGCAATCAATTCCTGCAGGCCGTCGACTTCTTCAAAGGTGCGACCGCACTGGATCCTCGCAACCCGCTCTTCGAGCCTCAGCAGCAGCATGACGTGAGCGAGCGCCGCTCGACATGCCGCCTGCGCGCTGGTGAATTCCTTTGCATCGGCGGGAAATCCCGCCAGAACGCGGGTGCGATAGGCCTGATAGGCATGATGTAGCAGAAGGGGGAGATCAGCGCTGATGTCGGCAGTGTAAGACTTTCGGGGTGCATCTTTTTCGACCAAGACAACATCGGAGCGTCTTGCGAAGCTATTCTCCTTCATTGTGCTACGAAAGTTTGCTTAAAATGCTGTCAATCGCACGGATAATCAGAGGTGCACCGAGAGTTATAGCTATGGCGCCGAGAATGATATAAATCTTTCGCTCTACAGCGAGCTTGGCAATTTCTGCCCGTCGTTCTCTTTCGATGGCGAGACGCTCCAGACGTTCTTCTTCTCGATGCTTGCGCAGGTTTTCGATGAACGCGGTGCCTTCTGCCCGTATCTCCTGGGGAATTGCAAGCTTGAGCTGCTCAAAGTCCTTCATGATGTTGCTTTCAAGCAGCTTGAGATCTGCAGCCAAGCGAACATGCCTGACCTCAAACTCCTTCGACCGAAGTACTACTTCGTCCGAAAGGATTTTGTGCGCCGCTTTGAGTTGCTCTATTTCGCAGCCATGGGCCTGGGACGACATCACCAGTCCGTTGCCCACTTTGGACGAGAGCGTGACAAACTCGACGTGCAGTTCATCCAGTTTGCCGAAGACGCGGTCCTGAACGGCCTCCAGGCGATCGATTCGCTTTTCAAGGTCAATGGACATGAGATCGTGCTTTCGAATGGCGCCGCCGCTACATCTTCGTCAGGCGCTTGTCAGCCACTGCACGACCGATCATTCCAAACGCGGCTCCGGCGAGAGCGATCATTTGAAAGACGATGTCTGATACACTGTTAGAGTCGAGTGCGATGATATCCATGTTTTCCAGCGCTATTGCAACAACAGCGATCAGAGGTCCAACAAAACCCTTCGACAAAAACCACGGCTTTGTGTCCGTCATGATTCAGTTCTCTTTGCTCTAATATGATTGGGATCAATTTGACAACAGGTTGGCGTTGCTCGCTGACTGCTTCATCAGGTCAAACGCCGCCGTTGACTTGTAGTTCGAAAGCTCGAGCAGGTTCTTGCGACGCTGCCAGTCGAGCTGCTGGTTGATCTGGCCGATGCGAAGCGCGTTCAGGCGGTTTTGCTCGGCCGCCGTCAGCGCCGCTTCCTTGGACAACCCGGCGAGCACGGCTTGCGCCGATCCTCCGGAAGCAATGCCCGCAGAGCCGAACTGGGCCCGTTGACTCGCCTGGGCGCGCCGCAGCCGTTCGTTCCGCAAGCGATCCTCGGCGGCTTTCGCCGCATTGATCTGCGCAATTTTCGACCTGGCTTCTGCTTTCGCGGCGCCCCGTGCGGCATCCGCTTGACGTTCCTGTTGCGCGGCGCTGATGCTCATCTGCACGGCGCTCAGCGCTGCGGCTGGGACGAAGCCCCCCATCTTGCAAACTCCTATGTGTGGCGGGATGCTGTAACCGCTGGCTGGCGGAGTGCGGCGGAACTTGATGACGCGTCCGCGGCGCGGTCGCCGGGCGGCGCAACCTTAATTGGCGCTCATCTCTGTCGTGACCGACAGCAGCGTGAAGGGAAGCGGTTCACTTTGTGCAATCCGCCAAACGCTTCTGCTCAGGTCGCCACGCCATCCGTAGGCGCGCAGGCATTGATCGCCGGTGAACGAAGCAGCCTGGGTACCGAGCGGGCTTGTGCCGCGTCGAGGAAAAGGGTGGTCGACGATGCCGCGGCCGGTGTCGATGTACAGAGCTGCCGTTTCGAGGAAGCGAAATGTAAGGGCAACGGGTCTGACCCGGCGCCCCAGTCCCCCGCCATCCGTGCCTGGCATCACCGCCGGCAACGGCTCGATGACATGCGTGAACGCGAGGCCGGCGGAGATTTCGCACGCCTCCGCGGACAGCATAATGCTGCCCAGGGAAACCACGACGTCGGGGTGCACCGCGCCGTCCGCGACAATCTTTACTTCGAGACCGTCGAGATGGTTCAGGCCACCCCAGGTTGCCTGAGCGGTGGATGCCGAAGCAAGGATACCGGCATCGACGCTGAGCCGACTGTCAAAGGCCTCAATGAAGATGCCGCCAACCCGTTCGACGAGAACGAACGTTTCCTTGCCGACCGCGGCGACCGAGCGGAACGCACCGGCGGTTTCCTGCAAAGTCCAGGCGCTGACCTGCTCGTTGCGGTAAACGGTCAACGTCGCCATCGTGCCGTCGGCCATGACCACGTGCAGAAGCCGCTCGACCTGATCAAGATCCATGTCGACCGGTTCTTCGATCAGATGATCCGATAGCAACGCCAGATCATTGGCCTGATAGGCCTGCTCGGTATCGGTGAACAGAAACTCGCGGATCTGCTTTCCGGAGCGCGCGACAAACACCGTCGCGCCGTCGACATCTTTCGGCGGCACCGTGCGCGCTGCAATGGAGCCAATACGTGTCTGCCGATGAAGCTGAATGTTGCTTGGGGTCAGCGGCTCGCCGCTCACCATCCACTCGGCGCCGGACGTGAAAACCTGAAGATGTCGACCGGAGAACACCGCCCGAATGGCGCTGACGCGATCGGAGAGGATCGCAAACTCCATGGCCTCGTCGTCGAGGCCGTCGCCCATATCGAAGTCGAACAGACGCGCCGTTCTTGACAACCACAGGCGATTGGGCAGATCCCTGGAGCCGCCGATAACAAGGCGATCCTGATGGAAACAAACGGCTGCAGGCCAACCGCGCACCGCCGAAAAGGCTTCCTCGGTCCAGTCTTCGGTTGGCTGCGTGGAAGTCAGCGATTGCTTTACGTCGGCGCGGATCTCGGTTGCGGATACGACCTCGGTAACGGCGACCTCGCGGTTGTTCAAGCGAAGCCGAATGCCCACGTGATCGGGCGCGAAGACCTCGTCCGACGCGAGGATTGCGATGTTCCCGCTTGTGCCACTTGGGTTCAGCGTCGTCTGCTCCGGGGCGATCTTGCGGTGCGGGATAAGCTTTCGTCCGCCTTTCTCGGAAAAGCTCCACTCCGCGATGATCCAGTTGGTTGCGTCACGTCGTGTGATTTCCTGGGGCGGCACATCGGGATGGACGACCAGGAGCGAATCCGTGGTCTGCACCCAGTTCAGTTGAGCCAGTTGAGCGAGCGTCCACGGGGTGGCAGCTCCGGCTATCCTGACGTCGTCGCGGTAGACGTCGACGGCGAAGTGGGAGAAGACAAGGAGGTAGACTTCGCCGCTCTTGAATTCGGCTGCAACAAGACGGCCCGGCCCTTTCGCGACGTCGATGAAGCGCAAACCGGGACGGCGGCTGACGCCTCCCGTCGGGTGGATGATGACGTTTCGCAACAGGGCGGCGCCGTTCTCGAAGGCCCGCAAGTCGGTGCGGCCGAGGAGACGGGAGGAAACTTCGCCGGCGGAAAAGTTGGTCCTGGCTACTCTCACCCGAGCCATCAGTAGCGAGTCTCCACAAGCACGAAATCGTCGATGCAGGCCGGTGTCACTTCCTGCGCGTTGATCAGTTTGGCCTGTTTCAGTTCGTCTTCCGCTGCCTTCCGGAGGCTTTCCCAACGCGACGTGCTGTCGGTGAGCGGAATGCAAAATTCCGCGGCCAGGTGCGCGATCAGAACCTTGTCGAAGAAGGGCGGGAAATCGGTCTCTGAAGCGCGATAAATGTAGGTCAGCGTGACCTCCGCAGCATCCGCATGAAGCTTTCCGTTGAACAGCCGGTAGACGAGGCCGGCGCCGCTGCCGCTGGGACCCGCCGACAACACGCGGAGGCAATCGGCCGGGAGCGCGAACATGTTCTCGTGATCAACAACGGCTTCCTCAGAGAGTGCGGCAAGTTTCCGTTGCGTGGTACAAAAGTGCCAGGGTGTGCCGACAGAAGGGCGTCGCAAATATAGTCGTAAAGATTGTTGGCGACATCGGCTTCGGCAGTTCTTTCGTCAAGCGAACTGATAACGTTGGCCCCGATCTTGAGAAGTGCGCGCGAGCACAAATCGATCCGGCTCATAGCCATGACTGGCGATCCTCTCGAAACATCGCGAGGGGTGGAAGCGAAAGGCTTCTTGTCAGCTTCGGCAGGAAGGCGCCAATGGACAGACGCGCTCTTCGCGTTCGCGTATTCGCTTCAACAGCGCCTGCGGGGACCAAGCGATTGAAGCGTCAATCGGTGTTCGTGGTGCCGACCGCGAGAAGGTCGGCGACATCGACCATGCCGGCGGCGGCGCTGCTCACCAGGAACAGGCCGGCCGCGGAGGTGCCGCCCGTGCCGGTGTTGGCCAGGATCATATCGCCGCTCCGGAACACATCGCCCGCTTCGTCGAAGTAACCTTGATTATCCACAGAACTCGCGACGTCGGTCGTCCGGTAGTGCCACAGCGTAAACCCGTTGGCGTAGGCCAGGACGCTCAGATCATTTGCGTTATACGACATCTTCGCTCTCCGCAGTCTAGGCTTCGCGACAAGGCATCTTGACGACGCCGGCGGCGTCGATAAGGCATGCGCCCTGGCTCATCATGTTGTTGACGAAATGAGCGGCGCGGTCGCCGTGCCAGGAAATGTCGGTCTGCACATCGGAACCGCACGCATGTGCCACTGCCGTCTTGTGGTACCAGAAGCACGAGCGGACGCCGGCCTCGAGCGGCAACCCCGAATGCGGGATCCAGAGCGTGCCGAGCCAGCGCTTGGCCTGCGAACCCTTCCACGGGAGTTCGTCGTCGCCCACATAGTCGGCATTGCCGAACTCGGGAATGTTGAGCAACTCGCTCCACTGTTTCCAGCCGACAACTGCAAAACGCTGGCCGTCGTCGGGGACATCGACCTCCCCCAAGGTTTCGAACGCGGCGAGCGCCTTTGTCTTTGTCAGGCCGTCGGTGTCGACGCCGACCGAAGCCGTAGCCCCGGCGAACTGAGCGATGATGAGCTCGTCGGTCTTGCGTCCCAGTGCGTAAGCGCCGGCCTTGGCGACAACCTGTTGTTCGTTGATATTCGTCTTCAACTCGTCGAGCCGATCAATCCAGTCGCCGGCATAGAAGTCCTGTAGGACGCATTCGACCGGGGCATGGTCGACGTTCATGACCGGAACCTTGCCGTGACGGGCTTTCGTGCTCGCCGTGCCTTTGCCGACTCTCTGGAACGTAGTCGACGCGCCGATCACGTTGTCCTTCGTGCGGACAGTTGGCCGCAGCTTCGCTCCCATCTGCTGATAGTTGATGTGGACCAGTGCTTCGAAATTTTTTATGAATGATTGAGTTATGCTTAGTGACAACTAGATATCTCCTGAAACGGTAGATTCTTGTCAAATTCGTTAGCACAGCCGAGTCGGTTATACGGACGGCTGCGGCCAGCGGCTGCGGACGTTGGCCTTCACAGGTCGCATGGATTGCGCGCCTGCGGTGGAAGACAGGGCGTCGGCTGCCGGCAGCCGACGCCCCCGGGGGGAGCGGCGCGACCAGACGCGCTCACCCCTCAATTGTCATAGATCTGCCGGAACCCTTCGCGGACCCTTTCCACCAGGGCCGCATCCTGGTCGCGCCAGTATCGCGGATCGCGCATCATCTGCTTCAGCTCAGCTTCCGTCGGCGCGGCCCTGTCCTCGCCGGCGTTGCCCAGCAAGGCCGGCTCCCCGCCTGCCATCATCTTGTGCATCGCCAGGACGCCTTCACGCGTCGTCGCCAGAATTCCGAACGCTTCAGCGGGCAGATGGCGCTTCCCCCAGGTCTGCATTTGCCTGGAAACTTCCTGCCACTGCTCGTCGCCGCCGAAGTCCTGTTTGAGCTTCGCGATCTGTCCCTCCGCCTCGTATGTCGAGGCGACCTCGGCGACCATAGGAAGCAGGTGCGAAGCGGCGAGGTCATAGACGAGCTGAGCCTGGTTCTGGTCGAAACCGGCCTCATGCAGCTTCCGGTTTACCTCGGCATCGCTCGCAAACAGGTCTGTACGAACCTCGATTTCGTAGTCGTCAGGGCTTTTCGGTATCTCTCGAAGCGGCAGTTCGGCGAGTTGGGCCTGAAGGTCGAGATAGGCATCAACAAGCGCTTCCGTTCGCACGTCGCCGGTGATGTCGTCCAGAAAGCGATCCGGCAGAGAACGCCGAACCGCATGGTCGGGCGCGGGCTGCTGTGTGTCCTGTGGCGCGAACGTCTCGGTGGCAGAGACCGATGCGGGATCAATCGCTTGCTCATCGTGACGGGTGTTGCTTTCGCTCATGCTTCGATCTCTCCAGGCTCGCCTTCAATCGAGAGCGTCGCCCAGCCGCCTCTCTTGGCGAGGGCGACAATGCTGGCAACGAGTTGTCTCTGGCCTTCTGCGTGACGCAGCAGCGCTTCAGGCGCATCGGGGCCGCAGATGCGGGCGAAGGTCCGGCGGCGCAAATGGGCAAGAACACGCTGTCCGTCCGGCGTCGAGAAACAGCGCGCATATGCTGCAGCCATCTCGCCATCGGTTTGCGCAGCGCAATCCGCGTTCGCAGGCGGAAGCTGCGTCTCCGCGCCAGGTGACCAGTCGAATTCGCTCATCTCCACCCTCCTGCGGACGCGACATGCGCGTCGGAAGGAGACGAAATGGCGGTCTCAGACAACGAAAGTCCCTCGCCAGGCTCGCGCACAAGTTCGCCAGGGACCCCCAGCGCCTGCGCAAGCCAGCGGGCGGCCGCCGTCTGGTCGACGGCAAGCATGGCTTCCGTGCCCAGCGCGCGGACGGTGTCCAGCCAGAGCATTGTGTTCTGAACGCTCTGCTGGGCCTGGTGGCGCGCCTGCGGTGAGCGATGTTCAAGTGCAACCATTCGGTGATCGAGCGGCAAATCGGGGATCTCGCCGCGCCGAGCCAGGATCATTCGCGCCCGGACGACGAGGGGCGCCAGCAGTTCAGACTGCAGGCGGCCGTAGGTGGCGCCGAGCAGCCGAGCCATTTCGGCCGCTCGCGCCAGCACCTCGGTGGCCGTCATGCGCGGACCGTTCACCGGTCCAAGCTGGTCGACCAGCATGGCCTTGCGGATGCGGGCATGGACCTGATCGAGGACAAGCTCGGAGACGTCAAAGCGGCCGGGCGCCTCGAGCGGTGTCAGGCCGGCCGAGCCAATGGCCTTTGGAATGACGGCGCCGGGAACGAGCTTGATATTCGCCGGGTTTATCACCCCGTCGTCGTCGACCTGCCAGATTCCCGTGACTGCGATCGACGCATTCTTCAGAACCAATTCGACGACCTTGTTCGCGGTCTTGATGTCAGGCAGCGCCTTCATCACCGGCGACCGGCCGTATGCCTCGCCGGGAGCCTTGGACCAGCGAAAACTGATAAACGGCGAAGACAAGAAGCGCCCTTCGCCCAGCACCATCACCTTGCCGTCAGGCGCCTGCCCGTTCTCCGCGACCGCCAGATACGCATAGCCTCGGCCGTCCGGCACGACGGCCTCGACGACGTTGAGGCTGGCGTCGGACTTCTCGCGCACCAGGTCCGCGAGATGCTCGGCGTCGCGAGCGTCTGGAAACCGAGCAAGCACATGCGCCGGGCTCAGTTGGCTCCGGCGGAAGGTCGTGTCGAGACGACCGGACGCTCCCTCCTCCAGCACGACCTGGGAAAGGGGAACGGCGGTGAAGCGAAAAGCGGACTCTTCGCCTGTTCCCGCTTCCTCGAACATCAGACATGCAGTGCCGGCGGTGACAAGGTCGAGATAGCACTGGTGCAGTTCGACCACGAAGTTCGAGCGGTCGAAGTGAGCCTGGACGATCCGGCTCATCCGCTCGAGGTCCGGCGCCAAGACCCTGCGCAGGGCCGGATCGGCATCCGGGCCCGCGCAGAAGCCGAACCATGTCGACCACGGCGGCGTCAACTGCGCCATCAGGCTGGCTGCGAGCTGATCGACCGCATCCGGCGCTGTCGCATCGAAGAGCTTTTCGGTTCTCTTCTCGCCCGGACGTCCTCTCCGGATGATGCTGTCGCGCTGGGGAAGGGCAAAATCATAGCATTCCTGCCAGTGCGCCTCCCAGGTTGCGCGGCGTTGGCGTGCCCGCGCATAACGCTCAAGGATGCCCCTCGGATCGAGCCGGGATGAGGTCATCGCCTATCCTGAGCGGTCAGGCACAGGACCGACTTCGGCGCGTCAAACATCGCGGCGGTCTCCTTCAAGCGGCCTATATCGGGAAATCTGCGTCGCGGGGTGGCAGTTTCTGTCAGGGCGAGTTCGGACACACCAGTCCCGAGCGACAGGCGTACCCTATCAGGTCCATATACCTATGTCAATGCTTATTGTCTTATTATTCAGAAGATAGTCATAGAGCTGCCGTGGCGTCATGACGGACCAGGCGTGGATCCCCAGCACCCGCTTGACCGCCTCGACACAGGTGGCGGGCGCGAAGGGCGCCATTCTGGCGGGCGCCTCGCGGAGCGTCGTCTTGACCGTCTTCAGCCCATGGCTTTCATACCAGTCGGCAAGCTGATCGGCAGAGTAGCCTTCGACGACCGCGATACTGGTCATGTGGGAAAGAGGATCGAGGATAACCCAGCCCCCGCCCGATGCGACGGCAATGAAACAATGGCGGAAGCCCGGCCGCAGAACGCGGAGCCAACGCAAGGTCGTGCCGCCTGCGAAGACGACTACGGCCGGAATTGCGGAGCCGGTTCCTGCGGTCACCGAATGATCCCTTTCGCCCGCAAAGGGCTCGAAAGACGGTCAATCGCCTCGGACCAAAACTGCGTCGCCTTGACCTGTTCGGCACAGCGCGGATCCGGCGTGCGCTGAAGGTGACCATAGTGAACCAGAACCTTGATGTGTGCCGAGCGGATCGTGCCATTGCGTACCAGCCTGTCGGCGGCGCGATAGACATCGTCCGGATCGCAGGGTCGGGCCGTCGTGTCCAGATCGCCGTCGAGTTTGGCGCCATCGCGACGCATCTGTTGGCAGCGGATGAACCAGAACCACGCCTCTTCGGCGTTTTCGAACGCGGTTGCCGGGTATTCGGGATAGGACTTCGGACAGTACGGATGACGACGCATCTTCGATACGTTCCCCCCAGAACGTTAAGCGAACATGCATCATCATATAGGACTACACGCCATCGTCAAGGGTAAGTAGGCAATATATTCCTAGTGCGTTGCGCTACAGCTCGTATGACAATGTTCCCATGCTCGAGCATTCCGAAATCTGGCGGGCTATCGACCTTCTCGCGAACCAGCGCGGCATGTCGCCCTCGGGCCTGGCCAAAAGAGCCGGTCTCGACCCGACGACGTTCAATAAAAGCAAGCGCGTGACGAAGGATGGAAAGCTTCGGTGGCCGAGTACAGAAAGCATAGCCAAGGTTCTTCAGGCAAGCGGAGCCCATATCGGTGAATTCGTCGCTCTTCTGGATGGTACTGCTGGATCGAATACCTTTCAGAAGGTTCCCCTTATCGGACTGGCGCAGGCCGGTACGGAAGGATACTTCGACGACGCGGGCTACCCGGTCGGATCAGGCTGGGATGAAATTCTGTTTCCAGACGCGAGCGACCCCCATGCCTATGCTCTCGAAATCAGTGGGGACAGCATGGAGCCGCTCTACCGGGACGGCGACGTCATCATCGTCTCTCCCACGGCCAGTACCCGTCGCGGCGACCGGGTTGTCTTGAAGACTCGCGAAGGCGAAGTCATGGCCAAGCTTCTGCGACGTCGCACGGCGCACAGGATCGAGTTGGATTCGCTCAATCCGGAGCACGAAGATCGGGTTATCGCCGTCGAGAACGTCGAGTGGCTTGCGCGGATAATCTGGGCCAGCCAATAGCCGGGCAGGCCGCGGCGACCGACGCTTGACATTTACACAAGAATATAATCCTATAAGCGATGCGCACCGCCTCGCGTCACCCGTCGTTGCTCGAATCGGTTGAGACACTCTTCCTGCGCCATGATGGGCCGCTTCCGGCCAATGCGCTGGATGAAGTTGTGGCCGGGGGCGATGCCGGTGCATGGCGGCGGCGTGCATTCGGCCGAGAGATCAATCGTGCCGCACGCGAGCTGGTCGGATCGATCGCCGCGCGCCGCACGCGTCTTGCCGCCTTGCAGAACTGCGACCCGACGGGCGACCCGACGCTGGCGGCGTTGTCTCGCAGTCTCGGCGCCTATCGGGAGCTCGGAATGCTTTACCGGGGCGCGGTCGGCCGGTAGCACCGTCGCCTGTCGGCGGCGAGTCGGTACGAGCGGAGTGCCTACAGGAGCACCTACAGGAGCCGACCCTGATCATCGCTGCGGGTCGACGACCTGCGTGGCGAGGGCGCTCGTGGCCGGCCGCCGGAGCGGGCGTCGACGCGAACGGCAGCCTCGCCATCCTTGAAGCGAAGATTGAGCCGATCGCCCGGCGCAATCGCATCAATCGTGCCGATGAGCCGGCCGCCGGCGCCATAGGCGAGGACATAGCCACGGCGCAGGGTGCGCTCATACGAACACCCTTCGAGAAGGTCGCTGGCACGCGCCAGTCGGTGGCCGCGATCACCTATCATGACTTCCAGCGCCGAACGCAGCACCCTCATCTCCGCCGCAAGGCGGTCGCGGTCGCGCTCCAGGCGCCGGAGGGGACTGGCGAGCCGCGCTGCAAGGTGATGGAGGTTGCGGTCAAGGCGACCGATGTGAGCGTTGAAACAGGCGGTCAGCCGCTCCGCGCGATCGTCGAGACGTTGACAGGCGGCTTCAAGGAGATGGTGCGGCTGCGGCAGGCCGCGACGCAAGCCGTCGACCAGCGTCCGACGCTCGGCAAGGGAGCGCAAGATCGCCCCGGTCAACCGCAACTCGGTCGCCTGCACTTGGTTCAGCAGGTCCAGGCGCACGGGCACGGCGATTTCGGCCGCAGCTGTGGGCGTCGGCGCCCGCCGATCCGCCGCAAAGTCGAGGAGGGTGACGTCGGTCTCGTGACCGACCGCGGAAATCAGCGGGATGACGCTCGCAGCCGCAGCCCGAACGACGATCTCCTCGTTGAACGCCCAGAGATCTTCGAGGCTGCCGCCGCCGCGCGCGACAATTATCACCTCCGGGCGAGGGACGGGTCCGCTCAAGGGCACTTCGTTGAAGCCGGCGATAGCCAAAGCGATCTGCTCGGCCGCTCCCTGACCTTGCACCTGAACCGGCCAGAGCAGAACGCGGCGCGGGAACCGATCGGCGAAGCGGTGCAACATGTCGCGGATCACCGCTCCGGTCGGCGAAGTGACGATCCCGATCACTCCCGGCAGAAACGGAAGTGGCCGCTTGCGGTCTTCGCTGAACAGCCCTTCCGCCGCCAATGCCTTGCGTCGATCGTCGAGCAGCTTGAGGAGCGCTCCTTCGCCCGCGAGATCGATCGTATCGACGACAAGCTGGTACTTCGATCGACTGGGGAACGTGGTCAGTCGGCCGCAGACGATCACGTCCATGCCGTCGCCGGGTCGGACCGACAGGCGCTGCGCTGTCGTCCGCCAACAGACGGCGTCGATGACCGCGTCGGCATCCTTGAGCGTAAAGTAGACATGTCCGGACCCGGCGAGCTTGAAGCCCGAGATTTCGCCGCGCACCCGGACCCGGGAGAACCCCGTCTCCACATGATGCTTCAACGCCAGAGATAAAGCGCTGACCGTGAGGACGGGCGGGTTGTCCGAAACGGAGCCAGTGGTAGGATCGGCTTTCATGCCAGCGCTGGGGAACCTCTCATGAAAGTTTTGGTCATTGGATCCGGTGGAAGGGAGCACGCGCTGTGCTGGGCCATTGCCAAGTCGCCGCTGTGCGACCGCCTCTACTGCGCGCCGGGCAACGCCGGCATCGCAGCCCTCGCGGAGTGTATCCCGCTCTCACCCGACCGGCTCAAGGAAATCGTCGATTTCGCGATCAGCCATGCCGTCGATCTGGTGGTAATCGGTCCTGAAGCGCCGCTGGTTGCCGGCCTCGCCGATCTCTGCGAGGCGGCCGGGCTCGCGGTCTTCGGTCCTTCGGCCAAGGCGGCCATGATCGAGGGGTCCAAGGGCTTCATGAAGGACCTGTGCGCGCGCTACGGCATCCCGACAGCGGCCTATGGCCGCTTTGACGAACCCGACGCCGCCAAGGAGTTCATCCACCGCCACGGCGCGCCCATCGTCGTCAAGGCCGACGGGCTGGCCGCGGGAAAAGGGGTCATCATCTGCCACAACGAGAACGAAGCGTTCGCCGCGGTCGATCATATCATGATCGAGGCGGCTTTCGGCAAAGCCGGCAGCGAGGTGATCATCGAGGAATGTCTGCAGGGCGAGGAGGTCAGCTTCTTCGTCCTGGTCGACGGAAACGATATCGTACCGTTGGCTTCGGCCCAGGACCATAAGGCCGCCTACGACGGTGACGAGGGGCCGAACACCGGGGGCATGGGCGCCTACTCGCCGGCGCCGGTGCTGGACGAATCCCTGACCCGGGCCGTCATGGAGACCATCGTCCGCCCCACGGTAGACGCGCTGAAGGCCGAGGATCGGCCCTACAAAGGTGTCCTATATGCCGGCGTCATGGTGACGACGGATGGCCCAAAGGTGCTCGAGTTCAACGCTCGCTTCGGAGATCCGGAGTGCCAGCCGCTGCTGCTCCGGCTGAAGTCGGACCTCCTCGCAGCGCTTGCCGCCTGTGCTCATGGCCGTCTGCGCGATGTGAGCCTTCGCTGGCACGACGATGCCGCGCTCGTCGTGGTGCTTGCGACGCGTGGCTATCCTGGCCACTTCGCGCCAGGCTCGCACATCCGCGGCCTGACGGACGCCGCCGCTGTCGGCGACGACGTCATGATCTTCCATGCCTCCACGGCGCTCGAGAACGGCGACGTTATCGCGACCGGCGGGCGGGTTCTCGGCGTGACCGCGCGAGCGCCATCGGTCAAGGCTGCACAGGCGCTCGCCTACCAGGCTGTGGACCGGATCGACTGGCCGGAAGGTTTTTGCCGTCGCGATATCGGCTGGCGCGCCATCGCCCGCTCATGACCGCCGGGCGCGGAAGAACGCCTTCAAAAGCGTCTCCGCCGCGCCCCGATCCATCCCGCCGTAAACCTCGGGGCGATGGTGGCAGGTGATCCGGGAGAAGATTCGCGGACCATGGTCGACCGCGCCGCCCTTGACATCATAGGCGGCGAAATAGAGCCGACGGATCCTGGCAAACGAAATCGCGGTCGCGCACATGGCGCACGGCTCGAGCGTCACATAAAGGTCGCAGCCGACAAGTCGCGGCGTCCGCAGCTCCGCCGCCGCCGCGCGCAGCGCCAGAATCTCCGCGTGTGCGCTCGGATCACACAGCTCTTCGGTGCGGTTGCCGCTGGAAGCCAAGACCCGCAGGGGTGAAGGTTGGACCACGACGGCGCCGACCGGCACTTCCCCGCGTTGCCCGGCGCGGCGAGCCTCCTCCAGCGCCAGCGCCATGAAGCCGCGCATCGAAACCATGCCCTCTCGCTCACGCAAGGTGGACGGATACGACCCGCTTGCGTGCGATCGCGAGGAGACCTATCGTCCGCGCATGCCTCGACCAAGGATCGGTATCACGCTGGACGCCGAAGTCGGCGGCGGTTATTCGCGCTTTCCCTGGTTCGCACTGCGACAGAACTACTGCGAGGCCGTCGCCCAAGCGGGTGGCTTGCCGCTGTTGCTACCGCACGAGACCGAACGCGTCGACGACTATCTTGCGGTCATCGACGGCCTGATCGTCTCCGGCGGCAACTTTGACGTCGATCCCGTGCTTTTCGGGGCAGCGAACCGTCATCCGACGGTTACGACCAAGGACAAGCGAACGGCATTCGAGCTGGCGCTGACCCGGAGAGCGGTCGAAAGCGATCTGCCGGTGCTGGGGATCTGCGGCGGTCAGCAGCTGCTCCACGTCGTTCTCGGCGGAACTCTGATCCAGCATATTCCCGACGAAGTTGACGGGCCGCTGGCGCATGAACAACCCAACCCCCGCGACGAACCGGGCCACATGGTCCAGATCGTCCGCGGCAGTCGCCTGCATGCCATCGTCAAGGTGGATGAACTCCCTGTCAACAGCGCCCATCACCAGGCAGCGAGGGACGCGCCCGCCGGCGTTATGGTCAACGCCCGGGCGTCGGACGGGGTTATCGAGGGTATCGAAGCTCCCGATCGGCGTTTCTGCCTCGGCGTCCAGTGGCACCCGGAGTTCGGTCTGAGCGACGGCGATCGCTCGATCTTCCAAGCCTTTGTTGCCGTAGCCGGCGCACGATGATGCAGACGGAAAGGGAACCGCCCGACGCGCCGGGGAAGGGCGAGCGGATCGCCAAGGTCATCGCCAGGGCGGGCCTGTGCTCGCGCCGGGAGGCCGAACGCTGGATCGGCGAAGGGAGGGTCGCCGTCGGCGGCTCGGTAATCACCGTCCCGTCTTTCTGCGTCGGGACGAAGGATGCAATTACCGTTGACGGTCGGCCCCTGCCGGCTGCTCAGAGCGCCCGGCTATGGCGCTACCACAAGGCACCGGGGGTGCTCACCACCCACCGCGATCCGCAGGGACGGCCCACCGTGTTCGACCGGCTGCCTGAGGCGCTTGGCCGGGTAATTGCCGTCGGTCGCCTCGACATGGCGTCGGAGGGTCTCCTGCTGTTGACCAACGACGGCGCGCTGGCGCGGTGGATGGCCCTGCCGGCCACCGGCTGGCTGCGTCGTTACCGGGTTCGCGCCTTCGGCGAGGTCGACGACGGCGCCCTGGCGCGACTCGGCGCCGGCATTAGGCTCAACGGCCTGAACTACGGTCCCATAGAAGCCCGCATCGACGGGCGCAAAGGGTCCAACGTTTGGCTGAACGTGGCGCTGAGGGAGGGCAAGAACCGAGAGGTCCGGGTTGTCCTTGCGCACCTGGGCTTGCAGGTCAACCGTCTGATCCGGGTCTCCTACGGACCTTTTCAGCTCGGCAACCTGCCGCGGGGCGAGGTCGCTTCGATTGCGCAGAAGGTTTTGCTCGAACAGGTCGGCCGGCGAGGCCAGCGATGAGGATCATCGCCGGCAGGCATCGCGGCCGGGCGCTCCGCGTGCCGCGTGCCGCCGCAGCGCTGCGACCCAGCAGCGACCGCCTGCGTCAGGCCGTTTTCAATATTCTCGACCACCGGGGCAACGACCTCGCCTACGCCGGCGAACCGGTGGTCGACGCCTTTGCCGGCACCGGCGCCTACGGTCTGGAAGCGCTCTCCCGTGGCGCCGCGTTTGCGACATTCATCGATCATGACGGCGCCGCTCTGCTCGGCATCCGCCGCAATGCAGCCGCGCTCGGCGAGAGCGGTACGGTCGCCATGCTCAAGCTGGACGCCACGCGGCTGATTTCGCCTCCCCGTCTCGCCGCGACGCCGGCGGCACTGGCTTTCCTCGATCCTCCTTACGAGAGCGGTCTTGCCGTCGCGGCGCTGCAGGGACTGCGAACGCACGGCTGGTTGCGGGTGGGGGCAATCGCCGTGGTCGAAGTCGCCGCCCGGGAACCCTTTTCGCCACCGCCCGGGTACACGCCCGTGGACGAGCGAACGCATGGCGCCGGCCGCATCATCATCGTCAGGCTCTTGGGGGAGCAGGCAGCGGGCCCGGCGCAATGACGCTTGCCAGTGGAGGATGAGCCTGTCCCCCGCGCCTTCGAAGCCCTCGAGGCGGCGGAGAAAGTCCATCCGACAGCGACGGGCGCAGAGGCCCTTCGTTGACCCAGGCACCCGTGTTTCGACCGGCGCAACGAGCAACGATCCTCAGCCGATGCCCCGGCCGGGATCGCAGGGTCGCGCAGAAACCCTAACGCCGGCCGAACAGCTTCTCGATCTCGGCGAGACTGAGCTCGACATAGGTCGGCCGGCCGTGGCTGCACTGCCCGGAGAAGGGCGTCGCCTCCATCTCGCGCAGCAGGGCGTTCATCTCGCTCACGCTCAACGTCCGGCCGGCGCGAACGCTGTGGTGGCAGGCCATCGTCGCAATGACCTTCTCGAGCCGTTCGTTAAGGGACAGATGAGCGTCGTCGTCGACGAGTTCGTCGGCGAGATCTCGGATCAGGGCGCTCACCTCGACGGTGCCGAGCAGTGCCGGCACTTCGCGGACGATGACCGCCCCCGCGCCGAATCGCTCGATGACCATGCCGATCGCCTCGAACTCGGCGGCGCGTGCCTCAAGCGCCGCGATCCGGCCCTCGTCGAGTTCGATAACCTCGGGGATAAGCAGGCCCTGGCGCGCCGGAACGCCGGCCGCCAGCTCCCTCTTCAGCCGTTCCTGGGTCAGGCGTTCGTGGGCGGCATGCTGATCGACGAGAACGATTCCGTCGGCGGTCTCGGCGATGATGTAGGTCGAATGAAGCTGCGCCCGCGCCAGTCCCAGCGGCAAGACCGGCTGCTCGGGATCGGCGGCTTCTTCTCCCGGAGGCGGCACAGGCCAATCCGCGGTTGGTGCGCTCGGCGCGAGATCGTAGGGCGCGAGCGGTTCGCGCAACCCCGGAAACGACGGTGTCGCCACCCGATCGCGCGCGCGCGGAGCGAGCGGCGCGCGCCAGTCCGCCGGCGGTCGCGCCGTGACCGCCGCCGCGGCCGGCATTGACACCGGGACGGCCGTGCGCTGGGCGGTGCCGGCGAGAGCGTGGCGAAGCGTCGAGACGATCAGTCCGCGAACCAGCGCGGCATCGCGAAAACGCACCTCCGCTTTCGTCGGATGGACGTTGACATCGACGTCCTCTGGTGCCGCGTCGACGAACAGCACCGCCATCGGATGGCGATCGGACGGCAGCAAGCCCTGATAGGCGCCGCGGATCGCGCCGTAGAGGAGACGGTCGCGCACGGGCCGGCCGTTGACAAAGAGGAACTGCATGGTCGCGACGCGGCGGTTGAGCGTCGGCAGGCCGGCAAATCCGCCGAGCCTGACGCCGTCGCGTTCGCCGGCGACGGCAACGGCGGATCGCGCGAAGTCCGGACCGAGGATCTTGCTCAGCCGGCGCAGGCGCGCATCCTCGGCGTCGCCCCGAAGCGCCGGCAGGTTCAACAGCGGCCGGTCGCCATCGCCGACAAAAAAGCCGACCTCGGGATGCGCCATCGCCAGACGCTGGACCGCCTCGACGGCGTGGCGGGTCTCGGTCGCGGCAGCCTTGAGGAACTTCAACCGCGCCGGTGTGGCGAAGAAAAGGTCGCGCGCCTCGACCCGTGTTCCATCGGCCTGGCCGGACGGTTTCGCTTCGCCTTTATGTCCGCCATCGACGTCAAGTGCCCAGCCCGAGTCCTGGTCCCGTTGACGCGTGGCGATGCTCAGCCGCGAGACGGCGGCAATGGACGGCAACGCCTCGCCGCGAAAGCCGAAGGTGCCAATCCGGCTCAAGGTCTCGTCGGCAAGCTTGGATGTGGCATGACGTTCGACCGCAAGGCACAGATCGTCTCGCGCCATGCCGCAACCGTCGTCGGCAACGGAAATCAGGGCGCGGCCGCCATCGCGGATGACGACCTGAATTGCGCTCGCGCCGGCGTCGATGCTGTTTTCCACCAGCTCCTTGACCACCGACGCCGGCCGCTCGACGACCTCGCCGGCGGCGATGCGGTTGACGACGGAGTCCGGAAGCTTGCGGACGATCATTGCGCCGTTCGTCGCATGTCCTTGTAGGCGTTGATCAGACCGTTGGTCGAGGCATCGTGACCGGTCACCGGCGCCTCGGATTCCAGTTCGGGGAGGATGCTTTTTGCGAGCTGCTTGCCGAGCTCGACGCCCCACTGATCGAAGGAATTGATCTGCCAGACGATGCCTTGGACGAAAATCTTGTGCTCGTAGAGCGCGATCAGCATGCCCAGCGTGTGAGGATCGAGCGCCGGAAACAGGATTGAATTGGTCGGGCGATTGCCACTGAACACCTTGTGCGGCGCGAGGTCGTCGACCTGCTCCGCGGCCATCCCCGCGGATTCGAGCTCGGCTCGCGCCTCGGCCTCCGTTTTCCCCTTCATCAGCGCTTCGGTCTGGGCGAAGAAGTTGGACAGCAGCATCGGGTGGTGCGCGCCGACCGGGTTTTGGCTCGTCGCCGGGGCGAGGAAATCGCAGGCGACGCGCCGGGTTCCCTGGTGCAAAAGCTGGTAGAACGAATGCTGGCCATTCGTTCCGGCCTCGCCGAACAGAATAGGCCCGGTCGCATAGTCGACGCGGCGGCCGTCACGGGTGACCGACTTGCCATTGCTCTCCATGTCCGCCTGCTGCAGATAGGCAGGCAGCCGATGCAGATACTGATCATACGGCAGAACCGCGATGGCCTCTGCGCCGAGGAAATTGGCGTTCCAGACGCCGATCATGGCGAGAAGAACCGGCAAGTTGGCTTCGAGGGGCGTCGCCCGGAAATGCTCGTCCATGGCCCGGCCGCCGGCAAGAAGGGCCTCGAAACGGTCCATTCCGATCGCGATCGCGATGGACAGGCCGATGGCGGACCACAAGGAGTAGCGACCGCCGACCCAATCCCAGAACTCGAACATGTTGGCGACGTCGATGCCGAAAGCGGCGACGGCCTTCTCGTTCGTCGACAGCGCGACGAAATGGCGGGCGACTGCGGCTTCGCCCAAAGCCTCGACGAGCCAGGCGCGAGCGGACTGCGCGTTCGCGATCGTCTCCTGGGTGGTGAACGTCTTGGAGGCGACGATAAACAGGGTCGTCTCCGGCGACAGGCCCTTCAGCGTCTCGGCGATGTGCGTCCCGTCGACGTTGGAGACAAAATGGACACTGAGCCCCGCCTGGTGATAGGGGCGCAGCGCCTCTGTGACCATCACCGGACCGAGATCCGAGCCGCCAATCCCGATGTTGACGACGTCGGTGAATCGTTCGTTCGTCTGCCCGGTCCATGAGCCATCGCGGACCGCGTCGGAGAATGTGCGCATGTGGGCGAGGACGCGGCCCACGGCCGGCATGACGTCCTCGCCGTCGACCTCGATCGGATGGTCCAGCCTGTTGCGCAGAGCGATGTGGAGGACAGCGCGTCCTTCCGTGTTGTTGATCTTTGCGCCGGAAAACATCCGCTCCCGCCACTCCTCGAGATCCGCTTCGCGCGCTAGCTGAAGGAGCAGGTCAACGGTCTGGTCTGTTATGAGGTTTTTGGAGTAGTCCAGAAGGACACCGCCAGTAGAAGCGGAGAAACGGCCGAAGCGATCCGGATCGCTTGCAAACAGTTCGCGCATGGTGACGGCCGACAGGGTTGCCGCATGCTCTTCGAGAGCTTTCCAGGCGGCAGACGTAGCAATGGAAGACATGGCTCCCCCTTATTCATTAGCGTCCAGACCGGTGGGCTTGTTTGAGCGTGGCCGCTCGTGGCAGGCAGCCGGCGCGATTGTGCTCGCAAAAAAGCGCGCAGAGCAAGCCAAACCGGCGAAGCAGGGCCGGCTTCCGGTCACCGACCAGATGTCCGGTGACATTCTAAAGTAGATGTAGCTAATATACCGCGCGCCCCGCATGGGCGAGAAACCGTTCTGGAGGATCCGATGAGCGACAAGAACTACCCCGAAATTATTGCGCACCTGTCAAGCACGCTTCGGACCATGCATCGCGACATGCCTGGCCCGATGAAGGGTTTCGGCACCCTTGCCGACAGCGCGAAGGCGGCCGGCAGCCTCGACGCCAAGACCAAGGAGCTCATTGCCTGCGCCATCTCCATTGCGTTGCGCTGCGACGGTTGCATCGGCTTCCACACTCGTGGCGCGATCCGCGCCGGCGCCAGCCGGGAGGAATTTATGGAGATGATCGGCGTCGCGCTGATGATGGGCGGCGGCCCGTCGAGCGTCTACGGCGCCTACGCGGTCGACGCCTACGACCAGTTCAGCGCCTAGATGCTGCTTTCGCATCTACTGCGGGTAGGCTGGCGGCGCGTGCCGTGGATCGACGAACTCGAACAGGTCGGAACCGAGGCTGACGCCGGTGCGAACGTCCGAAAGGGAAACGGTGGTGACGACCCCTTGTGCGTCGACGACGCGCCATTGCCGCAGTTGTAGCGGGTTGTCGGAAAACACGAGGGTGAGGCTGCCGTCGCCCGGACTGGCTGTGCGCACGAGGGTGATGCGGATCACCCCGGCCTCGTGCTCGAAGCCGGTAATGGTCAGGTTTCCGCCTTTGAGCCTGATCTCGTTCTCCACCAGGATACCGGCGGGGGTCGAACCGAGCGGCAGGTAGCTGACCTGCCCCAGCTCACGGTCACTGTAGATCAGCCAGGTGCCGTCGGCGACGATCAGGATCGGCACCGGCGGGTCGTAGGCGATTCGCATCCTGCCCGGGCGCTTCAGCCAGACGTCGCCTTCGGCGGTCTGCCCGGTCGAGGCGATCTGCAGGAAGCGAGCCTTGAGGGTCCGCACGGCGTTGAAGTAGCGTTCGATCCGGGCGACGTCGGCGCTGTCCGCGGCGGAAAGGGTTGCCGCCGCCGGTTGCGCCGCCAAAGCCGCAGGCCGCGCCATGGGCAAAGCCCCAAGCGCGAGCAGCGCCGCGACGGCTGCGGCGGTGGCAGCGCCGCCGCATCGACGCCGCCTGACACTCGCCGTTCCTGGCCGCCTGCGCAGGAGACGGATCAATCCGCCCGCTCGCCCAGCAGGACCTCACGTCGGCCGACACGGTCGGCCTTGCTGACCAGACCCTGAACCTCCATCCGCTCGATCAGGCGCGCAGCGCGATTGTAGCCGATCTGCAGCCGGCGCTGGACGTAGCTGGTCGAGGCCTTGCCGTCCCGGGCGACCAGGGCGACGGCCTCTTCGTACAGCTCATCCTCACCGGCACCGCCGCCGACGTCGAAAATGGGCTCCTCTTCGTCCTCTTCTTCCGTGACCTCGGGAATGTATTGCGGCGCGCCCTGGCTCTTGAGGAACCGGACGACGGTCTCGACCTCGCGGTCACCGACGAACGGACCGTGGACGCGGGTGACACGCCCGCCCGTCGCCATGAACAGCATGTCGCCCTGGCCGAGCAACTGCTCGGCGCCCTGCTCGCCAAGGATCGTCCGGCTGTCGATCTTGGAGGTGACCTGAAAACTTACCCGGGTCGGGAAGTTGGCTTTGATCGTGCCGGTGATGACATCGACCGACGGCCGCTGGGTCGCCATGATCAGGTGGATGCCCGCGGCGCGCGCCATCTGCGACAACCGCTGAACCGCCGCCTCGATATCCTTGCCGGCGACCAGCATCAGGTCGGCCATCTCGTCGACCACAACCACGATAAGCGGCAGCGGCTCGAGATCGAGCGGGTGCTCCTCGAAGACCGGCTGGCTGTCCGCGTCGAACCCGGTCTGCACCCGGCGTTTGAGTTCCTCGCCCTTGCGCCTGGCCTCGGCAAGCCGGGTGTTGTAGCCGGCGATGCTGCGAACGCCCAGCTGCGACATGGCGCGGTAGCGCTCCTCCATTTCGCGGACCGTCCACTTCAGCGCGACGACGGCCTTGCTCGGCTCGGTGACCACCGGGCTCAGCAGGTGCGGAATGCCGTCGTAGACCGACAGTTCGAGCATTTTCGGGTCGATCAGGATGAGTTTGCAGGTGTCGGGAGTATGCTGGTAGAGCAGCGACAGGATCATGGCGTTGATCGCCACCGACTTGCCCGAACCGGTCGTGCCCGCGATCAGCAAGTGCGGCATCCGGGCGAGATCGACAAGGACCGGCGCGCCGCCGATGTCTTTGCCCATCGCCAGCGTCAGCCGGCCGGCGTAGCGTTCGAATGCGTCCGAGGCGAGGAGTTCGCGCAACCCGACCGTCTCGCGGCGCATGTTCGGCAGCTCGATGCCGATGACATTCCGTCCCGGAACAACGGCGACGCGGGCCGAGACGGCGCTCATCGATCGGGCGATGTCGTCGGCGAGGCCGATCACCCGCGAGCTCTTCGTTCCCGGCGCCGGCTCCAGCTCGTAGAGGGTGATCACCGGCCCGGGGCGGACCTTGACGATCTCGCCGCGCACGCCGAAGTCCTCGAGCACCGTGGCCAGCAGGCGCGCGTTTTCCTCCAAACTGTTGCGGCTGAGCGCATCGACCGTTGCCGGCGTCGGCGGCGACGGCTGCAGCAGGTCGAGCGGCGGCAGCACTCCTGCAGCTTCCCCGCCGAAGGAGAACTTCCCCTGGCTTTCCTGAGCAACCTTCCGTCCCTCGCGGACGCGCGGCTGCTTCGGTGCAACGATGTTGGCGCTCGCGGCGGGCGCATCTTCTTCGCCGCGTTCGCCTCGGCCGCCGGTATCGATATTGGCTACTTCGGCCCCAACGCCCGGTCGCGAGCGAACCCGCCGCGCGCCGCCCGTTCGCACCGGCGTGTTGCGTTCGACCGGGCGCAGACGCGTCATGATGCCGCGGCCGACGCGGACGGCACTGAGCGCGGCATCGCCGGCGCGTCGCGCCCCTCGCGAAATCGCGCCGAGATCGTCGCGGGAGACGCCGAGGGCGGGGATGGCCGCGAGCAAAGCCAGAAGCGCGGCGATGGCGGCGATGACGCCGTCGCCGACCGACAACGCGCGCGCCGCCGCGTCAAGGATAAGCGTACCGGAAAGCCCTCCGGCACCCTGGCTATGCGGCCACGGACCGCCGAGCGGCAGGACGGCGAGGGCGACGCTGGCGGCCGTCGTCGCGACCAGCAGTGCCGCCAGCAGCAGCCAAAGGCGCTCTGGCGGGTTCTTGCACATGACCTTCCATCCCCACGTTCCGAGGGCGAGGAGCGGGATCAAGGCCGCGACGCCGAGACTGCTGATCATCAGGTCTGCGAAATGGGATCCGGGCAGCCCGAGCAGGTTGGCGGGCGCAGCGGCGGTGGCATGGTTGAAGGACGGGTCGGCGGGGTCGTAGGTCACCAGTGCGGCCAGCAGAAGCGCGGCCAGGAAGATCAAGCCCAGGCCGGCGGCTTCGCTCACGCGGCGCTTGATGTACTCGCCCGCCCCATCGGGCAGGACCGCCAGAGTCCCTTCGCGGATCATCGACACACCCACCGGATCAATGCCAAAGAATTTGTATTTATAGAACGTTAAGAACCCTTCTTAAAGCGTCTTCGGTACCGGCAAGGGAGTCGATCAGGGCCATGCGGATGTAGGGAGCGCCCGGGTTGACATCGTTCTCATCCGCCTGGGCGAGATATGCACCCGGCAGAACCCGCAGCGCCGCTTCCCGCCACAGGGCCAGCGCCGCTCTTTCGCCGTCGCCGACCTCAAGCCAGAGGAAGAAGCCGCCGGCCGGTCGGTAAAAGCCGAAGCGGCCGTCGAGAAGGCTCTGCGCAAGGTCAAGCTTGTCCCGATAGAGACGGCGATTCGCCTCCACGTGCGCGTCGTCGCGCCACAACGCTGTGGAAGCGGCGAGAATCGGCAGACCGACGCTCGCCCCGCCAAAGCTGCGCAACCTGCGGAAGGCTGCGATCAGCGCCGGATCGCCAGCGACGAATCCGGACCGCAGACCTGGAACGCTCGAGCGCTTCGACAGGGAATGGAAAACGATCACGTTGGCAAAATCACCGCCGAGGCTGGCGCAGGCCTGCAACGCTCCCGGCGGCGGCTCGCGATCGAAAATCTCGGCGTAGCACTCGTCGACGACCAGGACGAAGCCGTGCTCCCGGGCAAGGCCGATCGCCCGCCGCAGGTAACCGAGGTCGGCCACGGCGCCTTGGGGATTGGCCGGCGAGCAGAGGTACATCAGGGCCGCGCGCGCCAGCGTCGCTTCGTCGATCGCGTCGAGGTCGGGAAGGAAGCCGGTGCGCCGGGACGCGTCGAGGTAAACCGGCTCGCCGCCGTGCATCACCGCCGCGCCCTGATAGACCTGATAGAACGGGTTGGGCACCAGCACCAGCGGCGCGCCGCCGAGCGGGCGTGAAAGGGTCCGGGGCAGGACCGCCGCGGCGACAAGATAAAGCGCCTCGCGGCTGCCGGCGACAGGCAGAATCTGGTCGTTGGCGACGACAAGCTTGGCCGGGAGACCGTAGCGCCGGCGCAGCCAGTCGGCGACGGCTTCACGGAACGCCGCGGTGCCCTCGATCGGCGGATAGCGCCCCCACAGGTCCGCCTGTTCGCTCAGGATCTCGCGCACCAGCGGCGGCGGCGCATGCCGCGGTTCGCCTACGGAGAGCACGATGGGCTCCACGCCGACCGGCGGAGCGACGGGATCGAGCAGCGCGCGCAGGCGATCGAAAGGATAGGCGGTGAGGCTGGAAAGTCGCGGGTTCAGCATGGCCGCGATGCTAGATCATTCGGACGCCAAGTGGAATCGGCGCTGCCGTGCGGTGCATGTCGGTTGCAAATAAAAAGGGCCGGAGGACGAAGCCTCCGGCCCGAGATGGCCCGGGTTACAGGCGGAGCGGAAAGAACAAGGAAACGCGGTTGCGGTGGACCTACGGCACCGTTTCGCCGTGGAGAGCCAGATCCAGGCCGGTGATCTCCGTTTCCTGGTCGACCCGCAGGCCCATGACCAGGTCGATGATCTTCAGCAGGATGAAGCTGACAACCCCACAGTAGACGACGGTGACCAGGATGCCCTTGAGCTGGATCCAGACCTGCATCGCGTTGCCCTCGATCAGGCCCGGCGTGCCACCGATCGCCTCGACCGCGAAGACGCCCGTGAGCAAGGCGCCGATCATGCCGCCGACCCCGTGAACGCCGAAGGCGTCGAGCGAGTCGTCGTAGCCGAGCGCCGGCTTGAGCCAAACGGCGCCCCAGAAGCAACCGATGCCGGCGGCAAAGCCGATCGCCAGGGCCCCGATGGGGCCGACGAAGCCGGCCGCCGGGGTGATGGCGACGAGACCGCCGACCGCACCGGAGATGATGCCAAGGACGGTCGGCTTCTTGCGAACCGCCCACTCAACGAACATCCAGGTCAGCGCCGCCATGGCAGTGGCGATCTGCGTGACCAGCATCGCCATGCCCGCCGAACCGTCGGCCGCGAGAGCCGAACCGGCGTTGAACCCGAACCACCCGACCCAGAGCAGCGAAGCGCCGATCAGGCTGAGGACCAGGTTGTGCGGCTCCATGTTCTCGGTGCCGAAGCCGCGGCGTTTACCGATGACGATGCAGGCGACGAGCCCGGCGATGCCGGCGTTGATGTGAACGACAGTGCCGCCGGCGAAGTCCAGCACCCCGGCATCGCCGAGGAAGCCGCCGCCCCAGACCCAATGGGCGATCGGCGCGTAGACCACGATGATCCACAGGACCATGAATACGACCATCGCCGAGAACTTCATGCGATCGGCGAAGGCGCCGGTGATCAGCGCCGGCGTAATGATCGCGAAGGTCAACTGAAACATAATAAAGACGCTCTCAGGAATGGTCTCGCTCAGCGTGTCGGTTCCCAGCCCCGCGAGGAACATGCGGTCGAAGCCGCCGATGTATGCGTTCAAGTTGCCGCCGTCGCCAAAGGCGAGACTGTAGCCGATGACGGTCCAGATGATGGTCGCGAGGCAGCAGATCGCGAAGCTTTGCATCGTCGTGGCGAGCACGTTCTTCTTGCGGACCATGCCGCCATAGAAAAGCGCCAGGCCGGGGATGGTCATCATCAGCACGAGCGCCGTTGATGTCAGCATCCAGGCGGTATCGCCGGCGCTGAGGGTCGGCGCCTCCTCGACCACGGCGGCGGCGTCCTGAGCCAGCGCAGCGCCGGTGGCGGCGAGGACGGCGACGGCCGTCAGGGTCAGACCTGTGGAAATTCTCTTCAGCAAACTCATGAGCACGGCTCTCCTTGGCCACGATGTTCTTAGTCTCGGTGTCCGAGCCGATCCGGCTCTTCGGGCTTACTGCGTTCTTCCAGCCAACGCCGTGTATGCCATTCCGGCACGTCCTGCCCGCCACCCCGGTCCCCTCGCGCGCGCTTCATCGAAGCCCTGAACCCGCGCGATGACCGTGGAGGCGAACTCAACAACCGTGCCAACCGCCGCGGGTGCACTGCAAACGCCCGGAAACAAGCGGGGAAGGGGCGCGGCCGAACCGCCGGCAGCAGCGGACGAGCGGAGGATGCTCATGCGACCGGCAGCGACAGGGTGATTGCTTAGAATTTAGGCAACTGGGCGGGACGTCTTACGGGATCAGCCGGTGGGAGCGACATTGGCTGTTGCGCGGCAGGTGTGCCATCGCAACCCGCGACGCGGAAGGCGGGGTTGAGGCCGCGGAGACGTAAAACGCTGCCGCCTCCAGCGGGCCTCCCGCGGCAAAGAAGGCTTGAAGCGCTTGAAGCGGCCCTCAACCCTTCTGCGCCTCGCCACTCAAAGGGCGCTTGAATCGGTGTCGCCGGTGCGGATGCGGATCGCCTTGGCGACGTCGAGAATGAAGATCTTGCCGTCGCCAATCTTGTCCGTCCGCGCCGAATGGAGAATCGCTTCGCAGACGCTTTCAACGATGTCGTCGGTCACAACGACCTCGATCTTGACCTTCGGCAGAAACTGGACCGTGTATTCTGCTCCGCGGTAGATTTCGGTCTGACCCTTCTGCCGCCCAAAACCTTTGACCTCGCTAACAGTCATGCCTTGCACGCCGAGAGACGTCAGGGCCTGGCGGACGTCGTCGAGCTTGAAGGGCTTAATGATCGCCGAAATGAGCTTCATGATACTTGTTCCTCTCTATGCAGTTCGCCGCCGGCCGGGCGGCGATCTTGCGGTCGCGCAAATAACATAGCCGGCCCTTCCACCGCCAGTAACCCGTGGATGATGACGAGGAGCCTCGGTTGCGGTTCGCTCGCCTTCACGAACCGTGCCAAGCAGGCCCGCGGCCTCGTCATGAAGGAAGCCGAGCGGGCAACAATCTCTCCGGATCGGCGACAAAGGAAGGGCAATCGCGCGCAGCGAGCGTATATTGGGCGACGGACGACGGCGGCGCGCGACGGGATGGTCCGGCGCGCCAAGCGTCTTCGTCATGACGCGCGACCCTGAGCCTACGACGACCGGAGATGCAATGACGATCGCTTCACCTTCCGCGACCGGCCGGTACGCTGCCGATGTCGCTATCGTCGGTGGCGGGCTCGTCGGCGGAACGCTCGCGTGCGCGCTCTCCGGGCTCGGGGTCGCGACGACGGTCATCGAGACCGGCGATCCGGCGGCGAGTCTGGATGCGGGTTTCGACGGCCGGGCCTCGGCGATCTCGCTGACCTCAAGACGTCTGCTGGAAACGGCGGGGCTGTGGGCCGGGATGGCCGACGAGGCGACGCCGATGCGCTATATTCGCGTCACCGAAGGCGCCTCGCCCCTGTACCTCGACTACGACCACCGCGATGTCGGCGATGAACCCTTCGGCTATATGGTCGAGAACCGCCATTACCGCTGCGCGCTGTATGAGCGGATCGAACGCGACCCCAACATCGCCTTTCTGACCCGATCCTCCGCGGCGCACGTTGAGCGGAACGCCGCCGGCGTCGAAATCCGCCTCGCTGGCGGCGCCGGTGTTCACGCGCCGCTGGTCGTCGCCGCCGAGGGTCGGAACTCGGGACTGCGCGAGGACGCCGGCATTCGCGTCAGCGGCTGGTCGTATCGGCAGGTGGGCATCGTCTGCACGGTCGAGCACGAACGACACCACGGTTTCGTCGCCCATGAGCGGTTTCTCCCGGGGGGGCCGTTTGCGATCCTGCCGCTCAAGGGCTGTCGGTCGTCGATCGTTTGGACCGAACGGGCCGACCGCGCCCCGGCAATCATGGCGCTCGACGACGAAGGCTTCACCGTCGAACTCGCTCGCCGGTTCGGAGACTTCCTCGGCGCCGTGCGCGTGGTCGGGCCGCGCTGGGCTTATCCTTTGTCGCTGCAGTTCGCCGAATCGGCAACCGCCGAGCGCCTTGCCCTGGTCGGGGACGCGCTCCATGCCATGCACCCGATCGCCGGGCAGGGGCTGAACATGGGTTTGCGCGATGTCGCGGCCCTGTCCGACGTGCTGAGCGAAGCCCGCGCCCTCGGCCTCGACCTGGGCGCCGGGGATGTCCTTGCCCGCTACCAGCGCTGGCGACGGTTCGACAACACGCTCATGCTGGCCTTGACCGACGGGCTGAACCGGCTGTTCGCGGTTGACGCGACGCCCGTGCGGCTCGCTCGCAACGTCGGCCTCGCCGCAGTCGACGCCCTGCCGCCGCTCAAGCGCTTTTTCATGCGTCACGCCATGGGTCTGGTCGGCGAACTGCCGCGGTCGATGCGCGGCGCCTGATCGGCACGACCTCAGGGCTCGCGGCTGAGGCCCTCCTCGGCGAGCGAGCGGAGATAGTTCTGCCAGATCCGATCCTGCTCCGCGCCGAGCCGGTACAGGTAGTCCCAGGTATAGAGCCCGGTGTCGTGCATGTCGTCGAAGCGGATCCGGATCGCATAGCTGCCGACCGGCTCGACGGCGAGGATGCCGACATGGCGTCGCCCGGCGACGATCGTCTTGCTGTCCGGGCCGTGTCCCTGGACCTCGGCGGACGGGCTTTCGACGCGGAGGTACTCGGCCGGAAGCGCGAAGCTGCAGCCATCGGCGTAGTCGATTTCGAGAACCCGATCCTCCCGCTTGAGGCGGATTTCGGTCGGCTGGTGACGATTGCCGTATTCGGCGCTCATGGGCGCCCCGTCGGCTGAGGGGTCGCCGGTGGATCGCCGGCCACGATGTCCTTGATCGGCCGCGCCTCGTCGACCAGCATGATCGGGATGCCGTCGCGGATCGGGTAAATCAGGCCGGCCTGGTCGCTGATCAACTCCTGGCGCTCGGCGTCGTAGCGCAGCGGGCCCTTTGTCAGCGGACAAACCAGGATTTCGAGAAGTTTAGGATCCACGCTTTTCTTTACCATGCCGCGCCCCCGTCTAATGCCATGCTTCGGGCGCCGGACCGTCCGTTTCGTGGACTGCCATCTCGAACAGTGAGATCAGCAGAGCGGCGCGCTGGCCCGAATCGCCGCACTCGAGCAGAGCCTGCTTTTCGCGCGTCTCGAAAGGGCACATCATCGCGAAGGACAGCACCAGGGCCTCGTCGCTCGCGTTGTCGACCGCGTTCCAATCGCAAGAGATGTCCTTGGTCGTAAAATACCCGCGCGCCGCGCGCAGCAGGTGATCGCGGTCGATCGCATCGGCGGCCGCGTCCGTCATATCGCCAAGAAAGGGCGAGAAGTCCGGCCTGACCCGACGATAGCCATTCAGCAGCCCCAGCTCCTCGACAACGCGGAACCGGCAGACGCCGCGCAACGTGATCAGGAAACGGTTGTCCTCGCTCTCCGCGAACGAAACGATCCGTCCGGCGCAGCCGGTGGCGAAGATCTCGGCACCGTCGTCCACCGGATGACGCTGCGGGTAGCGCGGCTGGATCATGCCGATCATCCGCCCGCGGCCCAGCGCATCTTCGACCATGTTAAGGTAGCGCGGCTCGAAGATCTGCAGCGGCAGGTGTCCGCGTGGCAGGAGCATCGTCCCGTCGAGCGGGAAAATCGGCAGAACCTCGGGCAGTCTCTGCGCCAGAGCGTCATCGTCCTTCATGAAAACAGGATCGTCGACAACTGCCGCCGCGCCGCAACTGTCGTCGGATGGACGTGGCCGAGCGCGTCGAAAATTTTGACAAGCTGCTTGCGAGCCGCCTCGTCGTTCCAGGTCCTGTCCGCCCGGATGAGGTGGAGAAGCTCGTCGATCGCCGACTGTGCGTCGCCGCTGCCGTAAAGGGCGATCGCGTAATCCAGCCGGGCCTGCGGATCGTCCGGGCGCGCGGCGACGGTCGCGCGCAGCCTGGCGACATCGCCGCCCTTTTTGCTCTGCTCGACAAGCTCAACGGCGGCCAGCGCGGTCAAGACCTCGGGGTGGCGCTTGACCTCGGCACTGAGCCCGTCGATCAGACGACGCGCGGCCGTCGCGTTGCCGGCGCCCGCATAGCTGCGGATCATCCCGGCGACCGCCTTGGCGTTGTTCGGGTCTTGCGCCAGCACCGCGGAGAACGCCTTGGCCGCGGACTTGAAGTCGCCGCGATCCAAAGCGGCCCGTCCCTGCTCGACAGCGTCCGCCAAAGGGTCGCCGGCGCCTCCAACAAGGGTATCGACGAACGCCTTCAGCTTGCTTTCCGGCTGCGCGCCGACGAAGCCATCGACGGGCTGGCCGCCGACAAACGCGTAGACCGTCGGTACCGACTGGATGCGCAACTGGGTCGCCAGCGTCTGGTTTTCGTCGATATTGATCTTGACCAGGCGTACGGCGCCCTTGGCCTGCCGGACCAGCCTCTCCAGCGTCGGCGTCAGGGTCTTGCACGGGCCGCACCACGGCGCCCAGAAGTCAACGATAACCGGTCGCTCCATCGACGCGTTGATGACGTCGGCGCTGAAGCTTTGGATCGTGCCGTCCTTGATGACGTCGCCGCCGACGTCGGTGGCTGCTGCGCTGCTCGAAGAAAGGATCATCGCCAGAAATGCGTTGTCGGGAGAACGGAAGATCGCGTTATACATGGCACCTTGCATCCGCGCGCTCAAGAGCTTTGCGCCCCGAGCAGCGCGGTGCCGAGGGCGCAGAAGAGGACACGCGGTGAAGGTAACGGAAAGCACATGTCGCGGTGCCGCGAGCATGGTGAAGAACGCCGCGAAGAGCGGGAAGCCGGCTCGACGGTAGGAGACGTCGATGACATACGCTTGGCCCGACATATCTTTCGCGCAATGGCGTGAAAGCTGCGAGGCGCTGCATCTGTTTGCGCAGATAGTTGGTAAGTATCGGCTTGCTCGGGCCCCGTGGATGAACCATTCCTGGCACGCGACGCTCTATGTCAACGCCCGCGGATTGACCACGAGCCTCGTCCCCGACCGACCCGGCGGGATCGAGATCGTGCTGGATCTCCTCGACCATGCGGTTGTCGGCGCGGCGACCGATGGTCGTTCGGCCCGGTTTTCGCTACAACCCATGTCGGTTGCGGATTTTCATGCGCGCTTCCTCGCACTTCTTTCGGAGCTCGGCGGCACGGCAGAGCTGCACGGGCGGCCGAACGAGGTTGCCGATCCCGTTGCCTTCAGGGACGATCGGGACGAGCGGCCCTACGACCGCGAGCGCGTCACGCGCTTTTTCCAGGCTGCCGTGCTGGCGGATCGCATCTTCAAGCGCTTCCGAACGGCCTATATAGGCAAGGCCAGCCCCGTGCACCTCTTCTGGGGCAGCTTCGATCTGGCGGTCACCCGTTTTTCCGGACGAACGGCGCCCCTGCATCCGGGCGGCGTACCGGCGCTTCCCGACGATGTCACGCGAGAAGCCTACAGCCATGAAGTCTCATCGGCCGGGTTCTGGCCGGGCGGCGGGGTGATCGACGAGGCCGCCTTCTACTCCTATGCCTATCCGGCTCCGGCCGGGTTCGGCGAGGCGCGCGTTGCGCCGGACGCCGCGTTCTACGACGCCGGCGCCGGCGAGTTCCTGTTGCCCTACGACGCGGTGCGCCGGGCGGACGATCCGGAGGCGACGCTGATGTCGTTTCTCCAAAGCACGTACGAGGCGGCGGCGACGCTTGGCGGCTGGGACCGGCCAAGGCTCGAGTGCCCGATGGGACAACCGCGGCGGCCTCGTCCGCTATTCGGTCTCGGGACGGAAGAGGGAAGCTGAGAGGTGGATGGGACGGTCATGGACGGAACGACGAACACCGGCGGGCTCGCCATTACGCGCACGGAAAACGCGACCGGCGGCTGCTATGCGGCGTACATACAAGGCTTTGAAGCAGTGATGACGTATTCGCGCCCGGACGAGAAGACCCTCGTGATCCATCACACCGGGGTGCCGTTTGCGTTGCGTCGCCTCGGGATCGGGCAGGCGCTCGTGCAGCGCGCCGTCGAGGACGCCCGCGCGGAGGGGCGGACGATCGTCCCGGTCTGCTCGTTCGTCAGGGTCCAGATGGCGCGCCATGCCGACTGGCGGGACGTGCTGAAGCGCTGAAGTTGGTTCCGCGCAAGACCGCGTCAGGCCGGTCCGGCGGCGATGTGCGCCGTCGCGCGACGATGCTTCTTGCAAAGACCCGGTCATCTCTTAAAATCGCGATCAATAACCGCTGTCACGGTGCCGGTGCGGGCGTAGCTCAGGGGTAGAGCGCAACCTTGCCAAGGTTGAAGTCGAGGGTTCGAATCCCTTCGCCCGCTCCAAGCGGCTTCTCTGCGTGGAGTTTGGAAGTCGGCCGGCGGCCGAGCCCCGCCGCCGTTCACTGGCCCTCATTTCGATCCTCCCGGAGCGCAAGACCAGCGTCGGTACCTGGTTGCAGCGATCGGGAGGATAACAGAGATGACCATGACGCGGTTTACCGATGCCCTTAAGGACGATCTCCTCGCAAAGATCGTCGAGATTGCGCGTTGGCGACTCGGCGACGACCAGGCGCAGACCTTCACCAGGTTCCTCCGGGCCTATTTCGCCCGGGTGCCTGGAGAGGACATCTACCGGATAAGTCCGGATAACCTGTTCGGCGCTGCCTACGCCCACTGGCGACTTGCAGAAAAGCGCAGTCCGCAAACGGCGCGCGTGCGGGTTTACAACCCCAAGCTCGAAGAAGACGGCTGGCGCTGCGATCACACGGTCGTCGAAGTCGTCACCGACGACATGCCGTTCCTCGTCGACTCGGTGACGGCGGAGCTGAACCGACGCGACCTCCCGGTCCAGCTCGTCATCCATCCCGTCATCCGTGTCCGTCGCGACGACCGCGGCGTGCGTATCGGCCTCGCCGAGGGCCGCGGCGACGGGGACGAGCCCGGTGCGGACATCGCGGAGTCGCTGATGCACCTCGAAATCGTCCGCCAACCCCGGGAGGTTACGGGCGAGCTCAGCGAAGCGATCGCGCGGATCCTCGCTGATGTCCGGCGGGCGGTTGGCGACTGGCAGGCCATGCGCGACATGCTCGGGTCGGTGATCGCCAGCTTCGACAACCCGCCGCAGGGCTCGTCCGCCGAGGAGGTGGACGAGGATCGCGAATTTCTCCGCTGGATCTACGAGAACAACTTCACGTTGCTGGGTTATCGCGCCTACGATTTCGTCGCCCGCGATGGCGCGGACGACGGCGAGACGATCGCGGCGGTGATTCCCGGATCCGGCCTCGGCCTGCTGCGCGAATCCGGCTTTCTCGTCTTTGACGAATTCCGCGACCAGGCGCCCCTTCCGCCGGCGGTTCGCGCCTTCGTCGCCCGCCCTGACCTGCTCATGGTGACCAAGTCCAACCGGCGCTCGACCGTGCACCGGTCGGTTCACATGGACGTGATCGTGGCCAAGCGGGCCAACGAGGCGGGCCAGGTCGTCGGCGAGCACATGTTCGTCGGGCTGTTCACGTCGGTCGCGTACAACCTCAGCGCCCGCAGCATCCCACTGCTGAAGCGCAAGCTGAAAAATATCATCGCGCGCGCCGGCTTCGACTCCCGCGAGCATGACGGCCGCGCGCTGATGAACATTGTCGAGACGTATCCGCGCGACGAACTGTTCCAGATCTCTGAAGACCATCTGCTGACCACTGCGCTCGGCATCCTCGACCTCCAGCAACGCCGGCGGGTGCGGCTGTTCTTGCGTCGCGACGACTTCGAGCGGTTCGTCTCATGCATGGTTTACCTGCCGCTGGATCGCTACAACACCGGCCTTCGGCTCGAGATCCAGTCGATCCTGGCAAAGGCTTTCGCTGGCGAAATTTCCGCCCACTACAGCCAGGTCGGCGATTCGCCGATGGCGCGCTTGCAGTTCCTTGTGCGCACCACGCCCGGCAATATTCCCGACTACAGCGTCGACGAACTCGAGGCGGCGATCGTCGATGCGACCCGAACCTGGTCCGATCATCTCCATGATGCGCTCTACGCCGCTCACGGCGAGGAGCAGGGCCAGCTTCTTTACGAGCGTTACAGGGATGCGTTTCCGTCCGGCTACAGCGAACGCTTTAACGCCGAGCAGGCGGTCGCCGACGTCGACCTGATCGACGAGACGCTGCGGTCTGGCACCCTGGGGATGACGCTTTACCGTCCGTTCGGGTCCGCCGATACGGACATGCGCTTCAAGGTGTTTCTGCAGGGCAGGCCGATCGTGCTGTCGCTGGTCCTGCCGATGCTCGAACACCTTGGCCTGAGGGTGATCGACGAGGTGCCGCACGCGGTACACCCGGCCGATGCAGGCCTGGTCATGATCCACGACTTCGGCCTGCAGACCCGTTCGGCCGTCGCGGTCGACCTTGGCGCGGTTCGGGCGAATTTCCAGGAGACGTTCCTCGCCGTCTGGGACGGTCGGGTCGAGAGCGATCTGTTCAACGCGCTCGTGCTGACCGGTGGTCTGACTTGGCGCGAGGTTGTGGTCATCCGCGCGTACTGTCGCTATCTCCGCCAGATCGGCATCGCCTTTTCTCAGGCCTACATGGAACAGACGTTGATCGGCAATGCCGAGCTGGCGCGGCTGATCGTCGCTCTGTTCAAGGCTCTGTTCGACCCGGCCGGCGCCGGCGACGCCGAGACCCGCGCCGCTCCGGTTCGCGAGCGGATCGCTGCGGGTCTCGATCAGGTTGCGAGCGCGGATCAGGACCGGATCCTGCGGCGGTTCTTCAATCTCGTCGAGGCGACCCGGCGGACGAACTATTTCCAGTCGGGTGAGGACGGCGGTCCCAAGTCCTATCTCTCGTTCAAGCTCGACAGCCGGGCGATCGACGAACTCCCGTTGCCGCGGCCGATGTTCGAGATTTTCGTGTACTCGCCGAGGATGGAAGGCATTCACCTCCGCGGCGGCAAAGTCTCGCGCGGCGGAATCCGCTGGTCGGACCGACGCGAGGACTTCCGCACCGAAGTCCTTGGGCTGATGAAGGCGCAGATGGTCAAGAACGCCGTCATCGTCCCGGTCGGCGCGAAGGGCGGCTTCGTCCTCAAGCAGGCGCCCGACCCCGGCGATCGGGAGGCCTACATGGCCGAGGGCATCGGTTGCTACAAGACGCTCATTCGCGGCCTGCTCGATGTCACCGATAATCTGGCGGTCGATGCGGTTTTGCCGCCCGCGGATGTCGTCCGTGGCGACGCGGACGACCCCTATCTCGTCGTCGCCGCCGACAAGGGCACCGCGACCTTCTCCGACATCGCCAACAGTCTGTCGCAGGATTACGGCTTTTGGCTCGGCGACGCCTTCGCCTCCGGCGGCAGCCAGGGGTACGATCACAAGAAGATGGGTATCACCGCTCGCGGCACCTGGGAGTCGGTCAAGCGCCACTTCCGCGAGCTTGGCATCGACACCCAGACCCAGGACTTCACCGTGGTCGGCATCGGCGACATGGCCGGCGATATCTTCGGCAACGGCATGTTGCGTTCCGAGCACATCAAGCTCGTGGCCGCCTTCAATCACCTGCACATCTTCATCGATCCCGATCCGGATCCGGCCGCGAGCTTCGCGGAACGGCGACGGCTGTACGAGCTGCCGCGGTCGAGTTGGGCAGACTATGCTCCTGCGGCCATCTCCAAGGGCGGCGGCGTGTTCGAACGCCGGGCGAAGTCGATTGCGCTGAGCCCGGAGATACGCGCGCGGTTCGGGATCGACGCGGCGCGCATGACACCGGCCGCGCTCATCCGCGTGCTGCTGAAAAGCGCTGTCGACCTCTTGTGGTTCGGCGGCATTGGCACCTTCGTCAAGGGCGACCACGAGTCGAACGTCGATGTCGGCGACCGCGCCAACGACGCGGTCCGGATCAACGGCAGCGAGCTTCGCTGCAAGGTCATCGGCGAGGGCGCCAACCTCGGCATTACTCAGTTCGGAAGGCTCGCCTTCTCCCGCGCCGGCGGAAACATCAACACCGACTTTATCGACAACTCTGCCGGGGTCGACTGTTCCGACCACGAGGTCAACATCAAGATCCTGCTCGATTCGGTCGTGGCCGACGGCGACCTGACGACAAAGCAGCGCAACAACCTGCTGGTCGAAATGACCGAAGAGGTGGGCGAACTCGTTCTGCGCGACAATTACCTGCAAACCCAGGCCATCACCCTGATTGCCGCGGAGGGCGCAGGCTCGCTCGACAACCAGATCCGGCTCATGCGCACGCTCGAGCGCCAGGGGCACCTGAACAGGGCGGTCGAGTCCCTGCCCGACGACGAGGCTTTGGCCGAGCGCAGCGCCGCGCGTCAGGGCCTGGCCCGGCCGGAGATCGCGGTTCTCTTCTCCCATTGCAAGATCTGGCTCTACGAACAGTTGATCGCCTCGAACCTGCCCGACGACCGTCACCTCGCCGAGGATGTCGTCCGTTATTTCCCGACCCCCATTCAGGGCCGCTTCAAGGACCGCATCGCCAACCATCGCCTCCGCCGAGAAATCGTCGCCTCGTCGATTACGAACAGCCTGATCAACCGCGTCGGCGGGACCTTCGTCACCGAGATTTTCGAGAAGACCGGGATGCCGGTCGTCGACATTACCCGCGCCTATATCGTCGCGCGCGACGTCTTCTCGGTGCGCTCGGTCTGGGAACAGATCGAGGCCCTCGACAATCTCGTGCCGGCCTCCGTCCAGGTCACCCTGCACCGCGACGTCCAGCGTCTGGTCGAGCGGGCGACGCTGTGGTTTTTGCGCAACGGGGGCTCTCCCATCGACATCACCGTCAACATCGCCGCCTTCGACACGCCGATCGCCGGCCTGTCGGAGCGCATCGAATCGGTGCTGCCCGAGGACGTCAACAGCCGGATCCTCCACCGCGCCCGTCGCTACCAGGACGACGGCGTGCCGGAGGACGTGGCTCGCCGGGTCGCCTACCTCATCGTCATGCCCTCGGCCTGCGATATCGTTCGCATCGCCGCGGCTCGGGGCGTTCCGGCGGAAGAGGTGGCGGTGCTCTACTTCACGCTCGGCGAGGTTTTGGGCTTCGGGTGGCTGCGTTATCAGGCGGAAAAGCTGCCGGTGACCAGCTACTGGCAGCGGCTGGCCGTCGCCGCGGTCATCGAGGAACTCTACGGTCACCAGCGCGACATCACCACGCGCATCCACGACAACGGCGCGGGGACCGGGTACGAGGCGATCGAAGCCTGGAGCCGCGCGCACGGACCGGTCGTCGATCGCAGCCGCGCCCTCATCGCCGAACTCACGGCCGCGCCAAAGGTCGATCTTTCGATGCTCACGGTGGCCAGTCGTCAACTTCGAACGCTGGCGGAGGTCTGAGGCTTGGCGAACGCGGACGCGCCCGGGGCGGCGGAGGAGGCGCCGGTTACAACCGACCGCGTCGGGCTTGCCGCCTGGTGCGGTTATGACTGGGCCAACTCAAGCTATCCGACCGTCATCAGCACCTTCGTGTTCGCCGCCTATTTCGCCAAGGCCGTCGCCGTCGACAACGTCACCGGGACGAGCCAGTGGGCCTACGCGATGAGCGCATCGGCGTTGGCGCTCGCCCTCGCCGGTCCCGTCCTCGGCGCCATCGCCGACAGCGCCGGCCGGCGCAAGCCGTGGGTCGGCGCTTTCACGCTCATCGCCGTCGTCGCCACGGCGATGCTCTGGTTCACGAAGCCCGAGCCGTCTTTCGTCATCTGGGCTCTGGCGTTCGTCGCCCTGAGCAATTTCGCCTTCGAGATGGGCGGGATTTTCTACAATGCCATGCTGCCGTCGTTGGCCCCGCCGGCGATCCTCGGTCGGATTTCCGGCTGGGGCTGGGGACTGGGCTACGTCGGCGGGCTGGTCTGCCTCGTTGTCGCGCTGGTCGTCCTGATCCGACCGCAACCGCCGCTTTTCGGCCTCGACGCCGAAGCCGCCGAGCCGGTGCGGGCGACCGCCCTGCTCGTGGCCCTGTGGTTCGGCGCTTTCTCGCTGCCCTTCTTTCTGTTCACGCCCGACACCCGATCCAAGGGCGTGCCCGCGCTCACCGCCGCGCGGCAGGGGGTCGCGTCCATCATCTCGACCTTCCGCCGGGTGCGCGAGTACAGGTCGGTGGTGATCTACCTGATCTCGCACATGATCTACACCGACGGGCTGAACACGCTGTTCACCGTCGGCGGCATCTACGCCGCCGTCACCTTCGGCATGGACTTCAACGAGCTTTTGCTCTTTGGCATCGCCATGAACGTCACCGCCGGCCTCGGCGCCTTCGCCTTCGGCTGGATCGACGACTGGATCGGCCCGAAGTCGACGATCTTCATCGCCGTCGGGGCGCTGACCGTGCTGGGGGCGATCCTGATCTTCGTCGAGTCGAAGACCCTGTTTTGGATCTTCGGCCTCCCGCTCGGGATCTTCTTCGGCCCGGCCCAGTCCGCCAGCCGGTCCCTGATGGCGAGGCTGGCGCCGCCGAACCTTTACGCAGAGATGTTCGGCCTGTTCGCCCTCGCGGGGAAAGCGACGGCTTTCCTCGGCCCCTTCCTGTTCGGTCTGGTCACCGATCTCTTCGGCACCCAGCGGGCCGGCCTGGCGACGATCCTGGGCTTTTTCGTCGTCGGCCTGGTGCTCCTGATCCCGGTCCCCAACGCTCGCCGTCCGGCCGCTCCGCCGCCGCCTGCGGCCTGAGCAGGCAGAGGATCCGGTCTCTGACGTAATCGCTCAGTGGCGGAAGTGGCGCATGCCGGTGAAGACCATCGCCATGTCGCGCTCGTCGGCGGCGGCAATGACGTCGTCGTCGCGCATCGAGCCGCCGGGCTGGATCACGGCGGTGGCGCCGGCCTCGGCGCAGGCGATCAGGCCGTCGGCAAAGGGAAAGAACGCGTCCGAGGCGACGACCGAGCGTATCGTCCGCGCCTCCGTCTCGCCCGCTGCGGTCCGGGCTTCCTCGGCCTTCCAAACGGCAAGCCGGGCCGAGTCGACGCGACTCATCTGTCCGGCGCCGACGCCGACGGTGCGCCCGCCGCGACAGAAGACGATGGCGTTGGACTTGACGTGCTTGCAGACGGCAAAGGCGAACCTCAGGTCCGCCATCTCCGCGTTGCTGGGCGAACGCCGGCTGACGACCTTGATGGTGTCGCCGGTCAGCCGGTTGTCGCGGCTCTGCAGCAGGTAGCCGCCGGCGAGCGAACGCATCGTCATCCCGGGGCCGAGCGGATCCGGTACGGCGCCGGCGACAAGGACGCGGGTGTTCTTCTTCGCCGCCAGCGCCGCGCGAGCGTCGTCGTCGATGTCCGGGGCGATGACCACCTCAACGAACAACTTGGCGATTTCGGCCGCGGTTGCACCGTCGAGCCGCCGGTTGAGGGCGATAATGCCGCCGAAGGCGCTGATCGGATCGCAGGCGAGGGCGGCCGCGTAGGCCTCGGCCAGCGTTTCGCCGACGGCGACGCCGCAGGGGTTGGCGTGCTTGACGATCGCCACCGCCGGGGCCTCGAACTCGCCGACAAGTTCGAATGCGGCGTCGGTATCGTTGAGGTTGTTGAAGCTGAGCTCCTTGCCCTGGATCTGCGCTGCGCTCGCGACCCCGGGCCGGCCGTCGCCGGAGACATAGAAGGCCGCTGCCTGGTGCGGGTTCTCGCCGTAGCGAAGGGCCTGCCTGCGCACGCCCGCGAAAACGAGGCGGTCCGGAAAGGGCTCGCGCAGGGCGCCGTTGAACCAGCCGGCGATGGCGGCGTCGTAGGCGCCGGTGCGCGCGTAGGCCTTCGCCGCCAGGACCTTGCGGAATTCCGGCGTCGTCGCCCCGTCGCCGTCGCGCAACTCGTCGACGAGACGGGCGTAATCGGCCGGATCGACCACGACGGTGACGGAGGCGTGGTTCTTCGCCGCCGCCCGGATCAGCGCCGGGCCGCCGATGTCGATGTTTTCGATGCAGGCGGCGAAGTCCGCGCCCGACGCCGCCGTCGCCTCGAACGGATAGAGGTTGACGACGAGAAGGTCGATCGGCGCGATATTGTGCTCGCGCATCGCCCGCTGGTGCTCCGGATTATCGCGGACCGCGAGCAGCCCGCCGTGAATGGCCGGCTGCAGGGTCTTGACCCGACCGTCCATGATCTCCGGGAAACCGGTAAAGTCGGAAACCTCGGTCACCGCGACCCCCGCCGCCCGCAGCGCCGCCGCCGACCCGCCGGTGGAGAGAATCTCGATGCCGTGCGCGCCGAGCGCCCGGCCGAGGTCGTCGATGCCGGTTTTGTCGGAAACGGAGATCAGGGCGCGGCGAATGGGCGCGGACATCGAAGGCAGGCTCCCTCAGGCGGTGGTCGACGGGCAGTGGCCGGTGTCTATAGCAGAACCCGGCCGCTCGACGCACGGGCAGATCACCCGGCCGGCTCTTCGCCCGAATTTTCCTGCGCGGTTGCGGGACCCGGTGCGGCCTTTGGCTGCAGGTCCAACGTTGCCTGCGCTGCGCGTTCCTGAGTGGTCTCCGGTTCCGGCCGCGCCTTCGCCTCCGAGGCTGGCGCCGGCGCCGGCGCGACCGCGCCGCCATTCGCTTCGCTCGGCTGACGCAGATCCTGGTCAACCCGGCGAAGCGCCCATTTGATCCGAGCGACCTTGGCCCCGAAGGCGGCGCTGACGACGATCTGCCGCGTCGGCTCGGGCACGTCGGAGACGCCGAGATAGACGCTATCGTCGAGCGCCATCGTCCCGCCGATGCTGATGAAGCGGTAGATCGCGCCGCCCGGCAGGGTCAGGCGGATGCCGGTCACCCCCCCGCCGGCGCTCCCGTCCTCGAAGGCCACGCCAACCCGTGGGTGAAGATGGAAGCGCACGACGAAGCGCGTCCCGCCGCGGCCTTCGCAAACGTCCTCGCCGCGGATATCCTCGCCGAGCGCGTCCATGTACAGCCGCCGCCGGCAGATCGCGGCAAAGCGCGCGGCGTAACCGTCGTGATCGACCTCCAGCCAACTGGCGCCCTCGGCGGTGCGGCGAACGACGCGAACGTCCACGCGTCGGCGGCGGAGGTTGCCGCGGGCATCGAGCGCGACGGCGTTGACATTATCGATCATGGCCGCCGAGTGCGCCGCAGTTGAGCGCACGGCCGCCCGCCAGCTCGGCTCGTCGCCGACGAAGCCGCCGCAGTTGACGATCAGGCGCTCGCGGCCGACGCTCATCTCGAACGCGCCCGGCGCCGCGTGGGCGAACAGGTCCGCTCCCGCTGGCGGCGGCCCGCCGCCGTCCAGAACGATCAGCACCGGCCCGGCGGCAAGCCGCTCGAAGGCGCCGGCCGGCGCGCTCGCCGGCGGCCGCTCCTTCACGGCAGCCTCTGCCAGCGTCGCGTCGATGACATGGACCAGGCCTTCCTTGCCGCCGTTGAACAGGGCAAGGCCGCCATCGCCGTGGCGGAAGAAGCGCAACATGGCGACCATCCGCTCGATCGTGCCGCCGACAAACAGCGGAACTTCGGCCTCGGCCTCGATCAGCATGGCTCGCATCTCGAGGAGATGGCGCAGAACCGCGAGGTGGACGGCGGGATTGCGCTGAAGGTGGCAACCATCGGCGAGGACTTGGCGGTCGATTTCGCGTTCGAGAACGCCGAGTACGTCTCCCCTGTCGCCGATCCCGAGCGCCAGTGTCGCGGCAAGTGCGCCGGTGATCCCGGCAAAGGCGGCTTCGCTGCCGCTCTCGTCCGGCAACGCGCGCAACAGGTGCTGCGCCTGCATGTTCAGCGAGCGGTAGAAGGCGTTGCGCAAGCCGACATCGGCATTGGCGAGGACGAAATCTGCGCAGGTGATCCAGGCGATCAGGCGTCGGCCAAGGATGCCGGGCCGCCATGCCAGCTCGTCCCAGCGCGGATAGGCGCGGATCCAGCCGCGGAGCAGGTCCTGCGCCCGAGCCCGCGCCGGTTCCCCGCCGCGGGTCTTGAGATCGACCAGCCAACTGAAGCCATGCATCAAAGCGCCGGCGCCGGGACCCGGCGGCGGCACAGACCACGGCAGCGTGCCGAACGGGAGGGTACGGCCGGCCAGAGGCAGGCGGCCGTCAAGCACCGCCTCGGCGACGACGCGGCTGTTGACGGCGGGGCGGAGCGGCAGCGTCCGCTTCAGGTCGATCTGCGGCTGCCAGCTCAACAGTCGATTGTAGGCGGCGGACCGATACCAGACGTGGCGGACCGACCGCGTCGCGCGTCCCAAAGTCAAACGGCGGGCCAAGCCGCCGCCGAAGCCGTCGATTGAACCACTCACATTGCCCTGCCGGGGCTAACTCAACCTCGAGGATTGCGCCAGCGCACCCCCACCCAGGCGTGGTAGCAGGTTGGCCCCGGAGCCGCAAGCCGCTCCGGGCGCGGGGCGCAGCGCGGGCCGCCCGGTGCAGGACCACCGCCGAGCCGGCCGGAGCGCCCCCGAATCCCCGTGGCGGAGCGCTAGATTCGGCGCAGGCGGGCGATGTAGAAGCCGTCCAGGCCACCCTGCTCGGGCCAGTGGCAGGGCAGTGTGCGCACGTCGCCGGCCGGCGTGATCGCCTCCGCCAGGTCGCCGATCTCGTCGGCGCTGACCGGCCGACGCTCGAGCGAAGGCGCGCTCTCGAGAAGCGCTTCGATCAACGCCGGCCCCTCCTCGGGCTGGAGCGAACAGACGCAGTAGATCAGCGTGCCGCCGGGCCGCGTCATCTCGACGGCGGCGTTCAGCAGCCGCCTCTGGATGGCGGCCAAAGCCGCGACGGCGGCCGGCGTTTTCAGCCATGCCACGTCCGGATGGCGGCGGATGGCGCCGGTCGCCGAGCATGGCGCATCGAGGAGCACCGCATCCGCCGGCTCGGCCGGCCGCCAGGCGCCCGCATCGGCGACGACGAGTTCCGCGGCAAGCCCGAGGCGGGCGAGATTGCCCTGAAGCTGGCGGCCGCGTTGGGCATTGTGTTCGACGGCGACGACGTCCGCGCCCGCCGCGCAGAGCTGCGCCGTCTTGCCGCCCGGCGCCGCGCACAGGTCGATCACCCGGCTGCCCTGCACCGGACCGAAGAGCGTCGCCGGCAGCGCCGCCGCCGCATCCTGCACCCACCACGCACCGGCGGCAAAGCCGGGCAGGTCGGGAACGGGTCCCTTGTGGCGGAGGCGCAGGCTGCCGGTCGGGAGGCGGAGCGCATCGAGCCCGGCCGGTGCGTCGCCTCCCTTCAGCGTCAGGTCGAGCGGCGGCTCGCTCAGGTGGGCGGCGGCGACCGCGCGCGCCGTCGATTCGCCGTAGGCCGCGCTCCAGGTCCGCCAAAGCCAGTCCGGCGTGTTCATCCGGGGGGCGTCCTGATCGGCGACGACTGCGTCGACCACGCCGGCGGCGCGGCGGAGCACAGCGTTGACCAGGCCGGCGTAGGGTCGGGTCGGCCCGCGCGTGCGCGCCAGTTCGACCGCCGTATCGACCGCGGCATGCGCCCGAGTGCGGAAAAACGCGAGCTGACAGACGCCCAGCCGGATCAGATTGCGCGCCTGGGCCCCACGCCTCGGGATCGGCCGCTCGACGAGCGCCGCGACGATCGTGTCGATCTGGCCGAGGCGACGCAGCGTCGTCGCGACCAGGTTCAGGGCGAAGGCGCGATCGCGGCCGTCGAGGCTCGCCGCCCCGGGGTGTCGGTCGAAGCCCTCGTCGGCGGCGCGCCCGTCTCCGAAAACCATGTTCAGGATGTCGAAGGCGACGGCGCGCGGATCGGCCGGCGACGGACCCTTGGCCGGCCTCACCGACGCGGAACCGACCGGAAGCGACGCCTTCAGCCCCAGGGGCCGGACTGGCCCTTGCGCGCCGCCAGTTCGCGCAACGCGAGGACGCGGTTTTCGGTGCTGGGGTGGGTCGAAAACAGGCTGTCCATCGAGCGCCCGTGCAGCGGATTGACGATGAACAGGTGCGCCGTGGCCGGATTGCGCTCAGCCTGGTGGTTGTCGATCCGCTGCGCGCCGTTCTGGATCTTCTGCAGGGCGGAGGCCAGCCACAACGGATGGCCGCAGATCTCGGCGCCGGCGCGATCGGCGCCGTACTCACGGGTTCGCGAAATCGCCATCTGCACCAGCATCGCCGCCAAGGGCGCGAGGATGACCATGAGGATGGTGCCGATGGCGCCGAGCGGGTTATCGCGGTTGTTGCCGAAGAACAGTCCGAAATTGGCGAGCATGCCGAGCGCACCGGCCAGCGTCGCGGTGACCGTCATGATCAGGGTGTCGCGGTTCTTGACGTGCGCCATTTCGTGCGCCAGCACGCCGGCGAGCTCCTGGTGGCTGAGCTGGCGGATCAGTCCGGTGGTCACGGCGACGGCGGCGTTCTCGGGGTTGCGCCCGGTCGCGAAGGCGTTGGGCTGCGGCGTTTCGATGATGAACACCTTGGGCATCGGCAACTGGGCCCTCGAGGCGAGCTGTTCGACGAGACCGACGAGCTCCGGCGCCGTGCGGACGTCGACCTGCTGCGCCCCGTACATCCGCAGCACCATCTTGTCCGAGTTCCAATACGAGAACGCATTCATGGCGACCGCGATCGCCAAGGCGATCAGCATCCCATTCTGACCGCCGATGAAAAAGCCGACGACCATAAACAAGGCCGTCAGCCCGGCGAGCAGAATTGCAGTTCGAACCGTGCTCATGATCTCTTCCAATGTGTGGTCGGCCGTCCGCTTGCGGCCCGCCCGTAATGTAGTAGGATCGCCCGCTTGCTGCCATCCTGAGCGGATTGTTGGATCATGAACGAAGAAGTCGCAGAGCGAGCGGGCGAAGGGGCCGAGGCGTGCGAGGCCGAGGCGCCGAGGACGGCGATCGACGCCGCGCGGGTCCCGGCCGACGACGGGGTCGCGACCGCGCCGGCCAGGGACCGTCCGGGCGAAGAAGAGAGAGGCGGACCCAAGGGTCCCGAGCCGACGCGGTACGGCGATTGGGAGCGCAAGGGCCGCTGCATCGATTTCTAGCTTCCGCCGCGCGGCTTCGCCTTTGCGCCGGCGGCAACCGACAAGAGTCTATCCTGGCCGCGATTAGTCTGTATAAGGGGCGGCAGCGATCCGTTGCCGACGCCTGACGGCGATGCGCCGATGCTATTGTTCCGGATAGGCAAGTCACTCGTTCAAGGGGCATACCAATGAAAGCCATCCTACTGGTCACGGGGGGCGGTCCGCTCGTCGTTTTGACGTCCTATGACGAGCCGACCTCGCCGGACTTCCTCGACAAGCTGAAGTCCAAGGGCATCGAAAAATTTCTCGCCTGGGAAATTCCCTACGATCTTGCCCGAGCCCGCTACGGCGCACGCTTCCAGTCGGTCGCCCATGACGTTAAGCAGTCCGATGACCTGCGGATTCTCGACTACAACGGCAGTCGCGCGTTCGGCCTGTTCCGTTTCTCGGAACTGGGCCCGCTCAGTTTCTACGACGGCGGCGAGAGCGAGAACGGCCAGAATGGCCACGGCAACGGCGAGCGGGCGGCCGCGCCCGAGACGGGGGCGCCCTCGGCGCATCTGCCCTGGCCCCGTCCGGCGCCGGCGACCGAGCCGGGAATCAAGTTCAAGGCGATGGTGGCCGATTTCGCCGGCGACGATCCCGGTCAGGAGCAGAGCAAGCACGTCGCGGCGGTGCTCGGCGGCGTTTCCGGCTTGGCGGTGGAGCGACGCTCCGCGGTCCTGCTCGATGCCGACGGCGATCAGGAGCTGGAGGCTTTGGCCGGCGCGCTGCGGACGGGGCGCGCCTGGCTTCGCGGCGCCAACGCCCACGTTCTCATCTGGGGCCGGGTCATTGACGAAGGCCGGACCCTGCGCCTGCGCTTCCTCTCCGCGGCGGTGACGCCCTTCGGCGATGTGCGCACCTACCGGCCGGTCGGCGACACCCTGGAGCTGCCGACGAACTTCCCCAAGGAGCTGGCGGCCGTCATCTATGCCGCGGCGCTGGCCTGGATCGACCCGGTCACCGAAGAACAGGCGCATGACCTGGTGAGCCTGCTGGTGCCGGCGATGACCAGCGCGACGGATGTCGCCGATGGCCTGACCACGCTCGGTGCGTCGGCGCTGGCCCGGATCCGCGCCGCTCTGGCGACGGCGTCGCTCAACATCGGTCGCGCCGGCCACGACGTCGATTGGATGGAGCGGGGCGTCGACCAGTTCAAGGCCCTGCTTGCTTCGCTCGATCGGGGCGCCGACCCGGAGGTGTGGGCGGTCGGCCACACGACACTCGGCAACGCCCTTCGTCGTCTCGGCGATATGCGCCAACGCGCTGCCGATCTCGAGGAGGCGCTCGCCGCCTACGACGCCACGCGCGACATCTATACCCGCGAAGCCCTGCCTCTGCACTGGGCGATCATCGAGAACAACCGGGGCGCAGCGCTCTGGGCGCTGGGCCAGCGCCGGGATGACGTCGCCACCCTGGAGGCCGCGGTCAGTTCCTATCGGGCGGCACTACAGGTTATCACGCGAGCCCGGCTGCCGGTCTCGTGGGCTGTGACGCAGAACAACCTCGGCATCGCCCTGCGGACGCTCGGCGAGCGCGAACAGGGTGTCGCCCATCTGAACGAGGCGGTGGCCGTTCATCAGGCTGCGCTGCAGAGCCTGACCCGCGAGAGGCTGCCGTTGCACTGGGCGCGGACCCAGCAGAACCTGGGCCTGGCGCTGCAGGCGCTGGGCGAGCGCAGCGGCGCGCTGGAGCGGCTGGACGAGGCGGTGGCCGCCCTGCAGGCCGCGATCGAGGTCTACAGCCCGACGGAGCTGCCGCTGGAGCGGGCACTGGCTGCAAGCAGCCTCGGCAACGTCATGCTGACGCTCGGCCGCCGGGTCGGCAACGAGAGCCACCTCGATGACGCGATTGCCGCCTTCCGGTCGTCGTTGACCAGCCTTGGCCGCGACCGGCTGCCGCTGGAGTGGGCGCGGATCCAGGTGAGCCTGGGCGACGCCCTGCGCATGCAGGCCGAACGGAAGGAAGGCACCGCACAGCTCGAAGGCGCGGTCTCGGCCTACCGCGCCGCCCTCGAGGTGTTCAGCCGCGGGCGCCGGCCGCTCGACTGGGCCCGGACCCAGAGCAGTCTCGGCGCGGCGCTCTCCGCACTCGGCGAACGCGAGGAGGGGACCGGCCATCTCGATCATGCCATTGCCGCGCACAGGGCCGCGCTCGAGGTCTACACCCGCGAGGATCTGCCGTTCCGCTGGGCAAAGACGCAGCAGAACCTGGGCCTTGCGCAGTGGGCGCTGGCCCGGCGCGAGGAGGGAACCGCGCGGCTGCTGCAGGCGGCGGCGGCGCTGCGTTCGGCGCTGCAGGTGTTCACCCGCGACCGCCTGCCGCTGGAATGGGCGACAACCCAGCATGGGCTCGGCAACACCCTGCGGACCCTGGGCGAACGCGAGGAGGGTGTCCAGCGCCTGCGACAGGCCGTTGACGCCTACCGCGCCGCCCTTGACGTGCGCACCCGCGACCGCCAGCCGCTGGCCTGGGCGATCACCCAGAACCAGCTCGCCGGCGCACTGCAGATCCTGGGCGAGCGTGACCCGGGCAGCCGCCACCTCGAGGCGGCCATCGCCGCCTACCGCGCCTCGCTGGAGGTGCGCGCGCGCGAACGCACGCCGACGGAAATGGCCCTGACCCGGGTGAACCTGGCGACGACGCTGTGGACGCTGGGGGAGTCGGAGAAGGACCCGACCCGGCTGGAAGAGGCGCTCAGCACGTTCCGCACGGCCTTGGCCGGGTTCCAGCGGGCCGGCGCCGACTTCCATGCGGGCATGACGCGCCGGCGGATCCAGAACCTGGAGATGGTCATCGCCGGCATGAAGACGTAAAGGCCGCGCCTTGCTCTTCGTCGACAACGCCTGAGGCGCGTCGCACGAGCAGGTCAGTACGTTTCATCTGGCGTGAACCCTTTACGAATTCTCGCGTCGCGCGCGAAGGTGACGGGGCAACCGCTGCAGCGGCGTCACCCCTCGCGTTGGTCAGGATGCGGGAGCGGGGCCCAGGGAGCGGCCGGCGAGCACATCTTCGAGCATGGCCAAGGTCTTGTCGCGACCGTAGAGGGCGATGAACGAACCCATGCGCGGCCCCTCGTCCTGGCCCAGCAGGATCTGGTAGAGGGCCCGGAACCAGTCCTTCAGGCTCGGGAAGACGTCGGCGTGCGCCTTGCCGACCTCATAGACGACGGTTTGCAACTCCTCCGCCGAGGCGGCGGGCGCCGCCTGTGCAAGGCCTTCCGCCAGCGCCGACAGCGCCGCCTTCTCCGCATCTTCGGGAAGGCGATGGCGCTGCCTGACCTTGACGAAATCGCGGTAGTAGGCGATGGCGTGATCGATCAGTTGCGTGATCATCGCCTCGTTTCGAATCGCCTCGTCGCCGTAGTAGGCGACGACGTAGTGCCACAGGACGTTCCGGTCCTCCGTGTGGCAGGCCGCGACCAGGTTGAGGAGCAGTGCGTAGCTGATCAGCCCGGCCTGGCCCGGCGGCCGGCCGGCGTGGACATGCCAGACCGGATTGTTGAGTCGGTTCACCTCGTCCTGCCCGGGGTAGGCGTGAAGGTTGGCGATGTACTCGTCGACGGTCTTCGGGATCAGGCCGATGTGGAGGCGCTTCGCCGTCTTCGGCTTGTTGTACATGAAATAGGCGAGCGTCTCCCGTGGGGCGTAGCGCAGCCAGTCCTCGACGGCGAGGCCGTTGCCGCGGGACTTCGAGATCTTTTCGCCGTTCTCGTCGAGGAAAAGCTCGTAGATCAGGTTCGTCGGCGGCCGCGCCTTGAGCACGCGGCAGATGCGGCTGGCGAGCTGAACCGAGTCGATCAGGTCCTTGCCCGCCATCTCGTAGTCGACGCCGAGCGCCGCCCAGCGCATCGCCCAGTCGGCCTTCCACTGAAGCTTGCAGCGACCGCCGGTCACCGGCGTCTCGACCCGGCGTCCACCTTCGTCCTCGTAAACGATCGTTCCCGCGTCCACATCGCGCGCGACCACCGCCACCTGGAGGACGCGGCCGGTCGTGGCGCAGACGGGCAGGAACGGGCTGTAGGTCGCCCGCCGTTCGGGCCCCAGCGTCGGCAGGATGATCCGGGTGATGTCGTCGTAGGCGGCGAGAACGCGCCTCAGCATGGCGTCGAAGCGGCCGCTTTTGTAGTACGCGGTCGAACTGCCGAACTCGTAATCGAAGCCGAACCGGTCGAGAAAGCCGCGCAGCCGGGCGTTGTTGTGGGCGCCGAAGCTCTCGTACTCGCCGAAGGGGTCGGGGATCGAGGTCAGCGGCTGGCCGAGGTGGTCGGCAAGCATGCCCCGGTTGGGCACGTTGTCCGGCACCTTGCGCAGGGCGTCCATGTCGTCGGAAAACGCGAGCAGCCGTGTCGGCCGGCCGGTGAGCACGGTGAATGCGTGGCGGACCATGGTCGTGCGCACGACTTCGCCGAAGGTGCCGATGTGGGGCAGGCCGGACGGACCATACCCGGTTTCGAACAGCACCGGCTCCGCCGTTGCCGTTTCGCCGAGCCGCTTGGCAAGGTTGCGCGCCTCGACGAACGGCCAGGCGTTGCTCCGATCCGCGGCTTCCAGCAGAACCGCAGGCGATGCTGCCGCCGCGGGGTGAAGATCTGTCGTCATCGTCGCTCCCAGAACTCGGCCGAGACGCGGCCGTTCACGGTTTCCAGATGGGCTTGCCGCTCCCGGGCAGGCCGTAACGCGGCCACTTGCGGGTGACTGCCTCGATCACGTCGTCCGACATCCGGATGCGCCGACCCCACGGCCGGCTTGTCTCCGGCGGGATCTTGGTCGTCGCGTCGATGCCGATCTTGCCGCCCAGGCCGGAAACCGGCGAGGCGAAATCCAGGTAGTCGATGGGCGTATTCTCGATCTGGGTGATATCTCGCACGGGATCCACGTTTGTCGAAAGCGCCCAGATCACATCGGTCCACGAGCGCGCGTCGATGTCCGCGTCCACGACGATGACAAACTTGGTGTACATGAACTGGCGCAGGTAGGACCAGGTCGCCATCATGATCCGCTTGGCGTGGCCGGGATAGCTCTTGCGCATCGCGATGACGGCGACGCGGTAGGAGCAGGCTTCGGGCGGCAGCCAGAAGTCGACGATCTCCGGGAACTGCTGGACCAGCAGCGGGATGAAGAGTTCGTTCAACGCCTCGCCGAGGACCGAGGGCTCGTCCGGCGGCCGGCCGGTGAAGGTGGAGAGGTAGATCGGCTTGCGCCGCATCGTGATCGCCGAAGCGGTGAACACGGGAAACGGCTCGACCGCGTTGTAGTAGCCGGTGTGATCGCCGTAGGGCCCCTCGTCGGCGAAGTCATCGAGCGCGACATGGCCTTCGATGACGATCTCCGCCGTTGCCGGAACCTTGAGCGGCACCGTCTTGCAGTCGACCAGATCGACCTTTTCGCCGCGCAGCAGCCCGGCGAACTGGTACTCCGAGAGGGTGTCGGGGACCGGCGTGACCGCCGCCAGGATGGTTCCCGGGTCGGCGCCGATGACGGCCGCGGCCGGAAGCGGCTCGGCCCGCTCCGTCTTCCACCGGTGATAGTGTTGCGCGCCGCCGCGATGCTTCAGCCAGCGCATCAGCGTCGTCCGTGGCCCCGTCACCTGCATCCGGTAGATGCCGAGGTTGAAGACATCGCGTCGATCGCCGCCGCGCTTCGAAGCCGAGGGACCTTGCGTCACCACCAGCGGCCAGGTGATCAGCGGCGCCGGTTCGCCCGGCCAGCAGGACTGGATCGGCAGCCGCCCGAGGTCGATGTCGTCGCCCAGGTTCACCACCTCCTGACACGGCGCGCGCGCGACCGTCCGCGGCTTCATTGCCATGACCGTGCGCAGCAGCGGCAGCATGTCGAGCGCCTCGCGCCAGCCTCCGGGGGGCTCCGGCTGACGGAGGAAGGCCAGCGTCTCGCCCACCTCGCGAAGTTGTTCCGGCTCGCGGTTCATCCCCCAGGCGACCCGCTCCACCGTTCCGAACAGATTGACGAGGACCGGCATGTCGTAGGCGGCGCCGTTCTCGCCAAGCACATTTTCGAAGAGCACGGCGGGACCCTGTTCGGCCAGCAGCCGGGTCTGGATTTCCGTCAGTTCGAGCACGGGCGAAACGGGCTCGCGGACGCGGACCAGGCGGCCTGCGCCTTCCAGCCGTGCAATGAACTCCCGCAAGGAGTTGTACGACATCCGCTATGGCATCCCCGGTGCCGCCGAAGCGATCGGTTGCATCCTCATGAACCGACGCGAGCGAAGATCAGGCCGGCGAGGACGATCAGCCCGAGGTCGCGGTTGGACTTGAACTTGGCCAGACAATCGCCCGCATCCTCAAGGTCGACCGTGCCCGCTTGCCAGATCGCGTGGCCTGCGGCAAGTCCCAGCGCGAGGAACAACCAGGGCGACGCCGCACCCGCTGCCACCGCGCCGGCGCCGATGCAGGCGACGGCCAGACCGTGAAAGACGAAGAGCCAGGGCCGCGTCGCGGCGCCCAGGCGCAACGCCGTGGAGCGCACGCCCACCTTCACGTCGTCGGCCTTGTCCTGGTGGGCGTAGATGGTGTCGTAGGCGAGCGTCCAGAACAGCCCGCCGATGTAGAGCACAAGGGGGGCCACCTCCAGGTCGCCACGGACCGCGCTCCAGCCGAGGAGCGCGCCCCAGTTGAAGGCGAGGCCGAGGACGACCTGCGGCCAGTCGGTTATTCTCTTCATGAAGGGGTAGATCGCAACGAGGCCCAGCGAGGCAATGCCGACGCCGACGGCGAACCCGTTGAACTGCATCAGCACGGCCAGGCCGATCAGGCACTGGAGCGCGAAGAACGCCGCCGCCTGCGGTACGCTGACCGCGCCGCTGGGAATGGGCCGGTCGGCCGTTCGCGCGACGCGGCCGTCGATGTCGCGGTCGACGATGTCGTTGAGTGTGCAGCCGGCGCCGCGCATGACAACGGCGCCGATCGCGAACAGCGCCATCAGCCACGGGTCCGGCCAGCCCTCGGACGCCAGGGAAACGCCCCACCAGCAGGGCAGGAGGAGCAGCCAGGTGCCGATCGGCCGGTCCAGCCTCGCCAAGCGCAGATACGGCCGCACCGCGCCGGGAGCGCGCCGGTCGATCCAGTTGCCGCGCGGGATATCGCTCGCAGTTCGTTGCATGCTCATACGATTTGAAACATGGCTACGCGGCGCAGCCTATAGCGGCCGGCCGCCCTGCGGAAGCATCGCGTGATGGCCGCAACTCCTGACGCGCCGGCGAAGGTTCGCCTTTATGTGTCGGCCGCGCTCGCTCCGGGTGGCAGCGTGGAACTGGAGCCTGGGCAGGTCCACTACCTCCTGCGGGTCATGCGCTTGTCGCAAGGCGAACGGATCCGTCTGTTCAACGGCTGCGACGGCGAGTGGCAGGGCAGGCTCGCGCCGCACGGGCGGGCGAAGGTCGCGGTCGAGGTCGAACGGCGGACCCGCGCTCAGGACGCGGACGACGGGCCTTGGCTCGCCTTCGCCCCGGTGAAGAAATCGGCGACGGACTTCATCGTCGAGAAGGCGACCGAACTCGGCGCCGCCCGGATCCTGCCGGTTCTCACCGAGAGAACCATCGCCCAGCGGGTCAACGTCGAGCGCCTGCAGGCCACCGCCACGGAGGCGGCGGAGCAATGCGGCCGCCTCAGCGTTCCGGAGGTTGCCGCGCCGCTCACGCTGCCGTCGTTCGTGGCGATGTGGCCGGCTCAGCGCCCCCTCTGCGTCGCCCACCCGCAGGCTCGGGATGCGGCGTTGCCTCTGCTCGACGCGCTCACCGGACCGGCTTCGGCGTCGGCGCTTCCGGCCGGCTTCCTTGTCGGACCGGAGGGCGGGTTGACCTCGGTCGAGCTCGATGGCCTCGCCGCCTTGCGGTGTGTTAAGGTCGTCAGCCTCGGGACGCGCACGCTGCGGGCGGAGACGGCCGCCGTCGCCGTCCTCGCTGTCTGGCAGGCGCTGAACGAGCGGTCTTGCGCAGCCGCGACGCCGCCTCATTTCAAAGACAACCCGGGACAAGCGTAATGGTCGCAGACACCTCGCACGCCGAGCCTGTTGTTTCCGACAAGCGGCAGCTTGTCGAGTACATGGCGGCCGGCTGCAAGCCGCGGTCGCAGTGGCGCATCGGCACTGAGCACGAAAAGCTGGCCTACCGCCTCGACGACTACCGGCCCCTGACCTACGACGGTCCGCGCGGCGTTCGCGCGGTGCTCGACGGCCTCGCCGCCTTGGGCTGGCAGGCGGTCTACGAGGACGGGCGCGTCATCGCCCTGAACGACGGCAAGGGCTGCTCCATTACCCTGGAGCCAGGCGGTCAGCTCGAGCTCTCCGGCGCGCCGCTCGAAAACATCCACCAGACCTGCGGCGAAATCGACCGCCACCTCAGCCAGGTCAAGGCCGTCGCCGCGGATCTCGACATTGCCTTCCTCGGCGTCGGCTACCAGCCGAAGTGGGGGCTCGACGACATTCCCTGGATGCCCAAGCAGCGCTACGCCATCATGCGCCGCTACATGCCGACCCGAGGCAGGCTCGGTCTCGACATGATGCTGGCCACCTGCACCGTGCAGGTGAACCTCGATTTCGACAGCGAGGCGACGATGGTGCGGATGTTCCGCGTCGGCCTCGCCCTGCAGCCGGTCGCCACCGCGCTGTTCGCCAACTCGCCGTTCCGCCACGGCGTGCCCAACGGCCTTCTGAGCTTTCGCAGCCACGTCTGGACGGACACCGACCCCGATCGCTCGGGCATGCTGCCGTTCGTGTTCGACGAAGGGTTCGGCTTCGAGCGCTACGTCGAGTACATGCTCGACGTGCCGATGTATTTCGTCTACCGCGACGGCCGCTACATCGACGTCGCCGGGCG
>JAEULH010000066.1 GCA_016793925.1 Rhodospirillales bacterium | reverse complement strand
CACCTTCGCAGATCGCCGGTGCTGAGCGGCGCGACCCGGACGCCGTCGGTGACTGGTCCGGCGAACTCGACCGCGAGCGTACCGTCGTCGTCTACTGCGCCCACGGTCAGGGCGTAAGCCAGCAGGTGGCCGATGCTTCGTCCGCCGCCGGCTTGAAAGCCCGCTATCTCGAGGGCGGTATCGCCGCCTGGATCGCCGCGGGCGGAGCGCTCGAGCGCAGGCGTGTCCGCGGCGTCACCTGGATCACCCGCGAACGGCCGAAGATCGACCGGATCGCCTGTCCCTGGCTGATCACCCGGTTCATCGACGCCGCACCCACGTTCGTGTTTGTTCCGGCGAAGGCGGTGTTCGACGACGCCGAGCGCCTTGGCGCCATCCCCTACGACATTCCCGGCGCCGACCTGTCGCACCGCGGCGAGCTGTGTTCGTTCGACGCATTCCTCGCCGACTATGGTCTCGACGATCCGCCTCTGCGGCACCTGGCGACGATCGTCCGCGCCGCCGATACCGGCCGTCTCGATCTGGCGCCCCAGGCCGCGGGCCTGCTCGCCATCTCGCTTGGGCTCTCGGCCAACTTTGTGGACGACCATGAAATGCTGGCCCATGGTCTCGTCCTCTACGACGCGCTCTTCGCGTGGTGCCGGTCGTGCACCCAGGAGACGCACGGCTGGCCGCCCACGGCTCCTGCCGATGCCGGGAGGACGGCATGACCACGACCATCGTCACGCCAGCAACCGATACGCACCCGCCGGCGCGGCCGAGCTTCGCCGAGGCGGCAAGAGTGTGGGCAAAGATCGGGCTGCTCAGCTTCGGCGGCCCGGCCGGCCAGATCGCGCTGATGCACCGCATGCTCGTCGAGGAGCGCGCGTGGGTCGGCGAACAGAGGTTCTTGCACGCGCTGAATTACTGCATGCTGCTGCCGGGGCCGGAAGCGCAGCAGCTCGCGACCTATCTCGGATGGTTGATGCACCGGACGGCCGGCGGGCTCGTCGCCGGGATCCTGTTCGTGCTGCCAGGCGCGCTCGTCATGCTGTGCCTGAGCATCCTCTATGCCATGTTCGGCAACCTTCCGCTCGCCGCCGCCGCTTTTCTCGGTATCAAGGCGGCGGTGCTCGCGGTCGTTGTCGAGGCGCTGCTGCGGCTCGGCCGGCGCGCCCTGCGCAACCGGGTCCTCGTCGGCATCGCTGCGGCGGCGTTCGTCGCCATCTACGTGCTCGACTTGGCTTTCCCGCTGATCGTGCTCGGCGCCGCGGCGGTCGGCTGGCTCGGCAGCCGGATCAGGCCGGCCGCGTTCCAGGGCGGAGGCGGTCACGGCAAGGCCGCGGGCACCGGCCAGGATCGGCCCGGCGTCGTCGATGTCATGTTCGATCGAGGGGAACTGGAACACGCCCGGCCCTCGCGGCGCCGCTCCTTGCGCGTAATCACCATCTGGGTGCCGGTCTGGCTCGGCCCCGTTCTGCTGCTGTGGGCGCTCGCCGGCCCAGCCAGCGTGTGGACGGAAATCGGCCGTTTCTTCAGCATGATGGCGGTCGTAACCTTCGGCGGTGCCTATGCCGTGCTCGCCTACGTCGCGCAGGCTGCGGTCGACACCTTCGGCTGGCTCGCGCCAGGCGAGATGGTCGATGGCCTCGGCCTCGCCGAGACAACCCCCGGACCGCTGATCATGGTGCTGCAGTTCGTGGGCTTCCTGGCCGCGTTCCGCGATCCCGGTCCATTCGATCCGCTGACGGCCGGCTGCCTCGGGGCACTATTGACCACCTGGGTGACCTTTGCCCCCTGCTTTCTCTGGATTTTTCTCGGCGCTCCCTACGTCGAGGCGCTACGCGGCAACCGCGCGCTGACGGCGACCCTGTCGGCAATCACCGCTGCCGTCGTCGGCGTGGTCCTGAACCTGGCACTGTGGTTCAGCCTGCACGTGCTGTTTCGGGATGTGCGGGAGGTCTCGATCCTCGGCGTCGGTCCCGACCTGCCGGTCCTGACCACACTCGATTGGCGGGCAGCGGTGCTTGCGACAGCGGCAATGCTGGCGATTTTCCGGTTCAAGGTCGGTCTGGTCCCAACCCTCGCCGCCTGCGGCGCGGCCGGCCTGCTGCTCAGCATCGTCGGGCCATAAGGCAATCACGGCGAGCCGGCATAAAATCTGTTTTTCTGATGCTTTTCGGGCATTGCGAACATGGCAATTGCGAACTCGAAGCCGGGATACCGCGTCTGTTCCCGGTCGGTCCCGCCCTCCGATTTGGGCACAGGAATCTGAATGGCGAATTGGTGTCGCGGCTGGCAGCCAGCAGTCTAAGGATCTCTCACCGCAAGAGATTGGTAGCAACGGAGCTGTCGGCCTAGAACCGGATCTGTCGGCTGTGTCGCCTGGCGGGTTCGAGTTCGTCCCCGCCTTCCCGGACGTACCATTCCACGTAAGGCTTTGCCTGGATGAAGTTGACGCTGATGTTGTTTGAATCGGCACCGTACAGGAACAGTTCGGGGGCGCGGGCGGCGAGCGCGCCGACGAAGGACCGGTAGCGCTGGCGGCGATCCGCGGCCGTGTAGAACCAGTTGCTGTGGACGGAAAAGAAGGCGTTGCTCCACCAGATCACAGCCGCTGGATTGTCGCGAACGCGCTCGAGCAGCGGTCCCGGCTCCCTGAGAAGGTCGCAGCAGACGTACTCGACGCGGATGTTCCGGAAGCGGCGCCAGTGCCGACGCAGGGCCTCCGCACCGCCCCACGCCGCCAACTCGCTTTGCCACCGGGCCTCGACGTCAGGCCAAGGCACGGTCTCGGGCGAGGCCCCGTTCCACAGGACGTAGAATGCGTCATCCACCGCCCGCTCGCGGAACAGGCGCCTCAAGAAATCCGGGTAGTCGGTCCCGTCCCAGCGCTCGTGCAACAGACGCCGGAACGCAAGGCCAGGACGGCTGTAGTCGAACACGACCATGCGCGTGCGCTCGTCGAAGCCGTGCGTCTCGAGGATGCGGTTCGGCTTGAACCCGGCGGCAACGGTGTAGAGCGCCTGGATGGGCGGCGCGAAATGCTCGGGCGGGCTCTCGACATCGGCGTAGCTTTCCAGGTTCCAGGAGAAGACCCCCTGCGGCAGCTTTTCGCTGAGACTGCGGATGCGCCGAACAAAGCCCACCGCCCGCTCGTCCAGCCCGCCGAAGTCGGAACCGGGCCCAGGATCGGGCAGGCTCGCGTCGAGGACGCGTCGCAGGGAAGCGACAGGCGCCGCGCCGCTGGCACCGGGGTCGAAACCGAGATCGATGGCCATCGCGGTTACGGCGGCGGGCAACCGATGGACGTGCAGACCCGCCTCCAGACTGGCGTTGACGAAAGACCATCCCGACGACGCCGGCCCGACGACGGCCGTCCTGCCCGTCGGTTCAAGGCGCTCGATGCCGCCGGCTTCGGCAGCCACCGCCCGCGGCAGGGCCATCCGCTGCGATCGCGCACACGCCGCTCCGAAGCGCGGCGAACCCAGGGTGCGGTAGCGATTGAGGTTGACCAGGAGGAACCGGCGACCCAGTCCGTATGCGCCGTCGCGGCCTCCGCTGATCTGTCCCGCAACGAGGAAGTCGCGCCCCATCATCCACTGCTCGAGGGCGGTCAAGATGTCGACGCTCGCGCCTCCGTCCGGCTGCCACACCTCGTCGAGAATGTGCCCGTGGGCCTGGAGCAGGCAGTAGTCGGCGTTTCGCTGCAGAGCCTGCGCGAGAATAGCATCGACGGACGCGTTTTCGATGATGCTGCCGAAGTACTTGAACCGCGACCAGGCGATCGTCAGTTCGCGCAGCCGGCTGGACACGGACGGGTCCGCCACCTCTCGGGACGTGTCCAGGAGCCCAAGGATGAGTGTGGGCGTCCTCATCCGCCCTCCTTGCAAAGAAAACTGGCGCGCATGCCGTATGCCGAAGAGTACCCTTAGAGCGGATCGAGTGGAACGCCCACCGAAATGGACCGCGAGCGCTTGGCGTATCGGAAGTTCGTCATCGTCTCCCACCTGCGATCGGGCACACACCTGTTGCGAACCGCGCTCGAGTCGCATCCGGCAGTCGTGTGCCAGACGGAAGTCTTCAATTCCGATAACCGCCGCCTGCCCTATCCGCTGACGACGCCGACTGTGGAGGTCCTGCGCCGCTGGGTCTATCGCCAGTTCCCCGATACCGTGGCATGCGTCGGCTTTACGCTGCAGGTCTACCATCCGTGGGGCCTGCGCGCGTTCCCGGGGATCCGTGAAAACCCGGCCTGGGGGGATGTCTGGACCTGGCTGTCGCGGATGAAGGCTGTTCGCATCATCCATCTGCGCCGCGAGAATTCGCTCCGCCGCCACCTCTCCCATGTCATGGCGCGCCGCTCCCGTGTCTGGCATGCCTGGGACCCGGACCGTGTCAAAACGGTTTCGCACCTCGGACCGCCACCGGATGGCGATGGGCCGGGGTCGCCCCGCGAGCCGGTGACGCTGGACGCGGCGCGGCTCGAAGTGGATTTCGAGGAGACAGAGCGGCTGCACGAGGCGGTGACCCGCCGCTTTCGCGACCACGCCCTCTGCTCGATCAGCTACGAGAGTCTGACGCGCGACTTCGATGCCCGCTGCCGCGAGGTGCAGGACTTCCTCCAGCTCCCGCTCGCGCCGTTGACGGCCGCCGTCGGCAAGCTCGAAACGCGCAGCCTCGCGGACGCGATCGCCAACTACGGGGACCTCAAGCGCCACTTCGCGGACACCCGCTGGGCCGCGTTTTTCGAGGACTGAGCCGCTAATACAGGCGACCCGTCGGCGTCAGTGGCGCCCGGTTGAAGGCCTCGATCCACGCCTTCTGCCGTCGGTACGCCGCCGACAACGCGGCTGGCGGCCGCGTGTTGCGGGCCTCGTGCAGCAGCTCGCGCCAGGCGTCGATGAACCGAGCGAACTGCGGCGCCCGCTGCAACAGGGCGATCGGGTCGTACTCGTTCCACGGCTTGATCGGCCCGGCAAAATGAACGAGCCGGGCGTCGGCGGCGGCGACCCCCTCGCAGATCTTCTGATATTCCTCAATGAAAATCATGTAGTTGTAAATGGCTGCAAGCGGGCAGAAGCGGTCCTCGAACACAACGTTGAGGATCATCTGATCGGTGAACTTGGACGGACCGAGGGCTCGCCAGGTGTCGAAGTCGAGCATGTCGAGAAGGGCGAGATACTGCTCTTCGCCGAGCAGCGGCGGACCGACGCTGAGCACGCCGGCATTGAACGACGCGGAAAACGGATGCCCGTAGCGGCTTTGGGGCGTTGGCGGCCCGGCCTCGGTACCGGCAAGGGAGGCGCGTATCCGATCCCCGTAGGTGAAGCCGTCCGGGCATGCCAGCAGCGGTTCCGAGCTCAGAAACAATGGTTCGATGGACCCCGCACAGTAGATGTCGCTGTCCAGGTAGACCACTCGTCGGTAGTCGCCGAGGCGGAACGTTTCGAACGAGTAGAAGCGCTTGTAGACGGTTGCCAGTTCGGGCGCCCTTGAACACAGAGCCTGCGTCTGCCGCTGAAGACGGAGGTCCGGCTTCGCGAACCTCACCGCTCCAAGGGCCTCGATGCGAGCCCGGGCGGATGTCGACAGGCCGTCCTCAATGACGATCAGGTCGCCGGCGAACCAGGAATTGTGTTTCAGAAAGCTGTACAGGAGCACCTCTGTGGCAATACTGAATTCATCGTCGGTAATCGTGACGAGGCAATAGGGTCGATCTGGTCTTGCGTTCATGAGGCGCTCATGCCTTGGATCCGGATCGAGAAAAGCCGGCGCGCGCGCGAACCTGGAAGGCTGCCATGATCGCACTGTTCAGCCCCCATTATCCCGACAGAGAGTTCTATACCATCGTCGCAATTTTCATGCGCCTGGGCTATTTCGCGACCCTGGACCGGCATGACACGTTCGATTTCGGCTTTGCCTGGCAGGACAGCACGTGGCTCGACGATCAGCCGATCCTCGAAGCCGTCGCCCGTGAGAAGCCGGTTCTCAACCTCGGCTGCAGAGACATCAGCAAGAGGCGGGTCGAGGCGATCTTCGAGGCCGTTTTCGGCTATTCGACCTTCATCGATCCCACGCAGTTCGAAGGCGTCTGCGTTCGCAAATACGACGAGAACGCCCGCGGCGGCTCGGTGGTCAAGTGCCCGGTCGTTCGCCGGGAAGCGGGGTTCGTCTACCAGCGGCTGATCGACTCGTCGGCGGACGGTCGCATGATCGAATACCGCGTTCCGATCATCTGCGGCGACCTCCCGGTGGTCTATGTCCAGGAGAAGGTCGTGCCGCTGGACACGATCAAAACCGAGAAACTGGGCCTGCACGTCGCCGTCGCGGATGAAGTCTTCAGCGACGACGAACGCCTTCGGATCGGGGTCTTTTGTCGTCGCATGGGGCTCGATTTCGGAGAGCTCGACATCGTCCGCGCCAACGACGACGGGCAAATCTACATTCTCGATGCCAACAAGACCCCGGGCGGGTTCGGCCTGCTCAACCGGATGAAGTGGCAGCCGCAGCAGCGGCGCTTCGCCATCGACCGGCTGGCGGCCGCGTTCGAGGCCGGCGTCGTGGCGCGGCTGCGGGCGATATGACGGGCGACGGTTCCGAGCCTAGGCCTTCTCCGCCACGCACCGCCAGGCGTGCTTCTGGACCGCGCCGTCTGCTCGCCTGGCAACGACGTGTTCCAGGTGCCGCACGGTCCAACCGGCGACCAGTTCTCGGCAGCAACCCTCACTGAAGAAACGCATCGTCTGGCCCTTTCCCAGCCGATAGAAGCGCGGAGCGAGACGCACAGCAGGCGGCTGCTGGACGATACGCAGGGCAATGTCTTCGGTCGAATTGACATGAAAGAGGAAAACGCCCTGGGGCCGCAGGCACCGCCCGACCTCGGCAACGATGCGACGGGCGATCGTCGCCGGGAACATGTGCAGGGTCAGGTTGCTCAGCACGGCGTCGAAGCTGGCGTCTGGGAACGGCAAGGGCTCCGCCACGTCGCGGCGAACAAAGCGGATCGGCAGCGCGTCGTCGTGCGCTTGTCGGGCGAATTCGACGGCCACCGCGGAAATGTCGATACCGATCGTCTCGTAGCCGCACCGCGCAAGAGCGATGGCATCGGCGCCGGAACCGCAGCCGAGATCGAGGATGCGCCGCGATCGGTACGCTTCGAGGGTCGGCAGAAAGCAGTTGAGCCAGATCCGCTCGCCGGTGCGGCGCGTCGCATCGCTCGCCACGCTCGTGCGGTGATAATCGTCCCAGTAGGCGGCGCGGGAGTATGCAAGACCATCGTTCATGCTGCGGCCTTTCACCCTTTGACAATCTCGCCATCGACAAGGAGATCGCGCTCCAGGTCCGAGCCGCGCAGTGCACGGCGCAGTTCATCATGGTTCTCGATCAGCACGTCGAGCGGCGCATCGTTCTGTTTGCGCGTCCCGGAGCGCAAGGCAACGTCAGGCGAAACGCCAAGGAAGCGGAGCATGTCCCGGCGTGTCCGTGGCCTGTTCAGGTCCTCATAGAGGACTTCGAACGCCCGCTGCTGCGACGCCGCCGCGAGCGCGTGCTCGACGCCGTCGTAGTAGCGGCGATTCAGCGCGACATGGCGCCGCAACTGCGCCGGATCGATCCGCACCGCGGGCGGCGTCGGGGCGGTTTTCGAGTGCTCGAAGCTTTCCCACGCACCGGTGATTTCCGCCAGCCGCTCGGAGACATAGGTCCTGATCCGGTTCGAGCGGCGAATGACGAGTTTGCGCACCGTCGCATCGGCGATGACATGGCGGAAAACCGCCGAATGCTGTCCCCGGTTGAGCTTGAAGCCGACGGCGGCGTGGCCGAGGCTGCCGCGCCAGACGCGATCGAGCACCTCCAGGGGGTTGCGGTCGCGCTCGGCGACGGTTCCGAAACCGAGATCTTGATGGCGAACGGAGATCGCGGTGTGAATGCCTTCGGGATTGAAAATCTCATGGTGACAAAGGATGGCCGGGTGGGAGTCGAGCAGGGTACAGAGCCAGTTGCTGCCGGTCCTCGGCGCGGCGATGACGACGAACCTGATCGCCGTCGACGCGCTGGCGTCGATGTCACTCACCGGCGGCCGCCGCTCTTCGCTCAGCGGCAGGCCCGGAGACCGATGCCGGGAGGGGTGCGCCGAGCGGCTTCTGCACCATGATGCGCAGGCGATTGACCGTCCGCAGATCGTCGGGCGCGATGAGGCTCGCCGTCCCGTCGTAGGATACGGCGACGAACCGGTCACCGCACCGAGACAGGGCGCTGATGCCGTTGTCCGCGACGCAGCGACCGGTCACCCGGTCATTGCGGAGGTCGATCCGGAGCACGGATCCCCAATAGTTGCCGACGAATACGGTCTCCGGATCCCAGAAAAGGATCGATTTCGGCGAGCGATGAGTGAGGAACACCGAATTCAGGCAGCGCCCGCTTTCCAGGTCGAAAACCTTCACGGTGAAATCGCGCGAGGTGCTGGCGACGCGGGTTCCGGTCGGATCAAGGTCGACATCATCGACGATGGCGGTATGGCCGGGCAGTCGCGCCAGGAGACGGCCATCGAAGTCCCACGACAGCAGCAGCCCATCGGCGCCGCAACTGACGCCGATCGCCTTGTGAGGGTGCAGGCGCAGTGCCTTCACGGCGCCCTCATGGACGTCGATGCGCCCGCAGATCTCACCGTTCATGCCGACGCGTAGGATTGCGCCGCTGTAGCAGGCGGCGAAGATCTCGCCCGCAGCCCCATCCGTACGCGCGACGCGAACGCAATTGATCGGCCCCTCGCCCAGCCTGACGACGGTCTCGTCGCTCAGGCCGCCGCCTTGCCTGCGAAAGATGTGCAGGTTCTGGTCGTGGGCGCCGGCAATGACCCGCCCGAAGCGGTCGTCGAGCGTGACCGCGTTCATGAGAACGCGGCCTTCGGTCGGCCGGACGTCCTGCGTCCATGCCGCCGCGTCGGGATCCAGGTGCGCCATCCGCACATGGCCGTCGTCGCTGACCACGACCATGTCGCCGGCGCCGTTGGCGGAAACGTCGTTGAGGCAGGCGTTGCCGGCCGCCGCCGCCCGGCATCCGATTTCGGCGCACCGACGGCCCGTCTCGGCATCCCAAAGAAGCACCGTGCCGTCGAACGTTCCGGCCATGATGCCCGTTCCGTCCGGGCTCCAGTTGAACGACCGCTCCCAGGTCGCCGGATGCCGCTCCAGGCTCACCTTGAGGTCAAAGCGGTCCGCGGACCAGATCAGGACCTTCTGATCGTAGGCCGCCGACAGGATGTCGCCATTGACCGGCGACACGGCGACCTTCTTGATGCCGGAGGCGTGCGCCGGGATGTCTGCGACGCGCGCACCCGAGCGGCTGTCGAAGACACGGATCTTCCCGTCGTCGGCGCCCAGGACGACCCGGTCGTGGCGGCCGTCGATGGCACAGGTATCCGTCTCCACCTCGAACGGACCCCACGTTCTGAGGACCGCGCCCGTGGCCAGGTCCCACTGGCGCAGCGTCATGTCGTCGCCGGAGGAGTAGACCTTGCCGGCGGCGAAGGTCACCGCCAGCGCATCGCGTTCATGGCCGGAGAGAACCTGCTCGATGGCGCCGGTGGCCAGGTTCCAGACCAGAAGGCGGCAGTCGCGAGACGCCGAGATCCCCGTTCGGTCGTCAACGAAGGTGAAGTCCTCGACGTCGTCCCAGTGGCCAAGCAACCAGCGCCGCAACGTCCGCTGTCGAAGGTCCCAGATGCCGACGCTGTAGTCCGACGAGCAGGACGCGGCAAGCGTGCCCGCCTCGTTCACGACGATGCGATTGACAAGATGGCGGTGGTAGCCAAGAAGGTCCATGCGCTGCGCGGCGAGATCGACATAGCCGACGGCCGAGTCGTAGCCGGACGTCACGGCTGCCGCCTGTCCCGGAATGCCCGCGACGCAGGTGATTGGACCGCGGTGGCGGACGAAGGCGAAATCGCCATCCGGGATCCGTTGCGCAACGACAGTGTCCGTGGGTCGAACGCTTGCGAACATTGAACCTCCCTCCGCCAGGTCATCTTGTCGTCCCGCCCGCGGCGGGCATGTCTGCGACCTCATTTTCTATGATTCTGCCCCGCCCCGGGCTTCGTCAGCATCTCGTGAAGCGATGCACGGAGCGGTTCGTCCACCTCGGGCGTATCGACGCGTCCTCGCCTGAGGATGAAGCTGAAATCGTAGCCCGTCCGCTGCATCTGGCCATGGCAGCCCATGCATCCGCCCATGTTGTAGCCGGGAAGGCGACCGTCCGGCCTGTTGGCATCGAACTGAACGTTTTTGGTCGGCTGGCCGTCCGGTTCGAAGTCGGTGATCAGGTTGTTGACCGGTGTCGCGGCATTGGGCGCCGGGAGCGGACGCTGGATCTGGCCGCTCCACACCTGAAGCCGGTGGCTCGTCTCGATGACGATATTGGCCATGTAGTAGATCGCCGGGTAGCGCAAAACTTCGTCCCCACTCCCGCTGTCGCCGACAACGTCCTTTCCGGGAACCGGCTTGTCGGCGGGCCGCCACTGGACGCTCACCAGCTTGTAGGAGGCCCAGGGCGATGTGTCTGCGTTGTGGGCCTCGGCATAGCGGCGCAACGCACGATGGGCCCACGCGTTGGCCTCGATGACCGGGTCCGGGATGGCGTGGTAGCGCCGGTTGACGGAGATCAGCCCCTGCGGCGTCGGCGAGCCGGGCGGGTTGGTGTAGTAGAGGCGCCGCGCCGGCTGACTGTCGGCCTTGGCCGGCAAGAGCTTCTGGATCGCGTCGGGAGTTTCCGGCGACGCGGCCCTGGCGTTTTTCGAGACGACCGGCGGATCCGACGCGGGGCCGTCGATGCGCCCGGAAATCCGACCGTCCGCATCCTCGATTGGATCGCCCGCCGCATCGCGCACATTGTCGGCCTGCTCGAAGGTGGCCCAGATGTAGTAGGGCGCCGAGGGCGTCTTGACCTTGAGATGAAGACCGATCAGGCCCATGACCTGATCGACGAAACAGGGGTGGAGCGGGTCGCCGGGAGATCCGGCGTAGACGCGGCCCGGCTGCTGCCATTCGTAGGTGCGCACCTGCGCGATGTGGAACCGCCCGCTCGAGCGCTCGGCTTCGGTGAGCAGCCGCCATGCCGCCTTGACCTCCACGGCGCCCGGCGGAAAGCTGACATAGTCGGCGGTGCCCGCCGGCGGTGCGCGCGAATGCAGGGCAATATAGGCCGCCGTCTGCCTGGCCGGTATGGTCGAGTCCGGATCGCCGCCGCCGTACCACTGGTTTTGCGCGATGTAGGCATATTGCGGCCGGTTGACCTTGACCGTGTAGAGCACCCGGCGTTGGCCGGGGTCGCCGTTCTGCGGCAGATGGCCTGCGAAGACCTTTTCAGGACCCGCTTCAAAGGCTTCCGAAAGGTCGACCCACGGCGGCGCCGAGGGCGCGTCCTGCCCGGCCTCACAGGCCGGCACGTGGCCCACGGGGAGCGTTGCGTAGCGCCCGACGGACGCCGGGTCGAAAACGTATTGCGGGGGATCGTCGTAGCCGTAGTCGCGCCCGCTCCCCGCTTCTCGCCCGTGAGGCTGGCCGATCCCCGGCAGGACCTCGGACTTCGAGCGCAGGGTCTCCCACACGAGCGGGCCGACATAGGCAGGATCGCCGAACGGGCGGCCCGGGTCGGGTTCGCCGCGGGTCCCGGGCAGGCCGGTCTGCGGCGCAGCCGGCCAATGGAGCGCGACGAAGTGGCGCCAGGCGAACTGCGCGGCGGCGCTGAGGTCGGCATTCGGCGCCCCGCCGGCGATGTCCGCCGGGGGGACCGCGGAAAACTCGACCTCCGATTCCGTATCGGTCGCCTCTGCGGCGGCAGGCGCGGCGCCAACGAAGCCGGCAAACGCCAGTGACACGGCCAGGACCCGTCCGCAAGCGGACGCGTCGAGAAAAACTCGCCGCTGGTCAGCCGGCCCCGGTGACGCCCCGGGGCCCGGTCTCCGTCTCGCTTGCCGCCAAGGTTGCGAGCTTCGGGCCACTGTCTTCCCACCCTCCCCGACGCCTTTACGTTTGCGGAGGCGGCACCATGAAGAACGCGTTTATGCTGGCGCACAGTGTCACGACGACCAGTATACACAAAGCCCAGATGATGTGCGTCATGTGCGCGACGACGCCGAGGACGCTGGAGACCGGGACCGCGAGCGTGCTGAGCAGAACGTTGTTGACCGCCAGGAACAAAGGACGCTCCCGGTTGGAGGCGATCAGCGCGACGTAGGTCTTCGACGCCTGGGTGAGCCCCTGTTCGGAAATCGCCAGCAAGAACAGCACGACCGCGTATACATACGGGATGTCCGCCCGCGCCGCCCTGCCCTCGGAAATGGCGATAAGCCCGGCCGTCGCGGCGACGAAACCGACAAGAACCAGGACGTAGCGGGAATCGCGGCTCAGCATGCGCCGCCAGACGAGGCCGCTGAGCATGTTGGCCAGGCCGACGGCGATGACAAAGATCGTCAGGCTATGGGCGGCGCCTTGGTAAAGCGTAGCCGCGTGTATCGAATAGAACGGTGTCGCCAGGCCGACCGACAAGAACAGCATTCGCACGGCGATGTAGCGACGAAACCAGGGCACACGGGCATAAAGCCTGACCCCCTCGCAGGCCTGCTGCCAAAGCGACTGCTTCGCCGCGACATCCCCCGCCGGTTCCTTGATGAGGGAAAAGCACAAGGCAGCGACGAGCCAGACGGCGGCTGCCACGGCGATCAAGGTCAGATGCCGGTTCGGCGAACCGGGATTGCGATTGATCAGGATCAAACTCGCGGACAGCGCCAGGGTCATTGCGCCGCCGAGCGAGGACTGGAGCGCGACAAGACCGGCGATGCGCCTGAGCGGTACCGTCCTGGCCATGGCGTCTTGAGAGGTCAGCTGGATGGTGCCGTTGCAGGCGCCGAAGCACAAGGTGCAGATGAAGAAAAAGGCGGTCGCGAGGGCCGTTGGCAACTCCAGGACGGCAACGCAGACGAGCGCGAGAAGAGCGGCCATGATGAGACTCGCGGCGACGGTTATCCACTTGCGGAACTTCGCCGCCTCGAGGATCGGCAACGCCGCCAGCTGCGATGCGATGGCGCCGAGGCGCACGCTGGGAACCAGCAACCCGAACAGGAAAAGCGGGCCGCCGATCAACGTGTAGATCCATGGCATGACGACCTGCGGGCTGGCCAACCGGGTCGCAACTTCCGCCAGCGCCCCGTAGCTCAGAAACAGCCATTCGTTGCCGCCGTCCCCGGGATCCCCGCGCAATCGCTTAATCGTCATGTCCGACGTCTTCGCTCATGGCCGGAATTCCCCATCCGGCGGGCTCCGTGCAGACGCGACCCTCGCAGAGCCGATCGCCCAGCCCGCTTTTTGAACTCGCCCCGGCTGGAGAAGATGAACCTGGGGCACTATGCAAGTAAGCGTCTCGAAGCACGAGACCTAAGAGGGCGCAGAAGCCTGATCTGTCGTCGACGACGATGCGATGCCGCTGCGGCTTGCGGTCACCGTGCAGGCGCCGGTTCCGTCGAGACGAGCTCGCCCGCCCTGAGCGCCCGGGTGTCGGACACAACGACCCGCTCGCCCCTGCTCAACCCATCTTCGACGATGCGGCCCTGGTCGGCTCCGTCCTGCCCGAGGCGGACCTTGCGTCGAGCGATCCGGTTGTCGTCGCCCACAACCATCACGTACGTCTGACCCTGGACCGCCGAGACGGCATCGGCGGGCACGACGAGAGCCTCGAACGCGTCCACCAGGTTCAGGCGAACCTGGACGAACTGCCCCGGCCGGACGGCTTTCGGCGGGTCGGCGATGGTGGCGCGCATGGCGATCGTGCCGGTCGTCGCGTCCGCCGCATTGCTGATGAACGTGAGGGTGCCCCTGAGCGCTTCGCTTGGCACGTGCGGAAAGGTCACGGTGACCTGGACGGGCGCCTTTTCTTGCTGCGCTTCAATCAGCGGCAGATCCGCATTCGGCGGGCTGAAATAGACGTAAACAGGGTTGAGCTGGACGAGCGAGGCGAGCGCGGTCTTGTTGCCCTCGACCAGCGCGCCGACGTCGACGAGCGCGCGCCCGACACGGCCGTCGAACGGAGCCTTGATGTCCGTCATTTCCAGGTTGAACTGCGCCTGCGCAAGCTCCGCCTGGTGCACACCGATGGCGGCCTGGGTCTTTATCTGCAGCTCGATGGCCTGGTCCAGGCGGTCCTGGGCCGCCGCGCCGAGTTTGGCGGCGGCGGCGTAACGCTGTTGCGCGGCATCGGCATACCTCAGAACGGCCTGCTGTTCTTGGAGCTCGGCTTGCCTCTGGTCGACGACGGTCTGAAACGGGCGTGCGTCGATCACGAACAGCGTATCGCCCGTCGCGACGGAACTTCCCTCGGTAAAGCGCCGCTCGACCAGATACCCGGTAACCTGGGCGCGCAGGTCGACGGCTCTCGCCGCCGCCGTCGTGCCGGTATACGTGCGCTCGATCGTAACAGGCTGCTCCACAGCCTCGGCGACCACGACGTGCACCGTCCCCGCGCCTGGAGTGGACGGAGCGGCCGTCCCGCTCGAGGCCCACGCAAGCGCGCCTGTCGCGGCCGCGGCAAGGATGCTCAATCTCGCGAAGGTCACAGCGCAGCGTCCCCAGATCCAAGCGGCCTTCAGGCCGTCCGCTTCATCACCGCCCCGGCCGTTGCTGGATCTCGACCTCTTGGTAAACAACCGCAATCAACGATACGCGACGCAGCCACGACCGTCACTCCTGCAAGTGGACGAGCGCGTTGCGGTGGAGTGGCGCGCTGGGGGCGCCTGTTCTCTCCACCGGGGCAAGCCGTGCTCACGAAGCGACCGTGCTCCGCTGCCACCCGGACGCGTTCCCCCTCGGTGAACTGACGCCTTGGGCCAACCAACCGGGAAGTTCTTTTCCCCCGCCCACGCGCCCGGCCAAGTCAAGCTCGCAGACGAAGATCATTTTATGCTTGCTCGCTATTCGGGTCCGTTTCAAACTCATGTTGCGCATTTTCATGTTGCCAATTTTGCTGAAGTCGGACGGCGGAAACGGACGACTTCGGCGCTTTGCCCGGCTGAGTGCAGCACGACATTGCCAGCCACCATCACGAAGGGCACAGAGTGATGGCGACAGTAACGGGAACTCGGGGAGACGATCACCTCTCGGGAACCTCAAGCGCGGACTACATTCAAGGCCTCGGCGGCAACGACAATGTGCGCGGCCTTGGCGGCGGCGACACGATTTTGACCGGCACCGGCGACGACGTCATCGATGGCGGCGACGGCGACAACCGGATCAACGCCGATCAGACGAACTTCTCGATCCCGACCAGCGGCAGCGACGGCATCGGCGGCGACGACATCGTCACCTGCGGCAACGGAGCCGACATCATCGCCACCTGGGGCGGGAACGACGTTGTCCACGCCGGCGGCGGTGTCGACCAGGTTTTCACCGGCGACGGCAACGACGTGATCTATGCCGGCGACGGCTCGAACGCCCAGCTTCAGGAAGTTCAGGCCGGGCGCGGCAATGACCGGCTTTATGGCGGCAACGATCGGGACAACCTCCGCGGTGGCGAGGACAACGACATCCTTTACGGAGGCGCAGGCGACGATCGCCTTGCGGGCGGAAGCGGCAATGATCGCGTGTTCGGTGAAAGCGGCGCGGACGAGTTGTCCGGCCGCGAAGGTCTTGACCAGCTCGCCGGGGGAGCCGGCAACGACCGGTTCGACTACGACGCTGTCATCGAGTCGAAGCCGGGCGCGGCCAACCGGGATGTGATCGTCGACTTCGCAGGCGTCGGCGCAGCCGTCGGCGACCGGATCGACCTGTCGACCATCGACGCCAACACGAGCAAGAGCGGCAACCAGGCCCTCGTCTTCAAGGGCACCGGCGCGATTACCGGCGCCGGTCAGGTTCATGTGATCGCCTCCGGCGCCGACACCCTGATCCAGGCCAACACCGGCGGCTCGCTCGCCGTGGAGATGGAGATCCTGGTCAAAGACGGCGCGGCGACGCCCGGCCAATGGGTCGCGGGAGACTTTATCTTTTAACTGTCAGAACGGGGGCGCGCCAATGACGGTCCCGTCCCTGCCTGGCCGAGAGATTTCATCCTATGGCACCTGTGCCGCCACCGATCGCCTTGACGCAGCGACTTTGCAGTCTGCGGCAGGTCGAACGGTAGGGCGTATCCTCGTTACGGCAAGTTTGTCACGCCTCCGGCACAGGCGCCCAACCTAAGAGGGCGCTGTGCGCCTCGATAACAAACAGGGAGGCATCGCGATGACAATGAGGCCCGATCCGACCTTCCACGCATCGCCGAAGCTTGCGATGGAAGCTCCGCTGGAGAACTTCGCCTACACGGCGCTCCTCAGTCCGGATTTCTCGAAGCCCGACGCCCTCGCAGTGATCGATGTGAAGCCCGGCTCGCCGACCTTCAGTCAGGTCGTCCACACGGTGACGATGCCGTACGAGGGCGACGAGTTCCACCATTTCGGCTGGAACGCCTGCTCGTCGGCATTGTCGCCGCTCGCCGGTCACGCGTT
>JAEULH010000034.1 GCA_016793925.1 Rhodospirillales bacterium | reverse complement strand
TCACAGACCTTTCTGCAGTCAGTGGCCGGCACGATGTCGAAGGCGCCGGCCGGCACCCACATCGAGATCGGCGGCCACACCGACTCGACCGGCGATCCGGAAAAGAACCTGGCCCTGTCGCAGGCCCGCGCCGACGCGGTGCGCCAGGCGTTGATCGACCACGGCGTCGCTCCGGAGATGTTGTCGGCGAAGGGATACGGTGGAACCCAGCCCATCGCCAGCAATGACACGGCGCAAGGCCGCGAAAGGAACCGGCGCATCGCCTTCAGCGTCCGCTGAAACGGCCGCGGGGCGAGACCGAGCAACCTCTTCTCGCCTCTCGCTCGTCGAGCGCGCGCGGTCATCCGTGCGCGCCCGGCTTCGGGACCGCGGGAGCGTCTATGGCGCGCTCGGCGTGCCGGCTTCACCGCGGAGCAGGTCGAAGGCCTCGTACCGGCAGGATGTGAATCGGCGTGGACCACGCCGATTCACATCCCGAAGGTGGGCGGAGGGAGGTTAGCGGCTCGATGCCGCGCCCGGAGCGGACGCCTTCGCGGCGTTCGATGGTGTCTCCGTGGGCAGCGTCGTAGTAGGTCCGGTTGCAAACGAGCCCTCGCTGATCGTCTGGTTGTTGCCCGTCTCGATCGCCAGGACCTCGTACTTGTACTCCGTGTCCGGCTGCAGGAACTCGACCGGTACGGCCAGAGCCGTCTCGCCCGGTGGAACGACGACATTGAATTCCGGCGGCGCTTCCCCGGCATTGGCGTCGTAAACGATCAACTGATAGCCCGCGATATCGACACGAGCCGGCCCGCCGGTGGGCGTCAGCCCGGGAATGGTAGTCGTCACAGGTTCCCAGCTGATTTCGATCGAATTGTCGGGATCGAGATCGACATCGCCGTTCGGCGACAACAGGACGGGGCCATCGGGGACGGTGTAGGTGAGGTCAGCGGTGTCCCGATACTTCGTCCCATCGGCGGCCGTACCCTCGAAGCTGTAGGTTCCCGCCGGAAAATACTGTTCGAGCTCATCGAGCGAGATCGTCGGCTCTTCGGGGTCGGGGACACACTTGGGGTTGGCGGATACCAGCTCCGAAATCACCGGTTCCACGCTTTCAAGGAACCCTTCCGTCTGCCCGCCGATCGCCTTCAAGCCGCTCCCGGTCTTGATGGTGTGGATCGGCCGGCCGCTCGGGTCCCTGAACGTGCCCACCACGACGCCCTCGGTATCGAAGGCGATCTGGATCCCCATATCGCAGGCGCTGGCGTTGGTCTCGAAATAGATCTTCGCCACCTTGAAGGACCCTGGCTTGTTGCCGCCTCTCGCATGCGCGTCCGGCGTCGGAACTGTCGCCGTCAAACCGACCGCAAGCAGTGCCACAATGCCGGCGGTTGGTCCAGGAACGACGGATCTGCAGCTTTTTTCGCGCGAATGAACCAACATGCCCATGATTCAGCTCCTGTCCTGACGATGGCGTCCGGGTCGGCAGCGGCGACCTGGATAGCCGTTGAGGCGACCAGCCAAGGCCGGGACAGGCGGGCGGGTAAATCCGACAGAGAGGAGACGGGCGGTCATCCGCCATCTGTCGGATGACGAAGCGACACGGTCGCCCCAGGGGTTCGGCTTGACGGCAAGGCGCCTTAGCTGGGCTGCCTTTGCGCTTTCGCTGCGGTCTCCTGCGCGTTGAGCGGCTTCACCGCCAAGGATACATCGCCGGCCGCCACCGGCGCTTCGCTTTCCGGAGTGGGAATAGTCACCGTCGGCGTAAAGAGATCTTCGAGGAAGTAGGCGCAGAAGGCGGTCTTGCCCGGCAGATCCGCCTTTCGATAGATCGCCTGCGCTTGCTGGCGAACGGTCGCTTCCGACGTGCCGCGCAGGGTCGCGACCTCCTTGTGGCTCAGCCCCTTGAGAATCAGCAGCGCCACGTCGCGCTCCGCCAAAGTCAGCCCCCAGCCTCCAAACTGGGCATCCAGCTCGGCGCGAAGACCCGCGAGGTGGGTACTGGCCCGGCGGCGCCAGTCGTCGCCTTCGGCACGGGCAATGTCGAGGTGCCGGATCAAAGCGATCTTTTCCTCGTGCTGAACCTGCAGGCGGAAAGCGAGAAGACCGACGCCGACCGCGGCGCCGATGTTCAGCAGGATGCCGAGGGCATCGACCAGAATGTCGCCAAGATCGAGCTCGTCGTTCTCGGTAACGATCTCCAGGCCAAGGAGCAGGACAAAACAGCTCAGGGCGAACGCGATCAGCAGCAGTCGGGTACTTCGCTCGCTATGCATCATCAGTGCCTTCCGTTTCATCAGCACCGGACCCCGGACCGGCGGATGCCGGCTGGAGTGCATGCTATATCTAGCATGCAATTCGTCGTGCCCGACGTGAGATCGACGGATCGACGGATCGGCTTGGATGCCACCAGCGAAGCCCATCGTGTTGGGAGAGCCGATGCCCTGGACAGGCACGGTCTTCAAATCGCTGATCGCGGCCGCAGCGATCCTCCCCTGCGGGTCTACCGGTATGCTGGCGGGCGAGCCTTCCGCGGACGCGGGAGGCGGCCGCAGCCCTTTTGCGCCGTCGCCGCCAGCTTCGGTACAGCAGCCGGACGAGGAGGCGCCGCTACTCGAGCTCGACGTCACCGGTCGCGAGAAGAGCGCCTATCCGCGGGTCGACGGCGCGGTCTCGCTCGAATTCCAGAACGACTACGTTACCAGGTCCGGCAACAAGGAGGATGAGATCAACGACCTCACAATGTCGAACGACCTGTTCCTCGCGGTGCGGGCGACGCCGGCGCTGTCCCTGCAGACGAGCCTCGTCGCCGAGGATGTCAAAGACCCGCGGCCCGGGCAAAACCGCTATTTCGAGGACGTCGGCGTCTATGTCGAGACCCTTGGCTTGGTGTACCAGAGCGGCGCCCTGACGCTGTTCGCCGGAAAATTCAATCCGACCTTTGGCGTCGCCTGGGATCTTGCGCCCGGTATCTACGGCGCCGACCTGGCCGACGACTACGAACTGACCGAGCGGATCGGCTTTGGCGGCGCGGCGACGCTGGACGCCGGCGCCCTCGGCCGGCATACGTTGACCGGCCAGACGTTCTACCTCGACACGAGCGTGCTGAGCCAGTCATGGGGTACGCAGCGGGGTCGGACCCGCGAGGGCGACGGCGGGGTCAGCAACACGAAATCGCTGGAGTCGTTCAGCGTCACGCTCGATGGCGAAGTGCCGCGGACGCTTGACGGCCTTCGCTATCAGCTCGGTGTCGAGCGCCAGCGGCAGGGTCGGACTGAATCGCACGACGAATGGGGGCTGGCGGCGGCCGTATACGGCGCGTTCGAGCTGGCCGAAGATGTCGACATCGAGCCGGTCCTCGAATGGGTGTGGATTCGCAACCTGGACGGTGAGCCGAACACCGTCACCTACGCAACGGCCGGCGCGGCGCTCTACATCGGCCCCTGGAACGTCGCCGTATCGTCCACCAACCGGGCTACGCATCCGAAAGGAGGCGGCGCCTTCAGCGACCCGCTGTTTCAGATCTCGGCCGGATACGAGTTCGACAACGGCTTTTCCCTCAACGTCGGCTTCGTCTCCTTCCAGGACGAAGGCGTCGGAACCAACGCCATCGGCTTGTTGCTGGCCTACGATTTCGACCTCGAAATACGTTAAGCAACCCACTTTTGCCGACATGGGAAGTGGCGGGCGACGCGGAGGGGTCGAACACCACGTAAAGCAGGCCTCGCAAAGGCCAAAGCGCAGAGATGCCGGTTGTGCTGCTTGGCTGGCGTTCTCGGCGCAGCAAAGGCAGGGCGACCACGCTTTCGGAGGACCCTTAGCAACGTTTCATCGCTAACCGGCAGCCTGAGCCGCTGCCCGAAACAAGCCGCCGGTCCGCCCACGGCACCTTCGGGGGGAATTCACCTGGACCGTCTTGAAGGCCGTGATCAGTGCCGGAGCCAGACAGGCGGGTTAGCAGCTTTCCTTCCCCCGCGTCTGCACGACGAAAGCGATCGAGAGTTGGGGCTCGGTCCCGCGATGAAAAAGTAGTACCTGGGCCAGATTCTGTGTATGGCCATTCGCATCGACGCGAACGGCCGGCGGTCCTGCCCGGCGTGGAGTGGGCACATCTTTAGGCGGGGAGGCTTTCAGGATGATCGTCAGCGACCTGATGGTTCCACTTGAGGAGTATAGCCACGTATTTGTCGCGGCGTCGTTGCAGGATGTCATCAAGGCGCTGGCGCAGGCAATGATGGGTACGCCAGCAGATCCGTCGCGCCCGCGGGATCGGGGCGTCCTCGTACAAACGCCGGATGGCCGCGTGGTCGGCAAGCTCTCGTTATGGGACGTG